>NZ_WASP01000005.1:340490-370984 GCF_009712225.1 Desulfovibrio sp. | reverse complement strand
GGCGCGCCCCGCCCGGCTGGCGGCCCCCGCCCCGGTGGTCCCGCTGGCGGCTTTGGCCAGCAGGCAGCGCCTGCTTCTCCCTCTGATTCCCGCGACGGGCAGAGCAAGAAGAAGCGCCTGAAGGGTCGTCGTACTGTTGACTTCCAGCAGGGCGATTTTGGTCGCCGCAGCGACGATGACGACAGCGGTCGTCTGAACAGGGGCAAGGGCCGTCGCAAGCAGGGCCGTTCATCTGTTGCGCCGCAGTCCACCCAGCCCCTGAAGGCGGCCAAGCGCAAAATCCGTATTACCGAAGCCATCCGTGTCGCCGACATGGCCCACCAGATGGGCCTGAAGGCCAACGAGATCATCAAGGTTCTCTTTGGTCTTGGCATCATGGCCACCATCAACCAGACCCTCGATATCGACACCGCCACCCTGGTGGCCGCCGAATTCGGGTACGAAGTTGAAAAGGTCGGCTTCTCTGAAGATGATTATCTGGTTCCCAAGGAAGTGGACGCGCCTGAAACTCTCAAGCCGCGCCCGCCCGTGGTTACCATCATGGGTCACGTTGACCACGGTAAAACCTCGCTGCTCGACGCCATACGCAAGTCCAACGTCACCAGCGGCGAAGCCGGCGGTATCACCCAGCACATTGGCGCCTACCACGTCAAGACCAAGCGCGGTGAAATCGTGTTCCTTGATACGCCCGGCCACGAAGCCTTTACGGCCATGCGTGCCCGCGGCGCCCAGGTGACCGACCTTGTTATTCTGGTGGTTGCCGCCGACGACGGCGTCATGGAGCAGACCCGCGAAGCCATCAACCACTCACGTGCCGCCAATGTGCCCATCATGGTTGCCGTGAACAAGATGGACAAGCCCGGTGCCGAGCCCGACCGCGTGCTGCGCGAACTGGCAGAGCTGGGCCTGCAGGCCGAAGAATGGGGCGGCGATACCATCGTTGCCAAGGTTTCGGCCAAGAGCCGTATGGGTCTGGACGAACTGCTTGAAATGGTTGCCCTTCAGTCCGAAATCATGGAACTCAAGGCCAACCCCGACAAGCCCGCCCGCGGTCACATCGTGGAAGCCAAGCTCGACAAGGGCCGTGGCCCCATCGCCACCGTGCTTATTCAGGAAGGTACCCTGCGCCAGGGCGACAGCTTTGTGTGCGGTACTTTCTCGGGCCGTGTGCGCGCGCTCATGAGCGACCAGGGCAAGAAGGTCAAGGACGCCGGCCCCTCGCTGCCAGTTGAAGTGCAGGGTTTTGAAGGCGTACCGGAAGCCGGTGAGGAATTCTTTGTGGTTTCGGACGAAAAGGTCGCCCGCCGCATTGCCGATTCCCGCGCGGTCAAGCAGCGTGAACGCGACTTGGCCTCCGAATCGCGCGTCACCCTTGAAACCTTCCTGTCGCAGCGTAAGTCCGATCAGGAAACCCTGACCCTCAACCTTGTGGTCAAGGCCGACGTGCAGGGCAGCTTCGAAGCCATTACCGAAGCTCTCAACAAGCAGAGCACGGAAAAGGTACGCATCAACGTGGTGCACGGCGGTACCGGCGCAATCACCGAATCCGACATTCTGCTGGCTTCTGCATCGCAGGCCATCATCATCGGCTTCAACGTGCGTCCCACTTCCAAGATCAAGGACGTGGCCGACCACGAAAACGTGGATATCCGCTTCTACGAAATCATCTACAAGCTTGTGGATGACATCAAGAGCGCCATGGCCGGTATGCTCGCGCCCGTGCAGCGCGAGGTTTACCTCGGTCAGGCCGAAGTGCGTGATACCTTCAGCGTGCCCAAGGTTGGCGTTATCGCCGGCTCGTATGTGGCCGACGGCAAGATCGCCCGTAACGCGGGTGTGCGTTTGCTGCGCGACGGCGTGGTGGTCTACACCGGCAAAATCTCTTCGCTCAAGCGCTTCAAGGATGATTCCAAGGAAGTGGTTAAGGGCAACGAGTGCGGCGTGGGCCTTGAAAACTTCAACGACGTGAAGATAGGCGACATCATCGAAGCCTTTGAAACTGTCGAAGAAGCCGCCACCCTGTAGAAATAATGTAACGAGGAAGGGAGGCCGCAATCCCGGTCTCCCTTCCTTTTTTGAATGCCTCTGCCCTTGCGGACGGCGCATCAGGCTTTAACTACATGCCGTGCGCGGCTTCCGGCTTCCGGGCCATGCCGCAGCCCTCTCCCCGCAGCGCGGCAATCCTGCAAACGCCTTTCGCTGGCAGGAATCCAGCCTATGACCATGTTTATGGCGGTTCTTACCGTAGAATTCAGCCTGGACGGCAACGACAACCTCAAGGCCAAGCGCCGGGTTGCCAACAGTCTGAAACAGAAAACACGAAACAAATTCAATGTCGCCATTGCCGAGGCAGGAACAGAAGACAGCCTTTCACGGCTTCGGCTGGCGGTGGTATCCATTTCCAACAGCGAACCACATCTGCGCAGTCGCATGGACAAATGCGCTCTCATGATGGAAGCTGTTTGCCCGGAAGAAATGGTGGATAGCCAAGTGGAGATTTATGCAGCGGACTGATCTTATTCCCCAGAAATTTCGCCAGGGCGCAGAACGAATGGCTCAGGCTTTTCGTGATCTCGATCAGGTGATCGTGGCAGCCCACGTAAACCCCGACGGCGACGCCGCTGGCGCGGTGGCTGCGGCCGGTCATGTGCTCCGCTCCATGGGCAAGGAATTCATGGTCTATGCCCAGCCTGGCCTGCCCGGCTATCTGGACTTTTTTTCCATGCCCGGTGTGGTACACACCACGCTTGAGCACCCGCCCTTCAAGCCCCGCTGCGCGGTGCTGCTTGACTGTGGCGAACCCGACCGCCTTGGTCGCGAGCTGGCCGCCCGCCTGCCAGAACTGGTAACGGTAAACATCGACCACCACCTCGGCGGAGACGGCATGGGCAACGCTGCCAACTGGGTTGAACCCACAGCGGCCGCCACAGCCCAGCTTATGGCCTATGTGGCCCTTGCCGCCGACCTGCCCCTCACGGGTGAGCTTGCCACAGCCATCGCTCTCGGCATCATTACCGATACCGGCGGATTCTGCCACGGCAACACCAGCGCCGACGTGCTCTATCTCACGGCCCATATGGTCGAACACGGCTGCGACATCGCCCTGTTGCGCGAACGCCTTGAAAATACCTGGAGTCGTGGTCGCCTGACCCTCTGGGGTCAGCTATTGCAGCGTGCGCGCCTTGAACGGGCTGGCAGCGTGTGTTTTTGTCCTGTATTTCTTGAAGACCTGCGCAAATGCAGCGCCCTCAAGGAAGACCTTGAAGGCTTTGTGGAGCAGCTGCGCCGCCTGCGCGGCGTGCATGTTGCTGCGGTGCTGCGCGAAGATTCGCCCAGCAGCTGCAAATTCAGCCTGCGCTCATACGGTTCCATAGACGTGCGCGCGGCCGCAGCCCGACTGGGCGGCGGCGGTCACCGTAATGCTGCGGGTGGCACCCTGCGCGCCGACATGGAATCGGCAGGCGCACAACTGCTAGCCGCCATAGCGGAAGAGCTGGATGCTGAGGGCGTGGCCTGAGCCGCCTTCTGACCGGTTTGCGGGCAGCAGGGTTTTTGCCCTGTCAGCAGCCTCTGCCGCCGATATTTTTTTGACTTATGCCCGCTCTGCGGCTAAGGTAACATCTTGCGTATGAGTATGACCACAGCGGCGGATGCCGCACCCAGCACCACAGACCGGCAGCCGGAAAAACGCTCCGGGGCGGCCCAGTTGCCCCAGCAGCACGGCATTCTGGTATTGCGCAAGCCTTCCGGGCCCACTTCGGCCCGCTGCCTTACGGCGATCAAACGTCTGGGGCAGAAAAAAATCGGGCATGCGGGTACGCTTGATCCGCTTGCTTCAGGGGTGCTGCTGGTACTGCTTGGGCAGGCCACCAAGCTCTCCGGGCATTTGCTGGCCGGGGGCGGCAAGGTTTATCGCGGCACGTTCCGCCTGGGCCAGACCACCGACACCTGGGATATCGAGGGCAAGGTGGTGGCCGAAGCACCGTGGGAGCATGTGAGCGAAGCTGACGTGCGCCGCGAAATTACCGCGTGGCTTGAGCTTACCGAGCAGCCCGTGCCGCCCTATTCGGCGGCCAAGCATGAAGGGCAGCCGCTGTACAAACTGGCGCGTAAGGGCGTAGAAGCCCCCGCCAAGGTCAAACGCATGGAAATTTCACTTGCGGAAACACTCAGTGTGAGTCTTCCGTTTGTGAGCTTTCGGGTCGCTTGTAGTTCTGGCACCTATATACGCTCCCTGGCCCACAGCTTGGGGACGCGCCTAGGGTGTGGAGCCGTGCTCACTGAACTGATCCGAGAGTATAGTCACCCCTTCGGCCTCGATGTGGCTCGCGATCCCGCGGACTTCACGGCTGACCCAACCCTGTTGCCAGGCTGCGTGCGCCCCATTGAGGAAGCGCTGCCCCACTGGCCAAGGGTTGAGCTCACGCCGGATGAAGCGGCTCGCGTGCGCAATGGCATTGCCGTGCCCTGCCGCCCAGGTACAACCGCAAACGCGGAAGCTCTTGAGCGTGCCCAGGCGCAAGGCAAGGTTGCCCTCGAGCCTGCAGAAGGCTTTGCGCTGCTGATGGAACAGGGCACCGCCCTGGCTCTTGCGCAGCTTGAGGTTACGCCTGCTGGCCCATGTTGGACCGTATTGCGGGGACTTTGGAACTAACCCCGACTATCAAGGAGTACTGCTGTGGTAATGGATGCCAGCGACAAGAAAGCCGTTATTGATGCCCACGCCAAACACGAGGGCGATACCGGTTCTCCGGAAGTTCAGGTGGCCCTGCTCACCGCCCGTATTGAAGACCTCACCGGCCACTTCAAAGAACACAAAAAGGACTTCCACTCGCGCACCGGCCTGCTCAAACTGGTTGGTCGCCGCCGTAACATTCTGAGTTACTTGAAGAAGAAAGACGTCCAGCGTTACCGCGCTCTTATCGAAAAGCTCGGTCTGCGCAAGTAAGACTCTGACGCGCAAGGGGGAGCCAGCGCTCCCCCTTGTTGCTTGAATCAAAACCCACCAAGGGTACAAACGCGAAGAAGGGGGGTCCGGGAAAATCAGGCAGAGGCCCAAGGCCAGCGATCTGCCCGCTTTTGCCGGAATCCCCTTCGCCCTACGCAAAGGAATTTTTATGTATCAGGACATTTTTAATCCTATCCGGGTTACAGCCCAGGTTGGCGGCAAAGAAGTTATCTTTGAAACAGGCCGCATGGCCAATCAGGCCCACGGTTCCGTATGGATCCAGTGCGGCGGCACGGTGGTGCTTGTCACCGTTTGCTCGCAGAGCCTCGAGTTCGACAAGGGTTTCTTTCCCCTTACTGTTGAATACAGCGAAAAGATGTACGCCGCTGGTCGCATTCCCGGCAGCTTTTTCCGCCGCGAAATTGGCCGTCCCTCCGAGCGTGAAACCCTGGTTTCGCGTCTTATCGACCGCCCCCTGCGCCCCCTGTTTCCCAAAAAGGGCCTGAACGAAGACGTGCAGGTGCTCGCCAGCGTCATCTCTGCCGACCAGATAAACGACTCTGACGTGCTGGCTCTTACGGGTGCCTCGGCCGCCGTGATGCTGTCGCCCCTGCCCTTCGACGGCCCGGTGGCTGGCGGTCGCATTGGCCGCATCAACGGCGAATTTGTGCTCAACCCCACCTTTGAGCAGCAGGAACAGAGCGACCTCAACATCGTTTTTGCCGCCTCTGCCGACGCCCTCACCATGGTGGAAGGCGAAGCCCGCTTTGTGCCCGAAGACGTCATCATCGACGCTCTTGAATGGGGCCGCCAGCAGATTCAGCCCCTGGTTGAAGCCCAGCTCAAGCTGCGCGAACTGGCTGGCAAGCCCAAGATGGCCTATACCGCTCCCGTCGAAGATTCGGTTCTGGTTGCCCGCGTGAAGGAACTGGCCCTTGCGGCTGGGCTGGAAGAAGCCGTGCGCGTGCCCGAAAAAATGGCCCGCAAGGACGCCCGCAAGGCAGTGAAAGAAAAGGTCATGGAAACTCTCAAGAGCGATCCGGCCTGGGCAGAAAACGACGCAGCACTCAAGAGCGTGGGCGACATGCTGGGCGACCTTGAAAAGAAGCTCGTGCGCGCCCGCATTGTTAACGAAGGCACGCGTATTGACGGTCGCGACACCAAGACCGTGCGTCCCATCCAGATCCAGACCGGCATGCTGCCCCGCGCGCACGGTTCTGCCCTGTTCCGCCGCGGCGAAACCAAGTCCATGGTTGTTACCACCCTTGGTTCTTCCACCGACGAACAGCGCATGGATTCGCTGACCGGCGACGTGACCAAGCGCTTTATGCTGCACTACAACTTCCCGCCCTTCTCTGTGGGCGAAGTGAAGCCCGTGCGCGTTTCGCGCCGCGAAATCGGTCACGGTGCCCTGGCTGAAAAGTCGTTGCGCCCCGTGCTGCCCGCTGACGCTTCGTTTCCCTTTACCCTGCGTGTAGTGTCCGAAACGCTGGAATCCAACGGTTCATCCTCCATGGCTGCCGTGTGCGGCGGTTCGCTCTCGCTCATGGACGCCGGCGTGCCCATCAGCGCCCCCGTGGCCGGTGTGGCCATGGGCCTGATCAAGGAAGGCGACAAGTTCATCGTGCTCACCGACATTCTCGGTGACGAAGACGCCCTCGGCGACATGGACTTCAAGATTGCCGGTACTGCCGAAGGCGTCACCGGCGTGCAGATGGACATCAAGATCACCGGCCTCACCACCGAGATCATGCGCGCCGCCATGCAGCAGGCTCACGAAGGCCGTCACCACATTCTGGAAGAAATGGCCAAGGCCATTGCCGAGCCCCGCAAGGAACTCTCGCGCTTTGCTCCGCAGCACGCCGAAGTGTTCGTGAATCCCGACATCATCCGCCTCATCATTGGCCCCGGCGGCAAGAACATCAAGGCTATCACGGCCGCTACCGGCGCTTCGGTTGATATCGAAGATTCCGGTCGCGTTTCCATTTTCGCCCCCACAGCCGACGCCCTTGAAAAGGCCCGCGAGATGGTTTCGTACTACGACCAGCGCCCCGACCTCGGCAAGAACTATCTGGCCAAGGTTCGCAAGATCATGGAAATCGGCGCCATCGTGGAAGTGCTGCCCAATGTGGAAGCCCTTGTGCACGTTTCGCAGCTCGACATCAACCGCGTGGAACAGCCCGGCGACGTGGCTCGCCTTGGCGAAGACATGATGGTCAAGGTCATCGAGATCAACGGCGACCGCATCCGCGCCAGCCGCAAGGCCGTGCTGCTTGAAGAACAGGGCCACCCTTGGAACCCCGAAGAAACCGCCCGTCCTCCCCGTTCCGACAGGGGCGACCGTGGCGACAGAAACGGCCGTGGTGACCGTGGCGGGCGTGACCGCCGCGCCCGTGGCGACAGGCGCTAATATCTGTTTTGCGCGCTGGCCGCAACCATCCCCGCCCGCGCGTTGACCGCGCGATGAAAGGAATATTTCATGGCCAAGAAAGCTGAAAACAAAGTTCCGACCCCTGAACACGAATCCGAAGAATGGGTTCGCGTGGACAGTAACGGCAACCCTCTGGCCGATCAGGCTCCTTCTGCTGAAGAGCTGGCCGCCCAGATGGCCGCCGCCAACCGCGCCCACACTGAAAGCCTGGGGGATGCCTGGGCCGTGCTGACAGGGCAGAATCCGGCCGCCATCATGGGCCAGATTGCCGCCACGGTTATGCACGAGGGCGGCACCCGCCCCTCCTGGCAGTGGAAGCGCGGCGGCAAGGATCATATTCTGCTGGCATGGCCGCAGGATCAGCCCGTCAGGGCCGCAGTGATGGTGGCTGGCGATGAAGGCGAAAAACTTGAGCCCGTGTCCGCCACCCCCCTGCTTGAGGGCCTGCCCAACGACCTCATGGTTGAAGAAGTACACCCCTGGCAAACCGGCGTTGAAGCCAACGTGGCCGTGAGCATGCTTGAGGGCAAAAGCCCCATGTGGTTTTACGACCCGCTGTACGGCCGCGACAAGGACGACCTCACCCCAGGCGTGACGCATACGTTTTTGCTGGCTGGCCTGGCTTTTGGCCTGCGCAAGGCCATGCTCGACGAAATCACCATCACCCAGGGCCAGCGTTACGAGGCTTATGCTGCAGTGTGGCTTGCCGACAACCCCGGCAAAACCCGTCTGGACGTTCCCCCGCTCAAGGTGGATGTGAGCAAGCGCCACATGATCATGCCTGGTCGCAATTTTTGCGAATACCAGGTACGAGGCACCATTGAAGAAGTACGGGATTGCCAGCTCGAAAAAATGCCGGTCAAGCTGGTGTACCTCAGCTTTCCCTTTGAAGACAGGCAGCCCATGCGCCTGCCCGTATACGCCTCAAAGATGACGCTCGGCGACTACGAACCGGAAGTCGGGCACGACATTGATGCCTATGTGTGGTTGCAAGGCCGCATCATTGACATCGACCAGGGTCCGCAGCAATAATTGCATCAAGGGCCGCGCCCCGGCGCGGCCCTTTTTCAGATGCAGAACCCGCTGTGTGGGATTTGCGCCGCCAGCGCCGGCGATGCCGACACGGCCCTTTCATCCTGCAACGTCACTGCCCAGCCGCCAGCTTAGCGGCAGACCGTTGCAGCAGAGCCCTGCGGGGCAATCGGCAGAGCTGCAAAGCCAGCCTTTGCCGAGGTTCAGGCCTGATTATACTCCTCCCCCCTCAGTCTGCACCGCGTGTACCCTTGCCGCGATGCCACAGTGACTTGTCTTTTTAACGGCAGGCACACCGGCATCCAGTGGCATCCTCGGCCATGCCCATCTGCGCACCATTCGTGCGACCATGGGCAATGCCCTGTAACCCGGGAAAACTAGCGCCGTACCAACAACGCGTTGAGCAGAGGAAATATGCAGGAAGCCCACATTGCAGCACCCTTTATGGGAACCGGGCAGTGCCTTGATACCCTTAACCGGGTTCTGGCAGCCCTGTCGCCGGGGCATTCATTCCACGATTCGTTACGAGAGCTGCTGGCAGCTCTGGCTGAAGACATGCACTTCGACAGGCCGCACATTGTAGTGCAGGACCCGGAAAGCGGCGAGCTCAAGCTTTCGCTCTCCTACGGTCAGGCAGACGCGCCAGAGGCAGCCTACGAGCCCGGCTCTGGCATTACCGGCCAGGTTTTTGCCGAGGGCAGACCCATCATTGTTTCCTGCATGCAGGGAAGGCCCGACTTTCAGAACCGCCTGTTTGGCCGCAGTCAGGAAGAAATGGCGCGCCTTGCCTTTATCTGCGTGCCGGTGCGCGTTGAAAACGCCGAGCAGACCGAAGTTATCGGCACATTGAGCGCCGACACCCCCACCGCCGCAGAATCAGAACTGGACCTGCGTTGCCGCTTTCTCGAAACAGTGGCCACGCTGGTGGGACGCCAGGTGGCACGCCTGCAGGAAGAAATGGCCCGCCAGCACTTCTGCATGCTGCCAGATGAACCGCTGGTAAGCGGTACGCCCTCGTCTGTCATCGCCACATCCAAAAGTCTGCGGCATGTGCTGCGCCGACTCACACAGGCGGGGGCCAGCCGGGCCACCGTGCTTTTGCGCGGCGAATCTGGTGTAGGCAAGGAACTGATGGCCCAGGCGCTGCACGCGGCCAGCCCCCGGCGCACCCAGCCGCTGGTCATGCTCAACTGTGCGGCCCTGCCCTCGGAACTTATCGAAGGTGAACTTTTTGGCTGGCGCAAGGGTGCCTTTACCGGCGCGGTACAAAACCGTGCTGGCCTGTTCCGGCAGGCCGACAAGGGCACGCTGTTTCTTGATGAAATCGGCGACCTTTCCACCACAGCGCAGGCAAAGGTGCTGCGCGCCCTGCAGGAAGGCGAAATTCAGCCTCTTGGCGACGAGCGCCGCTACAAGGTGGATGTTCGCCTTGTGTGCGCCACCCATCGCCCGCTGGAAGAGCTGGTGGAACAGGGACTGTTTCGCGAAGACCTGTATTACCGCATCAATGTCTTTCCCGTGTTCATTCCGCCGTTGCGCGAACGGCCAGAAGACATCCTGCCGCTCACAGAGCACTTTTTGCGCATGTTCAGCAAGGAATACGAACGGCCAGTACGGCGCATTTCCACCCCTGCCATCGACCTTTTGCTGCAATACCACTGGCCCGGCAACGTGCGTGAACTCAAAAACGTGATGGAACGCGCCGTGCTCATCTGCGAAGACGCCGTGCTGCGCGCCCACCACCTGCCGAGCACCCTGCAAAGCGCTGAAAGCAGCAGCACAGGCCCGGTTGCTGGTCTTGGTTTTAACGAAACCATTGCCCGGGTGGAGCAGGAATTTATTGTGGACGCCCTCAAGAACGCTCGCGGCAATATCCACCAGGCAGCGCGCGACCTGGGCATAACCTACCGTATCATTTATTATAAAATGAAAAAATACGGCATCGACCACCGCCGTTTTGCCTCCATCTCTCCGGTCTAGCCAGCGCAGGGCAATAAAGAGCCACCAGCCAACACGGCCTGTCAGTACACTCACTGGCAGGCCTTTTTTATGGTTCCCAACGGTGCACGGCTGCAACGGCACACACCAGCTCAAAACGACTACAAAATTGTTTTGAAAAGCGGGGACTTTTACAAAATTGTTTTATGCTATGCCCACATTGTAAAAATTAAATAAATATTTTCAGCAAATTAACTATAAAATTAAAGTGGAACACCTCTTGCTAACCTGTGTGCTGTAGCAAGTAGCGCGGCAACCATGGGGGTGCGCCGCGACAAGTACAGCACGACAGACAGTTCTCAGGAGGCTCTACATGTTCAAGAAAACATTGGCGGCGTTTGCGCTCATGCTCGTCACCCTGTGCGGTTCCCTGAATACCAGGGCGGCGGACGATACCATCAAGGTGGGTATTCTGCATTCGCTTTCCGGCACCATGGCCATCAGCGAAACCACGCTGAAAGACGTTATGCTCATGCTCATTGACGAGCAGAACAAAAAAGGCGGTCTGCTTGGCAAAAAGCTGGAACCCGTAGTGGTGGACCCCGCCTCCAACTGGCCCCTGTTTGCTGAAAAAGCCCGCGAGCTGCTGAGCAAAGACAAGGTCGCCGCCGTGTTCGGCTGCTGGACCTCGGTTTCGCGCAAGTCTGTGCTGCCCGTGTTTGAAGAACTCAACGGTCTTCTGTTCTACCCTGTGCAGTACGAAGGCGAAGAATCCTCACGCAACGTCATCTACACCGGCGCGGCCCCGAACCAGCAGGCAATTCCCGCTGTGGACTACCTGATGAAGGACCTCGGCGTGAAGCGCTGGGTGCTGGCCGGTACCGACTACGTCTTTCCCCGCACCGCCAACAAGATCATCGAAGCCTACCTGATCTCCAAGGGCGTGAAAAAGGAAGACATCCTTATCAATTACACCCCCTTCGGCCATGCCGACTGGCAGTCCATTGTTGCTGAAATCAAAAAATTCGGTAACGCGGGCAAAAAGACCGCCGTGGTTTCCACCCTCAACGGCGACGCCAACGTGCCTTTCTACAAGGAACTCGCCAATCAGGGCATCACCTCCGCCGACATTCCCGTCATGGCCTTCTCGGTGGGCGAAGAAGAACTTTCCGGCATAGACACCAAGCCCCTGGTGGGCCATCTGGCCGCCTGGAACTACTTCATGAGCGTGGACAACCCCGCCAACAAGGCTTTCATCAAGAAGTGGCACGAATTCACCAAGAACCCCAAGCGCGTCACCAACGACCCCATGGAAGCCCACTTCATCGGCTTTAACCTGTGGGTAAAGGCTGTGGAAAAAGCCCAGAGCACCGATGTGAACAAGGTTCTGAAGGCCATTGTGGGTCTTGAAACCCCCAACCTTACCGGCGGCATGGCCAAGGTTCTGCCCAACCACCACATCACCAAGCCCGTGCTGATCGGCGAGATTCAGGCCGACGGCCAGTTCCAGGTGGTTTGGGAAACCCCCGCCGTGGTTCCCGGCGAAGCATGGTCGCACTACCTGCCCGAATCCAAGGACCTGATCGGCGACTGGACCGACCCCATCAACTGCGGCAACTACAATACCAAGACCAAGAAATGCGGCGGCGCTTCCAAGTAAGCACCCACGCCTGACTGTGCAGGGGGGGCCCGTGGCCCCCGCCATCCCCCCCACGGCATGTCTGCCAGAGAGCCACGCTCTCCCCGCAGGCCAGACTAAAGGATATGCCCATGCGCACGGCGTTTTTGCTCTGCTGCCTCATAATTTTCAGTCTGCCTCCCGCAGTACTGGCGTCCGGCCCGGAACCGGACGAGAACGCCGGGGGCGCGGTTTCGACTCCTTCCGCGTCCCCGGTTCAGGCCTCTCCATCCATTATGCCAGCTGACCTGCTCAAATCTCTGGTGAGCCCCAAGGTGGCAGACAGAGATGCGGCCATTGCCGCGCTGGAAAAGGATGACAGCACCATTGCCGCGCCACTGCGCGAAAGACTGCTTGAGGCCCTGCTGCGCAATACCCTGCTGGCAGATGCCGCCGCCGGTACGCTCTTTGTGAGCGACGATGCCGGTCAGGCGCATGCCCTGACAGCAACGGGCGGCCTTGGCGCAGCCCAGCCAGCAGATACCTTACGCAAGGTGGGCACGAGCAATCGCCAGCGCCAGCGTATTACCGATATCCTCAACGCGCAGGCCCTTACTTCTGCGGATACAGCCCGGCGCCGTCAGGCTTCGGCAGCGCTGATGGAAGGCCCCACCCCGCCCCTCAAGGCTGATGCCCTGCACAATCTGCTGGAGGCGGAAAAAGATGACACCGTGCGCGCGAACCTTGGCGCAGCCCTGGCTCTCTATGTGGCCAGCGACCCCGCCGCCGTGCGCAGCGACCAGCTTGCCGCAGTCAGCGCCCTGAACCGCAACGGCAACCCTTCAGCTCTCAATGCCCTGCGCGCGCTGGCCGGATCTTCTGATACGGCAGTGGCAAAAGCGGCAGACGATGCCCTGTATTCGCAGCGCGTTTCCGCCCAGTGGGGGCAGTTTTTTGAAATGCTTTTTTTCGGCATGAGCCTTGGCTCCATTCTTGTGCTTGCGGCCATCGGCCTTGCCATTACCTTTGGCGTCATGGGCGTCATCAATATGGCCCACGGCGAGCTGATCATGCTCGGGGCATACACGGCCTGGGGCATGCAGCAGATACTGCCCGGCCAGCCTGGTCTTGCGCTTGTTCTGGCTGTGCCCGCGGCCTTTCTGGTCAGCGGCGGCACGGGCGTGCTGCTTGAAAAAACCGTTATCCGCTTTCTCTATGGGCGCCCGCTCGAGACCCTGCTGGCAACATTCGGCATCAGCCTTGTGCTGCAACAGGCCGTGCGCACCGTGTTCTCGCCCCTCAACAGGGCCGTGCAAAATCCCGATTTCATGAGCGGCGTGTGGCAGATCACCCAACACTTCAGCCTTACCTGCAACCGTGTGTACATCATACTGTTTTGTCTCGGCGTGTTTGCCCTCATCCACATGGCCATGCACCGCACCCGGCTGGGCCTTGAGGTGCGCGCAGTATCGCAGAACCGCGCCATTGCCCGCTGTATGGGCGTGCGCGCCTCGCGCGTGGACGCCATGACCTTTGGCCTTGGCTCTGGCGTGGCGGGCATGGCTGGCGTGGCCCTGAGCCAGGTTTCCAACGTGGGGCCCAACCTCGGCCAGACCTATATTGTGGATTCGTTCATGGTGGTGGTGTTTGGCGGCGTGGGCAACCTGTGGGGCACGCTTACGGGCGGCCTGACGCTTGGCATCGCCAACAAGTTTCTGGAACCCGCCAGCGGGGCCATGCTTTCAAAAATAATCATTCTGGTCTGCCTTATCCTGTTCATCCAGAAGCGCCCGCGCGGTCTGTTTCCGCAAAAGGGCCGTGCGGTGGAGGCATAGATGAGCAGCGACATCTTTGCACGCGAAAGGCTGCTCAACGCGTCCACACGCAATTTTCTGTCTGTTACGGCAGTGCTCTGCACCCTGGTGGTCGTGGGCAGCCTGCTGCCTGCGGGCAATGCCATGCATGTGCCGGGCTACCTTGTAACCCTGCTGGGCAAGTATCTTACCTATGCCCTGCTGGCCCTTTCCGTCGATCTTGTCTGGGGTTTCATGGGTGTGCTCAGCCTTGGGCACGGTGCGTTCTTCGCTTTGGGCGGCTACGGATTCGGCATGTACCTCATGCGGCAGATCGGCGCTCGCGGCGTATACGGAAATGCCAACCTTCCGGACTTCATGGTTTTTCTTAACTGGAAGGAACTGCCGTGGTTCTGGCAGGGCAGTGAATACTTTGCCGTGGCCCTGCTGCTGGTAGTGCTGCTGCCCGGCCTGCTGGCCTATGTTTTTGGCAGGCTGGCCTTCGGATCGCGGGTTTCTGGCGTATATTTTTCCATCATGAGCCAGGCCATGACCTATGCTCTCATGCTGGCCTTTTTCCGCAACGAAATGGGCTTTGGCGGCAACAACGGCCTCACGGACTTCAAGACGCTGCTGGGCTTTGAACTGCAGACAGACGGCATGCGTACAGCTCTTTTTGCCTGCTCGGCTCTTGCGCTCATGGCTGGCTACTGCCTGTGCAGAGCCGTTACCGCTTCGCGCCTTGGCCGCGTGTGTGTGGCCGTGCGCGATGCCGAAAGCCGCGTACGCTTTATCGGCTACCGGGTGGAACGCTATCAGGTGGCGGTGTTTACCCTTTCTGCCATTCTGGCGGGCATTGGCGGAGCATTGTACGTGCCGCAGGTGGGCATCATCAACCCCGGCGAATTCTCACCCCTCAACTCCATTGAAATTGTGGTCTGCGTGGCCCTTGGCGGGCGCGGACGGTTGTATGGCGCGGTACTTGGCGCGTTTGCGGTCAATGCCTTCAAGACCTGGTTTACGGCTGTGCTGCCCGAAGCGTGGCTGTTTGCCTTGGGCGGCATGTTTGTGCTGGTGACCATCTTTTTGCCGCAGGGGCTGGCCGGTCTGCCAGACCAGTGGCGCAACCGCGCGGCGCGCGGCGCGGCCAAGGACGCACCCGCAGGTACTGCCCGTGAAGGAGGCGCAGCATGAAGACGCAGCAGGATATTCTGCATGGCCGCAGCCTTGAGGAAGTGGCTGAGGCCGCGCGTGCCTACGAGGAATCGCACGCCCCCTTTGACAAGCGCCCCATGAAGCTGCGCGCCCGGCCCCCGCGCAGCATGATGGTAAAGCCCGACATTGCCCTGTATCTCGAAAAAATCAGCGTGAGCTTTGACGGCTTCAGGGCGCTCAACGACCTGACCTTTTACGTGGACAGGGGCGAGCTGCGCTGCGTCATCGGCCCCAACGGCGCTGGCAAAACCACCATGATGGACGTCATTACCGGCAAAACACGGCCAGACATGGGTTCGGCATGGTTTGGCCGCACCTGCAACCTGTTGCAGATGGATGAAGTCGCCATTGCTCAGGCGGGCGTAGGCCGCAAATTTCAGAAGCCCTCCGTATTCGAGGCCCTGAGCGTACTGCAAAACCTTGAGCTGGCGCTGGCTGGCGACAAGCGCGTGTGGCCCACATTCTGCGCGCGGCTTTCAGCTGACGACAAGACCTTTATCGAAGAAGTGCTGCACCGCATCCGCCTTACGGACCTGGCCCGCATGCAGGCTGGCAAACTCTCGCACGGGCAGAAGCAGTGGCTCGAAATCGGCATGCTGCTCATGCAGAAGCCCCAGCTTTTGCTGCTGGATGAACCCGTGGCGGGCATGACCCCCGAAGAAATGGACCGCACCATTGATCTGCTGCACGACCTTGAGGGCGAGCAGAGCATCATGGTGGTGGAGCACGACATGGAATTCGTGCGGGCCATTGCCCACAAGGTCACCGTGCTGCATCAGGGCAGCGTGCTGGCCGAGGGAACCATGGACGAAATGCAGAACCACCACGCCGTGGTAGAGGCATATCTGGGTGAACCGCTGCGCACCGCATAACGGCGCGCCATCTGTTCCGCCCGCGCCGCCCTGCGGCGAGCACGCATTTCAGAGCCGACAGCTCCAGGAGGAGCCCCATGCTGCAAATTACAGGTCTTGACCAGTATTACGGCGAAAGCCACATCCTGCGCGACGTAACCCTTGAGGTAAAGGCTGGCTCGTGCGCCTGCCTCATGGGCCGCAACGGTGTAGGCAAAACAACACTGCTGCAATGTATAATGGGCGTGCTGCCTGCCCGCTCAGGCCATATTTTCCTGGATGGAACGGACTTGCTTCCGCTGCCTGTGGAGCAACGTGCGGCCCTGGGCGTGGGCTATGTGCCGCAGGGCCGCCAAATCTTTCCCCTGTTGACCGTACGCGAAAACATGGAGCTTTCACTGCCCATGCGCAAGGACAAGGCCGGGGCGATACCCGCATTCATCTTTGACTTTTTCCCGGTGCTGGGCGAAATGATGCAGCGAAGGGGTGGTGATCTTTCCGGCGGGCAACAGCAGCAGCTGGCCATCGCCCGTGCCCTCACCCTTGAGCCGCGCCTGCTCATTCTGGACGAGCCAACAGAGGGCATTCAGCCCAACATCGTGCGCGACATTGCCACTACCATTCGCAGGCTCAACGAAGAAATGGGCCTCACCGTGCTGCTGGTGGAGCAAAAAGTTCCCTTTGCCCGTCGCATGGCCGATACCTATATGATAATGGACCGGGGGCACATTGTTTCGCAAGGCGACATGCACGGCCTCGACGATGCCACGGTCAAAGCCTTTTTGAGCGTCTGATTCCACGCCCGCATACAAGGAAACAGCATGTCGCACAGCACCCTTGCCCAAACCGCCACACAGCCCCCCCACGGCCACTGCTTTACCGCGGAACGCCGCTGGAGCGCGCGCATGGAGCTGGATTTCGCCGTGCGGCAGGGGCGCACCACCCTTGCGAAAATGCAGTTCAGCGGCCCCTTGCGGGTGCAGCGGCCCTTCTACCCGGAATCTGCCCCCACAGCGGCACCTGGGCGGGCGCAGGCATCACAGCCCTGCCACTGCTGCCTGCTGCACCCGCCGGGCGGCCTTGTGAGCGGAGACGACCTGAGCCTCGACATACGGCTGGAACAAGGTGCACACACCCTGCTCACTGCGCCCTCGGCCTCCAAGTTTTACGCGGCTGATTCGCACAATGTGGCCCAGCGCCAGACCAACGACCTGCGCGTTGCGGGCGGCCTGCTGGAATGGCTGCCGCGCGAAACCATCGTCTACGACGGCGCACGGGCCGAAATGCGCACCTCGGTTGAGCTCGACACCGCCAGTGCCTGCATCGGCTGGGAGATGATCTGCCTTGGCCGCCCTGCTGCAGGAGAAACATTCACCACTGGCAGCGTGCGCCAAAGTCTGTGCGTGAGCCGTGGGGGCGTGCCCCTGCTGCACGAACTGCTGCGCCTTGAGGGCGGCGATGCCTTACAGATGGGCGCATGCGGGCTGGGCGGTCAGGCTGTGGCTGCCACACTGTTTGCCGTTGGGCGCGGGCATGCCTGTGGCGAGCCTGCCAACGGCCACACAGAACAGGCCGAGCGTGATCTTGCGGCGCTGGAAGGCTGCTGCACAACCCTGCAAGACATGCTTGCCCCTGCTGAAAATTTTGACGATACACCCGCCGGGGCAGACCCTGCGGGCACAGACACTTCCGTCCATGTCAGGCCCGTTCCCCTTTCTGCCCTTACGGGGGAACGGGCCGGGGCAACCGTGCGCGGCGGAGTGCTCATTGTGCGCTACCTCGGCCCAGACATGGAAGAAGCTCGCAACCTGCTGATTACAGCCTGGAACCTTCTGCGACCTGCGCTTACCGGCTGCCCACCGCACATGCCCCGCATATGGTACGGAGCTTTTTGATTCAAGGAACCTGTGCGACATACCGCATACACTGGAGGCATCATGGAACTTTTGCCCAGAGAGAAAGACAAGCTGCTGCTCTTTACCGCCGGCCTGCTGGCCGAACGGCGCAAGGCGCGGGGCCTCAAGCTCAATTATCCCGAGGCCGTGGCCTACATAAGCCTTGCCGTGCTTGAAGGCGCGCGCGACGGCCAAAGCGTGGCCGAGCTCATGGGTGCATGCCGCAACCTGCTCACACGCGAAGACGTTATGGACGGCGTGCCCGAGATGATCCACGAGGTTCAGGTGGAGGCCACATTTCCCGACGGCACAAAACTTGTGACCGTACACGACCCCATTCTGTAACCAGGGCAACTACGGCCCATAGGCAACACTCACGGCAAACCACGCAGACACAAGGGGGATGCATGATTCCCGGTGAATTCCATATTGCAGAGGGCGAGATAACCCTCAACGCGCTTTCTGAAGGACTCGAGGTTGTGCTGGAAGTTTCCAACACTGGCGACAGGCCCATTCAGGTGGGCTCGCACTACCATTTTTACGAGGTCAACCCCGCCCTCACCTTTGCCCGGGAATCCGCACGCGGCATGCGCCTCGACATACCCGCCGGAACCGCTGTGCGCTTTGAGCCGGGCCAGAAGCGCGAGGTACGCCTTGTGCCCTATGCCGGGTCACGGCGCGTGTTCGGATTTCGCGGTCAGATCATGGGGCCGCTTGATGCCAGTGCCCCCAGGGAGGAAAAAGCATGATCCACATTCCCAGAAGCCAGTATGCCGAACTATACGGCCCCACCACCGGCGACCGCATCCGCCTTGCAGATACGGAACTGTGGATCGAAATTGAGCGCGACCACACCGTCTACGGCGACGAGGTGTGCTTTGGTGGCGGCAAGGTCATTCGCGACGGCATGGGTCAGAGCCAGATCAGCAATGCCGACGGTGCCATGGACACGGTCATCACCAATGCCATCATCATGGATGCGGCACTGGGCATCATCAAGGCCGATCTGGGCATCCGCGATGGCCGCATCGCCGCCATCGGCAAGGCTGGCAACCCCGATGTGCAACCCGACGTGGACGTGATCATCGGCCCCGGCACAGAAATCATTGCAGGTGAGGGCTGCCTGCTCACCGCTGGCGGCATGGATTCGCACATCCACTTTATCTGCCCGCAGCAGGTGGAAGAAGCCCTTGCCAGCGGCATCACCACCATGCTGGGCGGCGGCACCGGCCCGGCCACCGGTACCAATGCCACAACCTGCACGCCCGGCCCGTGGCATCTGGAACGCATGCTGGCCGCCACAGATGCCCTGCCCATGAACTTTGGCTTTTTGGGCAAGGGCAACGCCGCCCTGCCCGATTCGCTGCGCGAACAGCTTGAGGCCGGGGCCTGCGGCCTGAAACTGCACGAAGACTGGGGCACAACCCCGGCTGCCATTGATACCTGCCTTACGGTGGCCGACGAATACGACGTGCAGGTGGCGATCCACACAGACACCCTCAACGAGGGCGGCTTTGTGGAAGACACGCTGGCGGCCTTCGGTGGCCGCACCATCCACACCTACCATACGGAAGGTGCCGGCGGCGGCCATGCGCCCGACATCCTGCGGGCCTGCTCCCTGCCCAACGTGCTGCCCTCTTCCACCAACCCCACCCGGCCCTACACGGTCAACACGGTGGACGAGCACCTGGACATGCTCATGGTCTGCCATCACCTTAACCCTTCCCTGCCCGAAGACGCGGCCTTTGCCGATTCGCGCATCCGGCGCGAAACCATTGCCGCAGAGGATATTTTGCAGGACATGGGCGTCATATCCATGATTTCGTCCGACTCGCAGGCCATGGGCCGCGTGGGCGAGGTCATCACCCGCGCGTGGCAGACCGCCCACAAGATGAAGGTGCAGCGAGGCCCCCTGCCCGAAGATCGTGGCCGTGGCAACGACAACTTTCGCGTGCGGCGGTACCTGGCCAAGTACACCTGCAATCCGGCTGTCACCCACGGGCTTTCGCACGCCATCGGCGCTGTGGCCCCCGGCCTGCTGGCCGACCTTGTGCTGTGGAAGCCTGCTTTTTTTGGCGTAAAGCCCTCGCTTGTCATCAAGGGCGGGCAGATCGCCGCCGCGCCCATGGGCGATGCCAATGCCTCCATACCCACGCCCCAGCCCATGCACTACCGGCCCATGTTTGGCGCGTTGGGGCAGGCTGCGGCGGCCGCCAGCCTGAGCTTTGTTTCGCGCGCTTTCATGGAAAACGGCGGCGAAGGACGGCTACGCGAGCTTGGCCTGCTGCGCGGGCTTTCGTCCTGCCGGGGTACGCGCACCCTGTGCAAGGGCGACCTGTTGCTCAACAGCGCAACTCCCGCCATTTCTGTTAACCCGCAAACCTACGAGGTTCGCGCCGACGGCGAAATTCTCACCTGCGCACCGGCGGAGGTTCTGCCTCTGGCGCAGCGGTACTTTCTCTTTTAGGCAACAATCCAAGGAGCGGCCATGCTGGAATTTACCGAAAACATGGGGCAGCGCACCAATCTGGAGCCCACGGGCACCCTCACTCTTACGTGGGAGCAGCGCGGCAAATGCCGCCAGCGCCTGCGGCTGGACAATGGTGAGGAAGCAGGCCTGTTTCTCACACGCGGGCAGGTGCTGCGCGACGGAGATATTCTGCGGGCCGGGGAAGTACTCGCCGTGGTGCGCAACGCGGCCGAACCCGTGGTGACGGGCATTGCCCCCAACTGGGAAACGCTGGCACGTGCCTGCTACCACATTGGTAACCGCCATGCGGCCCTGCAGCTGGGGCACAAGTGGCTGCGCTTCATGCCCGATCACGTACTTGAGGAGCTGGCGGAAAACCTTGGTCTGCGCCTGCGCTACGAAAGCCAGCCCTTTGTACCCGAAGGCGGCGCATACGGCGGGCATGGCCACAGCCATGGCTGAACTGACAGCGGACAGACCCCACGCTCTACCAGAAATTCTGGCAGAGACTCTGGCAGACTGCCCTCAAGGGCAGCACTGGCAGCCTGAAGGCCGTGCCTGCGGGCGCGCCGCATGGCTCGGGCCGGATTTAGGCCTTACCGCCCTGCTCTATCTGGCTGGGCAATCCCTGCCTGTGGGCGGTTTTGCATGGTCGCAGGGGCTGGCAGCAGCGGTGGAGCGCGGCCACGCTGGCACTGCCGAGGGCGTGCGCCGCTGGCTGTGGGGCGTGCTGCGGCTGGGGCTTGCCCGCAACGACCTGCCCCTGTTGCTGCGCATGCACGCCGCCGCCCACAATGCCGATGCCGCCGCCCTCTCCCGCTGGAATGCCCTGATGCTTGCCGGGCGCGAAAGCCGCGAGCTGTGGCAGGAAGAAACACAGATGGGTCGGGCCTTGCGCCGCATTTTGCACGACCAGAACCTGCTGCCGGGCTGGCCCCTGCCCGACAACATTGGCTACACGGCATGCTTTGCGCTTGCCGCAGTCATTCTTGACCAGCATGCGCGCAGCACGCAGCCTTTTTGCGACCCTGCCGCCCAGCAGCGCGCGGCGGCCAACACAGCTTGCGCCTATGTGTGGAGCTGGTTGCAAAATCAGGTGGCGGTGGCCTGCAAAACCGTACCGCTTGGCCAGACTGCGGCGCAAAAACTGCTGTTGGAGTTTATGCCCGCAGTGCCGCAAATAGTAGCTCAGGCCACGGCCCTGCCCGATGAAGACATTGGCTCGAGCCTGCCGGGGCTTGCCCTGTGCAGCGCTGGCCACGAACGACAGTATTCCCGACTTTTCAGGAGCTAACGAAATGAACAACAGACCCTGTTTGCGAGTGGGCGTTGGCGGCCCGGTGGGCTCAGGCAAAACGGCCCTTCTGCGCCACCTGTGCATGCGTCTTCGCAAGCATTACAACATGGCCGTTGTCACCAACGACATCTATACCCGCGAAGATGCAGAATTTCTGCTGCGGCACAATGCCCTTGAATCTGACCGTATCATCGGTGTGGAAACAGGTGGCTGCCCGCATACCGCCATACGCGAAGACGCTTCCATGAACATTCAGGCCATCGAAGAACTTCAGGCCCGTCACGAGGGGCTCGAACTGGTGCTGGTGGAGAGCGGCGGCGACAACCTTTCCGCCACCTTCAGCCCGGAGCTGGCCGACCTTACCATCTATGTTATTGACGTGAGCGGCGGTGACAAGATCCCCCGCAAGGGCGGCCCCGGCATTACCAAGTCTGACCTGCTCATCATCAACAAGGTTGACCTTGCGCCCATGGTGCACGCCTCGCTTGATGTCATGGAGCGGGACACGCGGCGCATGCGCGGCGAACGCCCCTATGTGCTCACCGAGATGCTTTCTGGTGCTGGCATTGAAGCCGTCATTGCCTTTATCATCCGCGAGGGTATGTTGCGCCCCATGGATAAAGCCGTCTAGCCTCTGCCCCGGCACGGCCATCTTGCCCTGCTGACGCAAAAAGCCCGCATAGAACTATGCGGGCTTTTTATATTTCTGTCTGTGGGGCTGTTTGCCCGGCAACCTAGTCTGAGGCCTGGGCCTTGAGCGCCTCGGCCTGCGCCGCCGTGCTCAGGGCTTCCACCAGCGGCTGGATTTCGCCTTCCATGATGCGCTCAAGAGAATACAGGGTCAGGTTGATACGGTGGTCGGTGCAACGACCCTGCGGGAAGTTGTAGGTACGTATACGTTCGGAACGGTCGCCCGAACCTACCTGCGACTTGCGGTCAGCGGAAATTTCGGAATTATAGCGTTCGCGCTCAGCGGCCAGAATACGCGAGGCCAGAACCTTCATGGCGCGGGCCTTGTTCTTGTGCTGCGAGCGTTCGTCCTGACAGGTAACAACGGTATTGGTGGGCAGGTGGGTGATGCGCACCGCCGATTCCGTCTTGTTAACGTGCTGGCCGCCAGCGCCGGAAGCGCGGTAAATATCGATGCGCAGGTCTTCGGGCCGGATTTCCACGTCCACTTCTTCCGCTTCGGGCATGACGGCCACGGTGGCGGCAGAGGTATGGATGCGGCCCTGTGCCTCGGTGGCGGGCACGCGCTGCACGCGGTGGGTGCCTGCCTCAAACTTGAGCTGGCTATACACCTTGGTGCCGCTGATAAGGCAGATAACTTCCTTGAGGCCGCCCGATTCAGAGGGCGATTCGCTCATGAGTTCGACCTTCCAGCCCTTTACTTCGGCAAAGCGCGAATACATGCGGAACAGGTCGGCGGCAAACAGGGCCGCTTCTTCGCCGCCCGTACCGGCGCGAATTTCAAGAATAGTGTTCTTTTCGTCCAGCGGGTCCTTGGGCAGGAGCATGAGCTTGAGCTCCTGCTCCACTTCGGGCAGCTCGGATTCGATGCGGCGCAGATCTTCCTGCGCCAGCTCGCGCATTTCCGGGTCTTCGTCGCGCAGCAGCTGCTTGTTTTCGGCCTGCTCCTGCAAAAGAGCCCTGTGGCGGCGGTACATTTCCACAATTTCGCGCAGGTCGGCATGGGCCTTGGTAAGCTTGCGGTAGTGTTCCTGATCGTTGAACACGTCGGGCTCGGCCAGAGAGTGCTCCAGCTCGATGAACTTCTTTTCCAGACCTTCCAATTTGGCGAACATATGGTGTCTCCAACACGCTGTGGGCGGAAAAAACTGATATGACGGGCGCTCTCCAGCCGCAAGGCCGCAACGCTCCGCCTTGCCGCACACCCGCCGCAGTTGCGGCAGCCAGCACGGCAAAAAAGGCTATTCTGTGGTGTAGTCTACCGTGCGCACCCTTGCGCCGTCTTGCGGACCAAGGGCTTCGCGCAGGGCCACCACGGCCACCTCCACCTGGCTTTCGTCAGGTTCGTAGGTGGTCAGCCGCTGCAAGGCAAGACCGGGGGCGCGCAAAATTGTTGCCAGAAAGCCCTCGGGCAGCTTGGCCGCGTAGCGGATAAGCTCGTAGGCCAGTGCGCTGATGGGAACCATCAGCAGCAGCTTTACGGCAATGGTAAGGGCGTGCTTGGCCACTTCGCCCTGCGGCGTGTAGAGGCTCAGCATCAGGGGAACCAGCACCGCGTGCAGCAGTATGGAAATACTGATGACAAACAGCAGAAACGTGGTTCCGCAGCGCGGGTGCAAACGGCTTTTGCCCATGGCGGCGGCAGCGTCCACATCACCACCGGCCTCATAGGCATGGATGGTTTTGTGTTCTGCCCCATGGTACTGAAAAACACGGCGAATATCAGGCACATACGAAATGGCCTTGATATACCCCATGAAGATGCAGCACTTGAAAAAGCCGTCCCACAGATGGAACGAAAGCCCTTCAACGTCGCCGCCCACGCGCAGCCACATCATGCCCAGCGAGAGCAGATGCGGCACAACGACAAAAAGCCCCACTGCCATCAGCAAGGCCATGATGAGCGTGAGCACCAGATGCCAGCCAGAGATTTCCTCCTGCTCGCTCTGGGCCACCGCCTCAACCGAGCGGTTAAGCGCCTTGATGCCGTTGACCAGGGTTTCCAGCAGCACGGGAAACCCGCGCACAAAGGGCTTTTTGAGCCAGGAGCTACGGGTAAGCGAAAACCACGGGCAGCGCATGGCACGAATGACGCCGTCGGCCTGGCGAACCGCCAGTCCGTAGACATCACCGTGGCGCATCATCACGCCTTCCATGACGGCCTGCCCGCCCACCGGGGCGCATTCCGCATTCAAAAGAGCGAGGGCAAGCCGCAACACACCGCTCGCGCGCTTGGCGCGCGGCGCGATTTGCTGCAAGCCTGCCCGCCGCGAACTTTCGGGCGTCATGCCAGAGCTGGAATCCCGGTAAAGGCCCGACCCTTGCTTACTTCTGGTCAAACTTGGCGTACTTCTTGCGGAAGCGGTCAATACGACCAGCGGTGTCAAGAAAACGCTGCTTGCCGGTGAAGAAAGGATGGCAAGCGGAGCAAACTTCCACGTTGACCTGTTCGGCCTTGGTGGAGAGCACGTGCTCTTCATTGCCGCAAGCGCAGGTGATGGTGGCGTTGAACACTTTGGGATGGATATCATTTTTCATGGCAGCTACCTCGTGAACGCGGCATAATCCGGCTTTTAGAGCATTGCGGACGCCCGCGCGTTTTACCCTTGGCGCGGCGTATTGCCGCACAAGGGCAAGCTATATAGCCCTCTTTTACGGCTTTGGCAAGTACGCGGGGCGGGGTTAGATATAAATGGCACGGTCAATGTACCGCCCGTTACCTCGGGGTTTTGGCCTACCGACCCTGCTGTAAAAAATTTTATCTGATTTTTCAGCATTATATACTTCCTAACAGCACAGAACGCGCCCTGCTTGTGGTCAACGCGGCAAGCAGCTATAAGACCCCCATGCCTAAATCACCCAGACAACGCGCCGACCAGCTGGTCTTTGAGCAGGGGCTCGCCGAAAGCCGCGAGCAGGCCCGCCGCCTCATCATGGCGGGCAAGATCATACTTGAGCAGACGGTGCCCGGTGCTCCGCCGCAGGTTGTTCCCAAGCCGGGGCACCCTTTTGCCGCCGATACGGTCTTTGCCCTGCTGGAACCGGAACGCTACGTGAGCCGCGGCGCATACAAGTTGCTGACCATTCTTGAGCATTTCAGGCTCGATGTCACCGGCTTTGTGTGCCTTGATGCCGGGGCCTCTACTGGCGGGTTTACCGACTGCCTGCTGCAAAGGGGCGCAAGCCGCGTCTACGCCGTGGATGTGGGCAAAAATCAGCTGCACGAACGCCTGCGCGCCGACGAGCGGGTAGTGAACCTTGAAGGCGTAAACCTGCGCCATGCAGACCAGAGCCTTATTCCCGAAATGGTCGACCTTGTGGTGGCGGATGTTTCCTTTATCTCGCTGACCCTGGTGCTGCCCTCGTGCATGCCGTGGCTCAAACCCGGCGGCATGCTGGCCACGCTTATCAAGCCGCAGTTCGAGCTTGGGCCCGGCGAAACCGTAAAGGGCGTGGTGCGCGATGAAGCGGCCCGCCAGCGCGCCGTGGACAAGATCATGCTCTTCACCCAGGGCAACCTGGGCCTTGAATGCCAGGGAGTTCTGCCCGCAGCCATCAAGGGGCCCAAGGGCAATCAGGAATACATGGCCCTGTTTGCGCGGCAGAGCTAGCCTATAATACAGACTATTCCGTTTTTTCTCCGGAATTTTCAGTGCCATCGTCATCTGTGGTTGACGCGGCACTCTTTTTTTCCGCAGGGGTAAACAGCCGCCCGCGCTGCACGGCCTTGTTGCCAAAGCGGCTGCGCAGATCGTCCAGTGCGGCATCCAGCTTTTGCCGCCGCGCCTCTACCTGCGGGTCGAGCCCCTGCGTTACCGGCTTTACCGCACCCGGCAGCAGCAACTGGGCCACGGGCGCGTCAAAACCAGATACTCCAAGACCGATCAGCCGCACCGGCTGGGGCAATGGCAGCTCGCGCAACAGGTCGCAGCCCACATCAAAGATGGTTTCTGTAGCGTTGATACCCTCTGGCAGGCTGCGCGAACGGGTTATCTGGCTGAAATCGGTGTACTTTACCTTGAGCGTTACCGTGCGGCCACGGTAGCCGTGCCGTCGCAGCGAGGCCCCCACGCGTTCGGCATGGGCCAGCAGCATGCGCTGCAAAAACTCGCGGTCGCGGGTATCCTCGCCAAAGGTACATTCTGCACTTTCGCTCTTGGCGGCCCGTTCTATTTCGATACCGCGCGGGTCGCGTCCGTGCACACGCTCATAGAGCACCCCGCCCCACTTGCCGTACTTGCGCACCATGAAATCCTGGCTGTAGCGGCGTAGCTGCCCCACGGTGCGCACACCCAGACCCTGCAGGCTCTGCACCATGCGCTTGCCCACACCGGGAATCTTGCCCACTGGCAAGGTGGCCAGAAAGACGTCCACTTCTTCCTGCCGCAAAATGAACATGCCGTCTGGCTTGTTGATGTCCGAACAGATTTTGGCCAGAAACTTTACCGGCGCAACCCCGGCAGAGCAGGTAAGCCCCCCGGTGACCTCGCGCACGCGCTCCTTCATGCGCAAAACAAGCTCTTCAAGTGAGCCAAAAAGCCGCTCAAGCCCCGTTCCATCCACATAGGCCTCGTCCACGCTGGCCTGCTCCACAAGAGGCGAAAATTCACCAAGAGCGGCCATGATGGCCCGCGAAAGCTCGGAATAACGTGCGTACCGCCCCCGCACCACAATGGCCTGCGGGCAGAGCCTGCGGGCCGTGGCCATGGGCATGGCCGAATGCACGCCAAAAACCCGTGCCTCATACGAACAGGTGGAAACCACACCCCGCTGCTCGCCGCCCACAATAACGGGCTTGCCGCGCAGCGACGGGTCGTCCATCTGCTCTACCGATGCAAAAAAGGCATCCATGTCTATGTGAATAATCATGGCGATATTCGATGCTACAACGTACTAATCTAATTGTGGTTATCTTCGCTTAAAAAGATGGATTTTGTCCTCTGGCAAGAAAAAGCCCCGTTTCAGGACAGGGATAGTACATGCTGGTACAGCCCTGGACTGAAACGGGCCTTTGACGCAGTCCAGAGGACAAAAGACGCTTTTTAAACAAAGACTAGTCAAGCTTTTCGCGCACGCGTTCCAGCTCCGATTGCACATACGCCTCCGGCGCACCCGCAGAACGCAGCAGATATTCAGCCATGGCCAGCGCCACCTCGCGCTCGCCGCTGAAAACGGCATCCACGCCCGCATCGCGCAACGCCTTGGCCCCGCTCACAAAAGCGGTATGTGCCAGAATACGCGCGTGAGGGTTCACGGCACGTGCAATGTGGGTCACCTCGCCAGCGGGAATGCTCGCCGATGTCAGCAGCAGGGCCTCGGCCTTTTCAAGGCCCGCCTCGCGCAGCACCTCGGCCTGCATGGCATCACCGTGCACCACGGGCAGCCCCTCGCCGCGCAGTTGGCGCACAGTGTCGATGTTCATTTCCACCACAACGGGCTGTATGCTGCTGTGCTGTAAAATGCTGCAACAGCTGCGGCCCACGGGACCGTAACCCACCACCACAACGCGTGCGCGGCTGCCCTCGCCCGGCACAACAAGGCAGGCATCGTGCTCTGCATGGTCGCCGTGCTTGCGCTTTTCCCACCGCTGGGCCAGCTCCTTGGCCTTGCGGTAGAGCATGGGGTTGAGCGTGATGGAAATGATGGCCGCAGGAATAAGGGCATTGTTCACCCGCTGGTCAAAAACACCAAGGCTGATACCCAGCCCGGCGAGGATGAACGAAAATTCGCCAACCTGCGCCAGCGAGACCGCCACGGGCAGGCCCAGCTTAACGGGCCTGCGGAACAGGCTTGTCATCAGCAGCGCGCCCAGAGGCTTCACTACCATGATGACAAAGAGGGTCGCCAGCATAAGGGGCCAGTCCTGCGCCAGCGAGGCCGGGTCAAAGAGCATGCCTACCGACACAAAAAACAGCACGGCAAAGGCATCGCGCAGGGGTAGGGCCTCTGCTGCGGCACGGGCGCTGAACTCGGACTGCCCCACCACCATGCCAGCTAAAAACGCGCCCAGAGCCATGGAAGCGCCAAAAAATTCCGCAGCCGCCACGGCAATGCCAAGGGCCAGCGCCAGCACGGCAAGGGTGAACAGGTCGCGGGTTCCCGTGCGTGCCACATAACCCAAAAAGAGCGGAATCAGCTTTTGCCCGGCCACCAGGGTAAAGGCAGAGAGGGCGGCCAGCTTGAGCAGGGTCATGCCCAGCGCGCTCCAGAATTCGCCGCCCGGTGACAGAACCGAGGGCAGCAGCACCAGCAGCAGGATGGTAAAGATATCCTCTACCACCAGCCAGCCAAGGGCCACGTGCCCTGTGGGATTGTGCAGGTCGTGGTTGTCGGCCAGCACGCGGGTAAGCACCACGGTACTGGCCACGGCAATGGCCATGCCATACACCGCGCCCGAAAAAAAGCTGAAACCAAACAGGTGCAGCAGGCCCATGCTGGCGAGTGTTGCCAGCGAAATCTGCGCCACGGCACCGCCTGTGGCAATGGCCCCCACGGCCAGCAGGTCTTTGAGATGAAAATGCAGGCCCACGCCAAACATCAGCAGGATAACGCCAATTTCGGCACACTGGGCCGCTGTGGAGGCATCGGCCACAAAGCCGGGCGAATGCGGCCCCACAATGATGCCTGCCAGCAGGTAGCCCACAAGGGGCGAAAGACGCAGTTTCTGGGTAATGAATCCAAGAACCAGGGCGGCAGAAAGCCCCCCGGCAAGCGTGAGAATCAGATTTATGTCATGGGGCATGAACAGTGCTCCTTATGGGCCGTAAAAATGCGGGCCGCAGGCAGCTGAACGCCCAGATCAGTCTTCGGACTTCAACCATTGCAGCCACAGGGTGCGTCGGCGGGGGCCATCGCCCTCGCACAGATAAACAGATTGCCACGTGCCAAGGCACAGCTCGCCCTTTTCTACCAGCAGCAACAGCGAAGGCCCGTGCAGGGTTGTTTTGATGTGGGCATCGCTGTTGCCCTCGGCATGGCGGTAATCGCCGTGCTCTGGAGCAAGACGGCTGAAAAAGGCCAGCATGTCGCGCTTTACATCGGGGTCTGCACCTTCGTTGACCGTAAGGCCGCATGTGGTGTGCGGGCAAAACAGGGCCAGGGCTCCGCTCTGCCAGCGGCCACCGGCGGCCTTGCGGCGTACAAGCGAGCGCAGTTCCGCCGTTATGTCCACCATCTCGCAGCGGCTGCGGGTGCTTATTTCAAGATGTTCCACGGCTGCCTCAGCTTGTGAATTCCAGCAGGGTCGAGCCTGCGATGCGGTCCAGCTCCTGCCTTGCGTTTTCTGGCGTTTCGGTAAACAGAAAACCGAACAGGCCGTAGCGCGTAAAATCGCTTTTGCGCACGTGCAGCACGCGGCCAAAGCCCTTGCACAGCGCCTCGTAGTCAAAATGCTGTACTGGCGGGCAGTTGTCAGGCTTGTTAAGCACAATAAGAGTGTACAGCTTGCCCTCGCGGCCTTCCAGCACCTTGTCCCAGTCGGGCCGCCGCCCGTCCAGAAAACAGCCGTAAGAATGGAAACCCCAGGCAAACAGGGTTACGTCGGTGCAGCACCAGCCCGCGAAGCGCAGGGCATTGAATTCTATGGGGCGTATGCGGCCCTGAGCGTCGCGGCGCAGTTCCACATGGGTGGGAAAGTTGCGCAGCCCAAGCAGGGCGTTGACCTGGTTGAACCAGTCTTCAAATTCCGCAAGGTGCGCACGCACCACAGAGGCACCAGTGTAGTACAGGCGGTCGCTCACGTCCGAGGCAGAGGCAAATTCGTGCCGCAGGATATTGCAGATGACCGCCCGCCCCTGGGCGTCAAAGTACACGTCCACGGCGTATTCCTCGCCGTCGATGTATTCTTCGATAAGCCAGTCTTCGCTGTCCACCACACTGTCGGGGTACTGTTCGCGCCAGCTGGCGGCCTCGTGCTCAATGGCGGCCAGTGCCGCCTGCCAGTCGGCCCGGTCACGCACAATGCGCACCCCAAGGCTGAAAAAGCCCACGGAAGGCTTGACCACGCAGGGCAGGCGCAGCTCTTCAAAGGGCATGACGCGCAGGTCTGAAAGGCTGAGCCTGCGGTAAAAATAGTCACCGTAGAGGGGACGCAGCAGCTCGCGGGTCAGGGCCTTGTTCTTGAGCTTTTCAATGCTGCCCACAAGCTGGGGATTGTCCACATGCCCGCATACCCAGGCCAGCGAATTTTCTGAACAGGTGTAGATGCGCGGCGGCTCGGCGCCAGTCGAGCCTGCCTTGCACATGGCCGCAAATTCGGCTTCGGGCACAAGGTTAAGGGGCTCAGCCCCTGAAAGCGCGCGGGCGCGGGACAAGTCC
>NZ_WASP01000005.1:237238-340480 GCF_009712225.1 Desulfovibrio sp. | reverse complement strand
GGGGGGCGGGGGGGGAACCCCCCCCCCCCCACGGCATTGTCGAGCACCGGTTCCCGCCGTGCTGCCGCGTAATCGAGCAGCTCCGGCGAGACATATGGTTCGTCGAAAAGTATCATGCTCCTCCCAACACGCGGAAGTACACCGCGGGTTCCTTGAGCAGGCCTGCGTCCATGGTGCGCTGCAGCGCGTCGCTCATGGCACGGGCCGTGGTTTCGTGGGTCATGAAGACCAGCGGCACGCCGTTGCCTTCGTCACTTTTCTGGATAACCTGGGCCATGCTGATGCCCTCGGCGGCCATGCAGCCGGAAAGGTCGCGCAGTACACCGGGGGTGTCCTGCACCATGACACGCACATAGTAGCACGAGCGCCATTCTTCCGGCGGCACAATGGAGGCCTTGGGCAGTTCCTTGGTGACAAAGCCGGTGTTGTTGGGCCGCTCGTCGCGGGCAACGGCCAGCAAATCGCCAAGCACGGCTCCGGCGGTGGGCAGGTCGCCCGCGCCGCGCCCGTGGAAAAACAGCGGACCCGATGCGTTGGCGTCCACGCGCACGGCATTGTACACGCCGCCCACGCGGGCCAGCAGAAACTTGTGGTACACAAGGGCAGGAAACACGCCAGCCTCAAGCCGGATATTGTCCTCGCCCTCGCTGCCCTCGGCATTGCGAACCTCGCGCACCTGCCCGATGAGCTTGATACGGTAGCCAAATTCGCGCGCAAGGCGGATATCCATGCCCGAGAGCCCGCGAATGCCGCGCACAGAAAGGGCCGTGTAGGGATAGTGCACCCCGTAGGCCAGACGGATAAGCAGGATGAGCTTGTGGGCGGCATCGTGGCCGTCGATGTCCAGCGTGGGGTCGGCTTCGGCATAGCCCAGCTGCTGGGCCTGCTTGAGCGCGACGTCAAAATCCATGCCGTTGCTGGTCATCTCGGACAAAATATAGTTGCTGGTGCCGTTAAGAATGCCCATGAGCGATTCAATGCGGTTGCCCGTCAGGCTTTCCTTCAGCGTTTCCACAATGGGGATTGCCCCGGCCACGCTGGCTTCATAGCGCAGAATGCGTTTTTTGCGGTCGGCCTTCTGAAACAGGGCCAGACCTTCTTCGGCCAGCAGAGCCTTGTTGGCGGTAACGATGTGCTTGCCCTGGTCGAGGGCGCGGTCGATGATGGTGCGGGCGTTGTCGATACCGCCGATGAGCTCCACCAGCACGTCGATTTCGGGATCATCCGTAAGGGCGCGGTAGTCGGTGGTCAGTTCTGTTCCGGCGGGCAACTGGGCGCTGCGGGCCTTGGTGGCGTTGCGCACCAGCACCTTTTTGAGCACGATGGCGCGGCCGCAACGGCGGCGGATAAGGTCGGCATTTTCGTCGAGCAGGCGCACAAGACCGCCGCCCACCGTACCAAATCCCGCAAGGCCTACTACCAGGGGTTTTTCGCTGTTCTTCGTCATGTCGCCTCCAGATCTGCTGCCTAACCCCGGTCTGTCCGCCGCGGGCCTGCGCGGTTGTTGGCCGTGTGCGGCCTTATGGTTGCTGCGGCGGGGCCGGAAATACTCCCGACCCCGCCGATTTCAGTCACTTCATTTTCTTGCTGTGTATTTTGCTGGAGCCGCAACAGTCCGGAACCTGCTTTGCCATCCAGCGAATTATTGCTTTCCGGCAAGGAAGGCGGGCTTTTTATGCAGGGAGTGTACCCAGACGGTACTCGACCGGAATAAAAAGACCACCTGACGCCGCCGGAAACAAAAAGGCGCGGAGGGCGAAACAGTTTTAGTCGGCGACGCCCGACAACAACCGCCGCATGCTGCTGATGGCCTGCCGCGTGCGGTGCTCGTTTTCAATCAGGGCAAAACGCACGTATTCGTCGCCGTACGAGCCAAAGCCCAGACCCGGCGAAACGGCCACGTGGGCTTCCTGCAGCAGCAGCTTGGAAAATTCCACAGAGCCCATCTTGCGGAAGGGTTCGGGAATGTGCGCCCACACAAACATGGTCGCCTTGGGCGAAGGGGTTTCCCAGCCGATACGGTTGAGACCTTCGATAAGGCGGTCACGGCGTTCCTGGTACACGTCGCGGATCTGGTGCACGCAGTCTTCTGGACCGTTGAGGGCCACGGTAGAGGCAATCTGGATGGGCTGGAACATGCCGTAGTCGAGATAGCTCTTGATGCGGGCAAGGGCGTGGATGAGGTCCTTGTTACCCACGGCAAAACCCACGCGCCAGCCGGGCATGGAATAGCTCTTGGACAGGGAATAGAATTCCACGCCCACGTCCTTGGCACCCTTGGCCTGCAAAAAGCTGGGGGCCTTGTAGCCGTCAAACACCAGATCGGCGTAGGCCAGATCATGTACAACCCAGATTTTGTGTTCCTTGGCGAAGTCGACAATCTTCTGGAAGAATTCCAGATCCGTCACCTCGGTGGTGGGGTTGTGGGGGTAGCAGATAAAGAGAACCTTGGGCTTGGGCCAGGCCTGACGCATGGCTGCCTCAAGATCTTCAAAAAAATTACGGCCAGGGCCGATGGGCACGCTGCGCACGTCTGCGCCGGCGATGATGGGCGCATACTTGTGGATGGGGTAGGTCGGATCGGGCGCAAGCACCACGTCGCCGGGCTCAAGAATGGCCAGCGAAAGGTGGGCGAGACCTTCCTTGGAACCCAGGGTCACAATGGCTTCGCTATCGGGGTCGAGCTGCACACCGTAGTGGCGGGCGTAACGATCACAGATTGCCTTGCGCAGGTTCGGAATACCGCGCGAAAGCGAGTAGCGGTGGTTCACCGGCTTTTGTGCTGCCTCAACAAGCTTGTCGACGATGGGTGCGGGCGTTGCTATGTCCGGATTGCCCATGCTGAAGTCCACGATGTCGATATTCTGCCGACGCAGCCGCATTTTTAGATCTCCCACCACCGCAAAAACGTAGGGAGGGAGGCGGCGAATCCGCGAAAACTCTTCCATGTCTGATAGCTCCTAAGTTGATCGACATGCAGTCTTTCCTATGTAGCCGCGGCAAGGTCACGCCCGCACAGCGCGGGCATGGACTCCGCCCTGTCGCTCAGCCGCACAGAAAGCCCGTGCGCCTTCAGCGCACTCACAAAGCGCCAAAGACGATTTTGTCATGCCGCAGCATAGCCAGCCGTGCGCCTGTTTGTAAAGCATTGCGCGGCGCAGAACCCCTTGGTGCGGCATGTTTTTTTGCGCCGTTTCCGGCGCGGGGTCTCCCACGGCGCTTTGCCTTCACCCAATTCTAGTGTACCATTGGGAAATAGATTGAAGCTCTACGGAGGAAACTATGGAAGACCACATTCGCTTTGACAGACAAAACCTCGCGCTCCATCTGCTTGATCAGCGCGTTCTGCCAGAGCAGGAGGCGGACATAGTTTGCCGCAATACCGATGACGTTATTTACGCACTGCAAACCATGGTGGTGCGCGGTGCTCCTGCTATCGGCGTTACTGCGGCCTGGGGCTGTGCCCTTGCCCTCAACGAAACAGTCGGGCCCGACTGGGCCACCCAGCTCGAGGAGCTTCTTGACCGGCTGGCAAACGCCCGCCCCACCGCCGTAAACCTGCGCTGGGCCGTTGACCGTATGCGCAAATGCTGGTGGAAGGCCATGAACAACGGCGGCGGCGACCGCCTTACCCTGCTGCCCATTTTTCTTGACGAAGCGGCAAAAATGCAGGCCGAAGATGTGGAAGCCTGCAAAACCCTGGGCCGTTTTGGCGGCGAATGCCTGCAGGACGGCGACTGCGTGCTGACCCACTGCAATGCCGGGGCGCTGGCCACGGCTGGTTACGGAACGGCGCTTGGCGTCATTCGCGGAGCCATCGAGCAGGGCAAGCGCATCACGGTCATTGCCGACGAAACACGTCCATTTCTTCAGGGCGCGCGCCTCACGGCCTGGGAACTGCACAAGGACAACATTCCCGTTACCGTGGCCTGCGACAATGCCTGCGCCCTGCTCATGAGCAAGGGCATGGTGCAGCGCGTGGTAGTGGGCGCAGACCGCATTGCCGCCAACGGCGACGCTGCCAACAAAATCGGCACCTATGGCGTGGCCCTGCTGGCCAAGCATTTCAATATTCCCTTCTACGTGGCCGCCCCGCTCTCTACCATCGACCCCACCACCCCCGACGGCAGCGGCATACCCATTGAACAGCGCCCGGAACGCGAAGTCACCCACGTGGGCGACAAGCGCCTTACGCCCGAGGGCGTGCCCGTGTACAATTTTGCCTTTGACGTAACCCCGGCAGAGCTCATTACCGGCATCATCACCGAAAAGGGCGTGCTGCAGCCGCCCTACGGTCTTGCCATCTGGGCGGCCCTGAACGAGGCCAGCGCCGCCCCTGAGGCGGAAGACATCGCCAAAGCCGCAGATACCACAGGTACGGGGCGCTAGGGACTCAGCATGAAAGAGCTTGTTCTTGTCATAGGCCCTGCCTTGCCCGAAGCCGCGCGCACCCTGTGCACTGCGCCTGGATACGGCCCCAGCGGCAAGGCCGAGAGCGAAACCGGCGGTGCGCTGCCCGAACGCGTTATTGTCCACTGGGACGGGTGGGAAGCACCCGAAGGCGAAATTTCGCTCTCTGCCCGCCTGCGTGACGAGCTCACGCAGATCCGCTCCGAGCACATGACCTGGGCGCACGATATGGGCCGGTTGCGCGTGGGCGGCAGCGAAATACAGCACTGGCTCTGCGGCGGAGACAAACTTTCCATGTGGTGGTGTTCGCTTTTGTACGAGCGTCACCCCAAGATGACTCCCGGCCTTTACACTGTGTACAAGCTGCGCGCTGTAGAACGCCTGATGGACGAGGGCGGTTTTGCTGCCCTGCGTGTTTTTGGCGGCGATGCCAATCTGCGTGGCGCGCTGGCCAGCATGTGCCGCACAGGCCACCGACAGTTTACCGAAAACTGCGACACCCCCACCCCGCCAGCCCCGGCCAAAAGCCTGCTGCGCAAGATTTATGACGCCACGCCGCCTACCCTGCGCGCTCTGGCGCGCTACGCCTACTGGTGGTGGACCGTACGTCGCCTCATGCCGCCGGTTGCGGCCAACAGCGCCCTGCCGCCCACCGAAGGGCAGGCGGCCACCATTGCCACCTATTTTCCCAACATCGACATGAAGGCGGCTGAAAAAGGCCGCTTCCGCAGCCGCTACTGGGAAAGTCTGCACAACGCGCTGAATGAAACCGCCGGACAGGCTGGCGAAGGCACGAGCAAGCATTTTGTGCGCTGGCTCTTTATCCGTTTTCCTGCGCCGCAGCTCAGCCTGGCCCAGTGCCTGGCCCTGCGCGACCGGTTCAGGCGCGAGGGCAAGGACGGCGCAAGCTTCCACTATCTGGAAGAGTTTTTGACCACCGGCGATCTCGTGGCTGCCCTGTTCCGCTACGCCCGCCTGTGCGTGGCCAGCCTGCGCGTTGAAAAGGACGCCCGTGCGGCCTTCCATTTTGCTGACTCGCACCTTGATTTCTGGAGCTATCTCGGCCCCTACTGGGCTGAGTCGTTCCGGGGCTGGCGTTGCCTCGAACGCTGTCTGCAACAACGGGCATTCAGGCGTTATGCCGCCATGACCGGCGAGCAGCGCTGGACGCTGTTTCCGCTGGAAAACTGCCCCTGGGAGCGCATGCTCACCCAGGCTGTACACGATGCGGGCAACGGCCCGGTCATCGGGGCCCAGCACTCCACCATACGCCCCACGGACTTTCGTTTTTTTGACGATCCGCGTACCTTTCTGGGCGATCTGGCCGCCTTTCAGCCCGACGCCGTGCGCGGCAACGGGCAGTCGGCCTGCACTCAGTGGCGCAAGGCGGGGGTACCTGGCAAAAGACTGGGTGAGGTTGAAGCCCTGCGCTATCTCTACCTTGCCGACAACGGTGCGGAACCGGCCAAACAGGATCAACCGACGGCGGAAGGCGCAGATCCTGCACACCGCCAGCTTTTGGTCGTAACCAGCTTTTTTGCCGACGAAACCGAGGCCCATCTGGCCCTGCTGGCCCGGGCACTGCACGCGGGCCTGCTGGACGGATGGGATATTCGTGTAAAGCCGCACCCCTATCTGCCGGTTCAGGAACGCCTCAACGCCCTGCTTGGCCGCCGCGCGCCCGAGGTGCAGGTTGTGGACGGCCCCATTGCCGACCAGCTCGTGCCCGGCGTTGTGGTGTGGGCGTCCAATTCTACCACCGCAGCACTGGATGCCGCCATCAAGGGCCTGCCAGTAGTAGCCATGCTGCCCACAGACGATTTTGACCTTTGCCCCTTGCAAGACGTGGAGAGCCTGCCCCGCACAGGCAGCGTGGACGATGTTGCCCGCGCCCTGCAAACCGCCGCGCCGCTGCGTCTTCCGCCCCAATATCTCGATCTGGACGTCGATCTTCCCCGATGGAAAACACTGCTTCACCTGAGAGGAAATTCATGAACACGCGCGACAGAGTGGCCGCCCTTGTGCGCCACTATTATTGGGACAGGGACCTGAACTGCGCACGCACCACGCTGCGTTGCGTTGAAAGCATGCTGCAGGAGCCTCTGCACCCCCAGGTGTACACGGCTGTTGTGGGTTGCCATGGCGCTGGCGGCACTGGCGGCCAGTGCGGTCTGGTGGAAGGCGGTCTGCTGCTCATCGGCCTGCACGGCGCAGAGCTGGGCAAGGACGAAGGCGACATTGTGGATCTGTGCGCCAGCTTTGCCACCCAGTTTACCGAGCGCTTCAGCAGCCTCGCCTGCAAGGATCTGCGCCCCGGCGGCATCCACCCCAATGACCCGCCGCATTTGTGCGAACTCATCACGGTAGACGCCATATGTTTTTTGCATAACTTCCTTGAAGAAATGACCCATTCATCAGAACCCAACCGCAGAAAAACCGCCTCTGGAGCTGATACGGCTGAATAGGGAGCGTAATTCTGCCTTTGCGCACCTCGCACGCCATTATAATGCACAAGGCGGTCAGGATTAGCCCCCTGAGCGCCTTGTGGTAATATTTCTGATCGCAACAGTATGTATTCAGCGCCTGCTATCAAAAAAATTCTTCTGGTTCTTCACGTCGCACAAAAACGCGCCCCGGCGGACGGCCACAATGCGCGTTTCTTCTGGTTCTTCAGGCCTTGAGGGCATAACTGCACGGGTAAATACCGCGCTGTGCTGGTACGAAACCACGGGCAGCGTTTTTTGCGCCAGATGCGGCTCGGCCACCAGTACACAGCACCGCACAAAACACAGGGTGCGCCGCATAGCGCCTCCTGCTTCAGGCTATTTGGCGCTCACCCCATACACATCTGTATTTTGCAAGACTGGCAGTCATGCCGTGCAGGACCCCGCCGGAGCAGGGCCCTGCGCGAGAGACGCTATCATCAGTTGTCGCTTCCCGACTTCATGTTGGCAATGAGCCCGCGCAGCACCTGGGCCTGCTGGGCCATCTCGGCCACCGCCCCGGCAGAATGCTGCATGGCCGAGCTGGTTTCCAGCGAGATGCGGTTCACGTCTTCAATGGAACGGTTGATCTCTTCGCTGGTGGCCGACTGTTCTTCTGCCGCCGTGGCGATGGATTGCACCTGCTGGGCCGTGGCGTCCACAAGCTCGACAATTTCGCGCAGGGCTGTGCCAGACGTACCCGCGAGCTCGGTGGTGGAATCTATCATGCCCACGACCTGATCCACGTTACCAACATTTTTGCGGGTTCCGTTCTGGATGTCGCGTATGGCGTCGCCCACTTCCTTGGTGGCGGTCATGGTTTTTTCCGCCAGTTTGCGCACTTCGTCGGCCACCACGGCAAAACCGCGCCCGGCCTCGCCAGCGCGTGCAGCTTCGATGGCGGCGTTAAGGGCCAGCAGGTTGGTCTGGTCGGCGATGTCTGAAATCACGCCCAAAATCTGCCCTGTGCTTTCAGCCTGCTTGCCGAGCGTGGTCATCTCTGTTTTCAGTTCCACGGCGCTGGTCTGGATACGGCTGATGTCTGTAACCACGCGGGCCACCACGTCTGCGCCGCTCTCGGCCTTGCCTTTGGCGTTTTTGGCAGAATCCGCCGCCTGACCGGCATTGCGCGCAACTTCAAGTACGGTGGCGTTCATCTGCTCCATGGCGGTGGCGGTTTCGCCCACGCGGGCGGTCTGGCGCCCTGCGCCACGGCTGGCCTGTTCCACCTGGGCGGCCAGCTCTTCAGATGCAGAGGTCACGGCTTCCACCACACCCTCGAGCTCGGTGGCCGCGTGCAGCATGCCCTCGGCCTTGGCGTGCTCGGCAGCAATACGGGCCGTCTCGGCTTCTTCCCTGGCCTGGGCCGCGCGGGCCGTTTCTGCCAGCGCATGAGCACTCTTTTCGTCAGCCTCTGCAATTTTGGCCTTGAGGCTGCCCACCATGACACGCAGGCTCTCGGCCAGACTGCCGATTTCATTGCGCAGATTGATGGACAACTCGGCATTCAGATTGCCACCCGCAACACCCGAGGCAAAGCCCTGCAGCTGCCGCAGGGGGCTCACAACGACTTTTTCGAGTGCGAACAGGCAGATACCCACAAGAGCCAGAATGGTAATGGCCCCGATAATCAGCATGGCATTGCGCTGGGCAATGGCGGGGGCCTCAACCTCTTCGCGGCTGATGCTCACACCAACGCGCCAGTTCCAGTTTGGGGCGGCGTCCCATGCCAGCATGCGCTGCTCGCCGTCACGCACAAATTCCACACCGCTGCCCGTTTCGGTCTTGACCATTTCGCGCACGCCCGGTTCGGCATCCATGTTTTTGAGTATAAGCTCGCTGTTGGCGTGACTGATCACAACGCCCTGCGGCGAAACCACAATGACACGGCCCGTCTTGCCCAGGGTGATGGCGTTGAGATTTTTGGTGAGGCCATCAATGTCGTAAGACATGCCCACGCCGCCGATGGGCTTGCCATTGGCGTCAAAAATGGGCGCTGTGACGCTGACGATAAGTTTGCCGGTGGCAAGGCTTTTGATCGGCGCAGAGCTGTAACCGGTCTTGCCCGCCAGTGCGGCCTTTATGTATTCGCGCTCCGCCAGATTGCTGAGCTTACCCAGCTTGCCCTGAGCGCAGGTAACAACCTGTTTGCCTGCGGCGTCAAACAGATACAGCGTGTTGATCTCGGGCGCTGCCTGTGACATGGCCGCCAAAAACACTTCCGTACCCTTCTGGTCTTCGCCTGTCAGCAGAAATTCACGCAAGCGGGGCGGCTTGGAAACGCCGTTGACGAACATGCCGAGCTGGGTTCCAAAATCGCCCAGAGATTTGGCAACAGTGTCGGCTGTAAGATCCATCTCGTGGGTACGCGCCGCAAGATTTGCATCGTCGCCCATGCGCGTTACCACAACAACCAGAGCCGACTGCACTGCCAGCACCACGAGGCTGATCACCAGCAACATGGCAGTTCTGATACTGCGAAAAAACATAAAGCGTCCTTTTTCGTAAAAAGCCTGTCGTTCTAAACAACGTCGAACCAGAGGTTCCGGTTCGGCGGCTTTTTTCCAATGGGAGCGAAAGATCTTCAACAGAGCAAAACCGTGGAACCGGCATGCCCGCACAGAATACAGGTATTCGATATGTCTGCAGACCTGCTTAACATGCACCTTTCACAGCCCAAAACAAAAGCGGCGACGCAACAGACATGCGCCGCCGCCACCGATTTTATCGGCTTTCAAAAGAATAACTTTATTTCTTCTGCAAAGAAAGTCTTTCCGCTACGGCATCCGCGCCCATACGGGCGAACTCGGCCACTTCGCGGCCTTTACGGGCACTTTCGGGCAGCAGAAGTTCGGGCTTGTTGGCCAGGCTTTTATCTGGCTTCACGCCGTATTCGGCAGGGAAGGAATCATTGAAGTACATGTCCTGGAAACCGGCAAACTTGAGGGCATGGGCCGTAGCGTCAAGCACGGCGTGCTCCTTGTCGCTGATAAGGCCAAGAGCCTTGGCGTTCATGAGGCCAGCGAGGCATTCACCGCCCTGGGTACAGGCGATGTGGCCGTGACGGTTGGCTACAATCATGGCGTCCATGATCTGCTGCTCGGTCACGCGCACAACCTGAAAGGCATTTTCGCCGCCCTTTTCAATGAACATTTCTGCCAATTTGCGCACACGCGGGAAGGACACGGGGTTGCCGATCATGGCGGCCTGGGCAACGCTGGGCGTTACCGTAACAGGCTGCCAGTGGCGCGCGCCCTTGGGAGCATCGTAGTAGCGCCATACAGGGTCGGCATGCTCGGACTGCACGCCAAACACGCGCGGCAGCGCACTGATGATGCCAAGCTCGAGCATCTTCAAAAAGCCGCACATGATTGCCGTAATGTTGCCCGCGTTGCCAATGGGCACAAAGAGGCAGAGATCGGTCATGTCCCAGCCGTACCACTGTGCGGTTTCGTACGCGTACGATTCCTGTCCCAGAATGCGCCAGCTGTTCTTGGAATTGAGCAGGGCCACGCGATAGTTTTCGGCCAGCAGCTCAACCACCTTCATGCAGTCGTCAAACACGCCGGGCAGTTCCAGCACGGTGGCACCGCTGCCAAGGGGCTGCGAAAGCTGCTGGGGCGTGACCTTGCCGTGGGGCAACAGCACAACACTCTTGAGGGGTGCGCCCACATACGAGGCGTACAGGGCCGCAGCGGCGGAAGTATCACCGGTAGAGGCGCACACGGTCAGCACTTCGTCCCACTTGTTGCGGCGGCACAGCCACTTGAGGTAACTGAACGCGCAGGCCATGCCACGGTCCTTGAAGGACGCGCTGGGGTTCTGGCCGTCGTTCTTGTAGGCAAAGGGAATGCCCACCCGGTCGCGCAGGGCCGGGGCGGCCTCGATGATGGGTGTAATGCCCTCGCCCAGATAGACGATGTCGTCTTCATCAAGCAGGGGAGCGAGCAGCTCGTAAAACCGGAATATTCCCCGAAGCGCAGTGTTGCGGCTGGCGGAGCGGGCATCGAAAAGTTCACGCCACTCTGCGCCGCTGCGTTCTTTCAGTTTGTCAAAATCCAGGTTTTCCAGCAAAAACACGCCGCCGCACTGGGGGCAGGTGTACAGCAGGCTGTCGCCGGGGTGACGTGCGCCGCAGTCAAGACAAACATACTCCATGCGGCCGCGATAGGCCGGAAAATCCGCATGCGCCATGAGAAAAACTCCTTGATAAGTGCATCAGGCAAACAGTCTTGCCACAGGCTGTCTGCACGCCCCTGCCCGCAAAAACATTCTGCGGCAAGGGGCCCATACTGACATGTATAACGGCAGCAGAACTGCTGCCGTAAATTTGCAGGCAGCCGCAGCTAGCCTTTGTCTTCCTGCTTTTCGGCGTGCTTGCCCTTGAGCCAGCTTTTTTCCGTGCCAGCGCGCAGGCGGGCGATATTTTCCTTGTGCTTCCACACCACCACGGCGCACACGCACAGGGCCAGCGGCAGCCAGCTCCACTGGCCGGTAACTGCCAGGGCCACGGCCAGCGAAACCACCAGGGTGAGGGAGCCCAGCGAAACAAAGCCGCTGCGCCAGATAACAAGGCAGCACAGGGCCGCTGCCGCCAGAAGCTGCCAGAAAGCCAGGGGAAGGAACACGCCGATGCTTGTGGCCACGGCCTTGCCACCCTTGAACTTCATGAAGCAGGAAAACACGTGCCCCAGCACGCAGGCCAGAGCCACCACGCTCACAAACACGGGCGAAGGATTAATGCGAAAGGCCAGCCACACTGGCACAGCGCCCTTGCACACATCGCAGGCCAGGGTGGTCACCCCCCAGCCAAAACCGCACAAACGGGCCACGTTGGTGGCTCCGGTGTTGCGGCTGCCGCTCTCACGCGGGTCTATGCGGCAAAAGGTTTTGGCGATCACCAGCCCCCACGGCACAGAACCAAGCACATAGGCCAGAGCAATCCACAATACTTCCAGCATATAATTCTCCGCTGCAAGCCTTTGAAAATCCGGGCACAGCTGCCCACCACCCCTAAACAGTCCCGTTGGGACGCGTAATACCCACGTATGGCTGCGTTGCACACGTCACAACCGGCAGTGCGCAGGGCATGCCGGGGCATGCCCTCGGCAGGTCTGGGGACAGGTTCGCCCAAAGGCGGCCCTAGTCTGCCGGAACCGCTTCCAGAATCATGATTTCGTTGTACAGCGGCTGCACCTTGCCAATGCGCACATCCACGGCAAGGCCGGGGTGCGCCCGCTCGTCAAAAAGCCGTCTTTTGCCGCGCACAAACATGCCCTGATCGGGCAGGCTTACGGTAACAAATGCGTCGTTTTCCTCTGTGATCACGCCGTTCCACCACACCTTGTCACCCTTCTGGCGGAAGAACAGCAGCTTCCAGTAACGCGGGCGGAAGCGCTGCACCTGCCCAGCCGCATCCAGTGCGGGCGAAAGCACGTTGAGCAGGTCAACCAGCTCGGGTTCTGTCCAGCGAGGCTGCCCGGTGCGGAAATAATGCACCAGCTGTTCCTCGTTCACCAGATCGGGATAACGCCTGAGCGGCGAGGTTACGGGCGTATAACGCGCAAGACCAAGGGCGGCGTGCGGGCGGGCCTGCACCTCAAGGCCCGATGGCGTAAGCGCGCGCATGATGCGCGTCATGTCCTGCGGGGTAGTCCAGATACCGGCGTATTCCTTGGGCAAAACCACATCCTGCACGCGGTGCAGCATGGCCACGCCGTGCTCGGCTGCCCACTGGGCAACGGCGGCACTGGCAAGAATCATCATTTCCGCCACCAGCATCTGCGCGTCCGAGGCCTGATAGTCCTGGCCCACCTCAACGCGCACCTCGGCTCCCTCGCCTTCAAGGCGAATCACCGGGTCGGGACGGTCCATTATCACCGCACCGTCGGCTATGCGGGCAGTCTGCCGCTGCCGGGCCAAAGCAAGGCCCACGCGCAGCTGTTCCGCATAGGGCGTGGCCGCGTTCTGGGGCAGGTCCTCGCCAGCGGCCTGGGCATCAAGTACGGCCTGGCTGTCCACATAGGTGAGGTTGGCGGCAAGCGTGGCTTGCACGACAGAAATCTCGCAACCGCCAAGTGTGCCGTCGGCCGCCACGTGCACCAGCACGCGCAGGGCGGGGCGGGCCTGATCGGCCAGCAGCGAATAGGCGTCGGTGCCCAGCACCTCGGGCAGCATGTGGCAGTCGCCCTCGGGCAGATAGATACTTGTGCCACGGTGCAGCACTAGCTTGTCCAGCGGCCCGCCAAAATTCCAGAACAGTGAGGGGCAGGCCAGCATGAGCGTGAGCGCCCATCCGTCGCCCTCTGCCTCTACATGAAAGGCATCGTCCACATCGCGGGTGGTGGCGCTGTCTATGCTGATGCAGGGTTGGTCGCAGGTTGCAAGCGCGCCATCGGGCCACTGTCGGACAAAGGCCTTGGCAGGATCACGGCCCGCATCGGCCAGGGCCGCCACCTCGTCGCAGCAGTCGGTCCACCAGGCATCGCCCGGTGCATAGCCCGCGCGGTCGAGCCAGAAGTTGTAGTGGGCGGGCACCTTGCCCCAGGCCACCAGCAGTTGCAGGGGCAGGTGCGGCACATCGGGCAGGCCCTTGCTCAGGGTGCGCCAGATGTTTTCGTATTCCTGACTTTCAGGATCCGTCATGCGGGCAAACAGCACTTCCTCAAGGCGTTCGGCCACTTCCTGCGGCGGCCATTCGCCAAGAGAAGCCCCCTCGCGCGGGGGCTGGGGCAGCTCGCGCTTGCGGCAGGCAACCTCCCACAGCAGACGCAAAAATGCCGCGCCGCCAGCAGCGAGTGATTCGCGCTCAAGACGGGCTTTTTCTTCGATCAGGCGTTTTTTAACCATATCGGCAGAAAAAACCTGAAAATCCGGGGGTTGAAAGCGAAAATGACTTTTACAGGCCAGCAGGGCGCGGCCATAGGCAGAGACATGGTCGGTGTTGGGGTCGCTTTCAAAAAGCTCGGCAAACCAACTGGCAGGGGCAAGCTCCACTTCGCCCTGCGCCAGTTCCCACACGTCCATGACAGGTATCTGTGCGGCCAGATCCTCGCGCGTGTTTTTGTGCGCTTCAAGCACGCGCACGGCGTCTTCGCGTCCCATGTCTGCCGCGTGCAAAGGTCCAAGCCAGGGCAGCAGGCGCGAGGAATTCAGGCGCGTTTCCCTACGGTTGGGCAAGAGCAGCCGCAAACGGCCTCCGGCCTCTTCAGTGACCAGGGCAATCTGTACGGCATTGCCTTCCAAATATTCCACCACGCAACCCGGTGCCGGGTAGCGTACACAATCAGACATGCCCGCTCCTTCAGGAAAACGCGCGCCCGCTCCCCTATAGATCGGCGCGCTTGCAGCCAACGACAATCCTTTATTTTTGGTTTTCTGGCAAGTGTTGCCGGGGCCAGGGCGCTGTGCATACTGGACGCAAGGGCTGTAAACCGCTATATTAGCGGCTTACGGCAACAATTTATACCGCGCGGCCACCGCGCGACAGGGCGGAACCCAATGAGCAACGTTATTCACCAAACTGGAGGCAGCCGTACCCTGGTCATGCAGGAGCCGGAAAAACCGCAGCTCTACCGTGAGCTTTTCCCCTACACCAGTATTTGCCGCACCTCGTTTGACGAGGTTCTGCTGGCCCCCCGCCCCGCAGAACAGATGCGCATCACCGACACGACCTTTCGCGATGGCCAGCAGGCCCGCCCCCCCTATACGGTCAAGCAAGTGGCAAAGATGTTCGATTTTCTGCACAGGCTCGGCGGAAAAACCGGACTCATCACGGCTTCTGAATTTTTTCTGTACTCGGCCAAAGACCGCAAGTGCATTGATGTGTGCCGCGCCAGAGGCTACCGCTTTCCGCGTGTGACCGCCTGGATTCGCGCCACCAAGGACGACCTCAAGCTCGCCCGCGACATGGAATTTGACGAAACCGGCATGCTCACCAGCGTTTCGGACTACCATATTTTTCTCAAGCTGGGCAAAACCCGCCAGCAGGCCATGGACATGTACGTAGGCATGGCCGAACAGGCCCTGGAATGGGGCATCATTCCCCGCTGCCACTTTGAAGACGTAACCCGAGCAGATATCTACGGTTTTTGTCTACCCCTGGCCCAGCGGCTCATGGAGCTCTCGCGCCAGAGCGGCATGCCGGTCAAGATTCGCCTGTGCGACACCATGGGTTATGGCGTGCCCTACCCCGGCGCGGCGCTGCCCCGCTCGGTGCAACGCATTGTGCGCTGCTTTACCGACGAGGCTGGCGTACCGGGCGAATGGCTTGAATGGCACGGGCACAACGACTTTCACAAGGTGCTGGTCAACGGCGTCACCGCCTGGCTGTATGGCTGCGGCGCGGTCAACAGCACGCTTTTCGGCTTTGGCGAACGCACGGGCAACACCCCGCTTGAAGCCCTGCTGATCGAATACATTTCGCTTACGGGCGACGACGCCGCCGCCGACACCACCATTCTGAGTGAAGTTGCCGAGTTCTTTGAAAAAGAACTGCACTACCGCATTCCCAACAACTATCCCTTCGTGGGCCGCGACTTCAACGCCACCAGCGCTGGCGTGCACGCCGACGGTCTGGCCAAGAACGAAGAAATTTACAACATCTTCGACACCAACCATCTGCTTGGCCGCCCTGTGCCCATCATCATTACCGACAAGACGGGCCGCGCCGGTGTTGCCTACTGGATCAACGCCAACCTGAATCTGGCCAGCGACCAGCAGGTTTCGAAAAAGCACCCCTCCGTGGGCCAGATATACGACGCCATCATGGCCGTATACGAAGAAACAGGCCGCACCACCAGCTTCTCGCACGAAGAAATGGAAGCCCTGGTGCAGCGCTTCATGCCCGAGCTCTTCGCCTCCGAATACGACCACATGAAGCAGCTGGCTGGCGAGCTCTCTGCCAACATCATCATTCGCCTTGCCCGCAGCAGCGACCTGCTGGACTTCAGCAAGCACGCCTGCGCGCGGCTTGACGAATTTGTGCGCGAATATCCCTTTATCCAGTACTGCTACCTTACTGACGATCAGGGCAAACTGCGCTGCTCGGCCATCACCGACCCGGTATACAAGGAAACCTACGAGGCCCTGCCCATCGGCTACGATTTTTCGCAGCGCGAATGGTTCAAGATGCCCATGAAAACCGGCGACCTGCACATCATGGATGTGTACCAGTCGCACTTCACGAGCAAGCTCATCATTACCGTTTCATGCGCGGTTACTGATGAAAAAGACAATATCAAGGGCGTCATTGGCGTGGATATCCAGCTTGAACAGCTCCTCAAACGCGCGCGCGCACTTCAGCAGGAAGTGGCCGCAGCAGACGACAGCGACAACGACTAAGGTAAGGAAATTTCATGAACAAGAGAATCTACTGGATCGAAGGCGACGGCATCGGCCCCGAAATCTGGAAGGCCGCGCGCCCTGTCATTGAAGCTGCCCTTGCTGCCGAAAACACTGGCATCAAACTGGAATGGACCGAACTGCTGGCGGGCGACAAGGCCGTGAAGGAAACCGGCTCGCCCCTGCCCGAAGAAACCATGCAGACCCTGCGCACCGCAGAGCTTGCCATGAAGGGTCCCCTCGGCACCCCCGTGGGCACGGGTATCCGCAGCCTCAACGTGGCTCTGCGCCAGGGCCTCGACCTGTACGCCTGCATCCGCCCCGTGCGGCACTTTGAAGGGCTTGAAACCCCCGTCAAACACCCCGAACGCGTCAACATGGTCATCTTTCGCGAGAATACCGAAGACGTTTACGCCGGTGTGGAATTTGCCGCCGAAACCCCCGAGGCCCGCAAGCTCATCACCTTTTTGCGTGAAGAACTGGGCGTGAACAAGGTGGGCGATTCCGCCGCCGTGGGTATCAAGCCCATGACCGAAGCCGGTTCCAAGCGTCTCGTACGCCGCGCCCTGCGCTTTGCACTCGACCAGAAGCAGCAGAGCCTCACCCTTGTGCACAAGGGCAATATCATGAAGTTTACCGAAGGCGCCTTCCGCCAGTGGGGCTACGACGTGGCCGCACAGGAATTTGGTGACCTTACCTGCACGGAAAAGGAACCCGTGGCCGGTCGCCTTGTGGTCAAGGACCGCATTGCCGACGCCATGTTCCAGGAAGCGCTGCTGCGCCCCGAACAGTACCAGATTCTTGCCACGCCCAACCTCAACGGCGACTACATCTCCGACGCGCTGGCGGCGCAGGTGGGCGGCCTTGGTCTGGCACCCGGCGTCAACATGTCGGATACGCTGGCCTTTTACGAGGCAACCCACGGCACTGCCCCCACCATCGCGGGCAAGGACAAGGCCAACCCCGGCAGCGTCATTCTGTGCGGCGCGCTCATGCTTGAGCACATCGGCGTACCCAAGGCCGCCGAGCGCATCCGCAACGCCGTGAGCAAGGCCATCGCCGCCAAGGCTGTTACCGAAGATCTGGCCGGCCAGGTTCCCGGTTCGCGCGCTGTTGGCTGCGTGGAATTTGGCGATATCATCGGCGCAAACCTGTAGTATACGTGGCGCTGGCCTTAACCTCACCGGCCCGCAGATGTCGCAGAGGTGCGGACGGCGCATGCCGCTGCCTGTTTGCTGTCAGTTATAAGGGCAGGAGGAGAAAAGGAGTGTTTTACGGCTCTGCCCGGTGGTCAAACAATCACCGGGCGCAACCGCAGGGCGCTCCTTTTCTCCCGCCTGCTCTGGCCTGAATGAAGGACCACCACCATGATCTCACTGGACAACCTGCTGCTGTTTGTGCCTATGGCCGCCATTCTGGTGATGCTGCCGGGGCCGGACTTTGCCCTCATAGCAAAAATTTCGCTTATGAATGGTCGCCCGCAGGGCCAGGCCGCTGCCGTTGGCGTCGCCCTTGGCATCTGTGTGCACACCACTGCGGCCATGCTGGGCATTTCGGCCATCATCGCCCAGTCTGTGCTGTGGTTCAGCATTCTCAAATACATTGGTGCCGCCTATCTGGCGTGGCTGGGCATTCAGGCCCTGCGCGCCGCTCAGCGTGCTGGTCAGCCTGTGAGCTCGGCGGTGGTCAAAACGGCGCACCAAACCCATACCCAGGCAGATGCCACCCCTCCCGCGCAGCGCCTCAGCATGCGCCAATGGCTGCATTTTTTCGGCCAGGGCTTCTTGACCAATGCGCTCAATCCCAAGGCCGTGCTGATTTTTTTGACATTTCTCCCCCAGTTCATGGACCCGCACGCACCGCTTGCCCCGCAGTTTTTAACGCTGGGCAGCATCATGTCGGGCCTGTGTCTGTTCTGGTATGTGCCGCTGGCCTACATGCTGGGCCGCATACGGCACATTTTTGAAAACAGCCGCTTCCAGAAGTGGATGCACCGCTGTACGGGCCTTGTGTTCATTGCCTTTGGCCTCAAACTGGCCACGGCACACGCTGGAGCAGATTAACTTTGAGAATGTACATTCTCAAAGTTTTAGACACACACGTCCCGGCGCTGACCAGCGCAAACAAGTAGCGTTGCTGTCTTCATCCGTAAGGCTCACAAGCTCACCAACGGCTGAAGCTGCGTTACGCCGATACGGCGGGCGTCTGCCTATGCAGACGCCGGAGCATTTCAACTTTGAAATACTCTAGCTAACCCGCGTCGCGCCAGCGACCCGCAAACCCCTGAAGGTCTGCCATGATCGAGATTGTAAACAATTCCGTCGTGATCGACGCCAACGGCATAGCCATGGCCGAAGAAGCCCGCGCCAAGGGCGTGGATATTGAAGCCGCCCGCAGAAACAGCCTGTCCGCGCGCATTCTTGCCGCGCACAATACCGGCAAGGAAGATGATGTGCTGCGCATCCGCTTTGATGCCATGGCCTCGCACGACATCACCTATGTGGGCATCGTCCAGACGGCCCGCGCCAGCGGCCTTAAGGAATTTCCCGTACCCTACGCGCTGACCAACTGCCACAACAGTCTGTGCGCCGTGGGCGGCACCATCAACGAAGACGACCACCTCTTCGGTCTTTCCGCCGCGCGCAAGTACGGCGGTATCTTTGTGCCCCCGCATCTGGCTGTAATCCACCAGTACGTGCGCGAAATGATGACCAGGTGCGGCGGTATGATCCTTGGCTCCGACAGCCACACCCGCTACGGCGCGCTGGGCGTCATGGCCATTGGCGAAGGCGGCCCGGAACTGGTCAAGCAGCTGCTGGGCAAGACCTACGACGTGACCAATCCGCAAAAGGTTGCGGTGTGGCTTGAGGGCGCGCCCCGCCCCGGTGTCGGCCCGCAGGACGTGGCCCTTGCCATCATCGGCGCGGTGTTCAAAAACGGCTTTGTCAAAAACAAGGTCATGGAATTCATGGGCCCCGGCGTGGCGGGTCTTTCTGTGGAATACCGCTGCGGTATCGACGTCATGACCACCGAAACCACCTGTCTTTCTTCCATCTGGACCACCGACGAAAAGGTGCGCGACTACATGGCCATGCATGGCCGCGCCGAAGACTACGCCGAACTGTGCCTCGAAGGCCCCGCCTGCTATGACGGCCTGATCCGCGTTGACCTCAGCCGCATCGTGCCCATGATCGCCCTGCCCTTCCACCCCAGCAACGTTTACCCTGTGGCCGAGGTGGCCAAGCACGGCGCCGAGCTGCTGGCCGAGGTAGAGGCTGAAGCCCAGCGCCAGTTTGGCGACGCGGCCAAGGGTCTGAACATGCGCGCCAAGGTACGCGACGGCGGAGTGTGGGTTGATCAGGGCATTATCGCTGGCTGCGCTGGCGGCAACTTTGAAAACATCGCTCTGGCCGCCGCAATTCTCGACGGCAAAACAACGGGCAATCAGGCTTTCAACCTGGCCGTGTACCCCGCCAGTGAACCCCAGGGCCTCGCCCTGGTCAAAAACGGCGCAACGGCCAAGCTCATGCTGGCTGGCGCTGTGATGAAAACCGCCTTCTGCGGTCCCTGCTTTGGCGCTGGCGATACCCCGGCCCACGGAGCGCTCTCCATCCGCCACACAACCCGCAACTTCCCCAACCGTGAAGGCTCCAAGCCCTCCAACGGTCAGGTTTCCACAGTGGCCCTTATGGACGCCCGTTCCATCGCGGCCACCGCTGCCAACGGCGGCCGCCTTACCCCGGCCACCGAGCTCGACTGGTCCGCGCCCGCGCTGGCCAATGCCGACCTTTCCTACACCTTTGAGCCGCTTATCTACCACAGCCGCGTGTACAACGGCTTTGGCAAGGCAGAACCGCAGGCCGAGCTTGTGCGCGGCCCCAACATTGCCGACTGGCCGAGCATGAGCCCCCTGCCCGAGCACCTGCTGCTCCAGGTGGTGAGCGTCATCACCGATCCGGTTACCACCACCGACGAGCTGATTCCCTCTGGCGAAACCTCATCCCTGCGCTCCAACCCGCTCAAACTGGCGGAATACACCCTTTCGCGCAAAGACCCCGGCTATGTGGGCCGCGCCAAAACCGTGAACGCCCTTGAAACAGCCCGTCTTGCCAACCCCGGCGATGCCGCTTTGCTGGAAAAGGTGCGCGGTCTGTTTGCCACCTGCGGACTCGATGCGCTACAGGGCGCTGCCGATCTCAAGCAGGTGGGCCTTGGCTCCGCCATCTTTGCCGTAAAGCCCGGCGACGGCTCTGCCCGCGAGCAGGCTGCGTCGTGCCAAAAGGTGCTGGGCGGCTGGGCCAACATGGCCGTGGAATACGCCACCAAGCGTTACCGCTCCAACCTCATCAACTGGGGCATGCTGCCCTTTATTGTTGATGCCTCGCTGGCCGATACCCTCAAGGTGGGCGACTGGTTGGTGGTACCCAATGTGCGCAGCGCCGTGCAGAACGCCGACCCCTCTTTTACCGGCTACGTTGCCAGCGAAGACGGCAAGGCCCAGCAGATCAGCCTTGCCCTCAAGGAACTGACCAGCGACGAACGCAAGATCATCCTCGACGGTTGCCTGATCAACTTCTATAATAGCTAGGCTAGGGTTTTGCGGGGGAGGGACCCTTTAAAAAGGATATCCTCCCCCGTACCCCACCCTCTAAATTTTTTATTCTGCTATCTGGAATGGGTAACTGGGTTATTCAAAACAGCAAAAGGCCTCTTTGGGAACCCAAAGAGGCCTTTTGCTTAATATATGTTGAAGAAAAGCTGCTTACTTGGCGGCTTTCTTGTCAGCCTTTTTGTCAGCCTTTTTGTCTGCCTTGGCGTCCGTTTTGGCGGGCGCGGTCTGGGCTTCTTCCGGCACAGGAGTCTTATCCAGCTCCTGCTGCATGGCGGCCTTGAGTTCTTCGCTGGCGGTAGTGTCTTTCAGGCCCGCGCGCAGGTGCTCAACACCACGCTTGGGGTCTTCGAGAAAATAGATATACAGCACGCCAAGGCTGTAGCGCACAGAGGCCTCGTCCTTGATCTTTACGACCCTTTCGAGCGCTTCGGCGGCTTCCTTGTTCCGGCCCTGATTGTGCTGGATAACACCGAGCAGATACAGAGGCTTGGAATTGCTCACATCCATGGCAACCGCTCGCTGGGCAAAGGTTTCTGCCGCGTCCCAGTTCTGCGCGGTGACAAGATGCTCGATCAGATGGATAAGCGCACCAATATCCTGCGGATTTTCCGCCACCTGACGCATAAGCCTGCCCACGGTCTGGGAGTCTTCGCCAGCTTCGCCCCCGGCCATACCCTGCTGCGGGCGGGCCGCCACGGTAAGGTGGGGATTCTGAATACGCGCCTTGAGCGAGGCAAAAAGCATGATGGTAAAGGCCGCAGCCAGCAGAATAATCAGTATGCGGGCCGAAAGGCCGCACTTGTTGGTATCAGTCATGGTTGAGCATCTCCATCTGGGCGAGCCGGGCGGCCAGAGAGCGCTGGCGCGCCGCCATAAAGGCCATGTACGCGCCTATGCCGATCCACACGGCGGCATTGGCCATGATAACCCAGGTCAGTGTATCCATATTTCCTCCGGGGGGAGTGAACGGGTTTCAGTCAAAATCTGGCAAAATCAGGCATCAAGCCCGTTTTGCGTCAGAGCGTCAAGGCGGTCGCGCAGATCAAGCTGACGCTTGCGCAGCCACACCAAAGCCGCCCACAGCAGGCCAAAACAGCCCACGCAGGCAATAACAGTAAGGCGCATTTCCGGCTCAAGTCCGCCGCCCTTGCTGCCAAAAACAGCGGGGTGGATGGAGCGCCAGATGCGCGCCGACATAAAGACCAGCGGCACATCCAGAAAAGCCACCACGCCCACCACGGCGCACACCGTATTGCGGCGCTGCGGCGGCAGGTCAAGCCCGCGCAAAACCAGATAGCCAGCGTACACAAACCACATGATCAGGGTAGTGGTAAGGCGCGGGTCCCACGTCCACCACACGCCCCACGAGCGGCGTGCCCACAGCATGCCTGTAACCAGCGCAAGGCCCCCCAGCAGCACGCCAACCTCGGCGGCGGCAGCGGCCAGCCTGTCGGCAGCGGGATTGCGCCGCCACAGATAGGCCACAGAGGAAACAAACACCACAAAAAAGCTCACCAGCGCCCACCACGACATGGGCAGGTGGATGTAGAATATCTTTTGCGCCAGCCCCAGGGTTGCTTCCTCTGGAGCGTAGGCAAACACCAGCCACTGGCAGGCGGCAAAGGCAATGCCCCCCAGCAGGGCCAGAATCTGCGGCAGCGCCGAACACTTGGGCATTACTCGTCCCCCGCGTAGATGTATCCAAACAGTAAAAGCCCCGCGCCGAGAAAAACGGCGTCAAAGGCGGCGGCAACGCCAAGCCACGCTCCCGGGCCATCCGGGTTGGGAGCGCCAAGCGCCTGAGCCCCTACGCTGATGCCCGCCAGCAACAGCGGCGTCAGCAGCGGAAACAGCACAATGCTCAGCAGCGATTCGCGGGCGGCCTGCCCCTGCGCCAGCGCACCCAGCAGCGAGCCAAGGGCGCACATGCCGATATCTGTCAGTACCAGGGCCAGCAAAGCTTCGGGCAGGGGCCCGCTGAGATCCTGCCCCAAAAAGACCACTGCAGCAGGCAAAAATACTATCTGTGCCAGCACCAGCAGCACCAGCCCGGCGCACCCTTTGCCAAGCCACACGGCCTGCACGGGTGCGGGGCACAGCAAAAGCCCAAGGCGGGAATTGTTTACTTCTTCCAGCGCGTAAAGCTGGTTGAATATAAGCACCTGACAAAAGGCAGAGCTTATCCAGAACACGGCCGCGGCACCCTGCGGGGCCATGCGCTCGCCAATGCCCTGCGACAGGCTGAATACAAAGAGCAGCAGCAAACCAAGCAGCAGGGCCTGCACAAGGCCGCTGCCACGCGCCAGCGTGAGCGAAAGATCCTTGCGGGCCATGGCCATCATCAGGCGCAGCATGCAGAGCCTCCCTGATTCCGGGCCGTTGCGCCAGCGGCATCGCCCGCCAGCACCTCTGCCATGCCAAAGCCGTCAAAACCCGCCGGTGCGCCATCGTAGGCCAGCTTGCGGTGTTCCAGCGCCAGCAGCCTGTCGGCCAGCGGCGCATCGCCCGCCAGATCGTGGCTGATAAGCACCACGCACGCCCCGCGTTGCCGCGCCGCTATAATCTCGCGCCGCAGCAGGGCCAGAGAGGCAACATCAAGCCCCGTGCCGGGTTCGTCCAGCAAAAGCACATCGGGGGCCTGCATGAGCACACGCGCCAGATTGAGGCGCTGGGCCATGCCGCGAGAGAACACCCCCGCCCGTTCGTGGGCGTGGGCTTCAAGCCCCACGCGGGTAAGCCCAGCCATGATGTCGTCTTTCGTCAGCTTGAGGTCGTAGGCATCGCGCCAGAAGGCAAGATTCTCCACCGCCGTAAGGCCGGGATACAGAAAGGTGGCGTGGCCCAGATAGCCAACGCGAACCTGATCGGCCACCCTTGCCGCGCCCGCGCTGGGGCGCGAAAGCCCGGCCATTATGCGCATAAGCGTGCTTTTACCCGCGCCGTTGCCGCCCACAAGCAGTGAAACACTGCCCGCAGCAAAGGCGCAGCTTATGTCTTTAAACACAACCTTGACGCCATAGACCTTGGCAACGCGCACAAGTTCCAGCAAGAGGGGCCTCCTGCGGCTAGGCCGCGCTGTTCCCGCTGTCCGGCTCTGACACGGGATTCTTGCGGCGGCGCAGGCCCACAAGTGGCACAAGGCACATGAGGGTGCCGCCTATCCACAGCCAGTTGACCAGCGGCTCAACGCTGACCTTGACCACCACCTTGGAATTTTCATCCAACCCCAGCAGGGAGGCGTAGATTTCGTTGCCAAGACCGGGGATCACGTCCACTTCAGAAAACTGCATGCTGCCAAACTTGTCGTACAGGCGGCGTTCTGGCGATACAACACCCAGTGATTTGCCGTCCTTGAAAATTTGCAGCTGCGCAACGATGTATTCGTGGTCGGCGCGGCGGCCCTCGCCCAGTTCAAGCAGGGTGGCCGTGTAGCCGCCCACCGTGTCGCTTTCGCCCTTGGCGAGGATCATTTCACGGTCGGTGGTGTACGGGCCGGAAAAGGCAATGCCAATGGCCACAAGGGCCATGCCCATGTGCGCGCCCAGCGCACCCACGGTTACGGGCTGTGCACGGTTGGCTTTGTCGGCCAGCAGCATGATAGCCCCCAGCACAATACCCACAGCGGCGGATGCGCCCACCAGGGCAGTGGGCTGGCGATAGCCAAGCGCCCATATGACCACGGCGCTGACCACAAAACCGCCGATCACAACAAAAAAGCCTTTTTTGTTGCGCAGGCCGCCGCCCCAGCCAAGCCACGGACAGGCGGCCATCATGACCACCAGCAGCGCGCCCAGCGGCAGACACACACGGTTGTAGAAGCGGGCATCAAGCCCACGCGGTGCGGCAGACCACAGTTTGCTGATGACAGGCCACATGGTGGCCACCAGAATAATCACGGCCAGCGCCAGCAAAACCCAGGCGACGAGGGTCAGAAAGCCCTCACGGCTTTCAAGCCCAGCAAGGGGCTTGCCGGTTTTGGGCGCGGCAAAGGGAATCCACAGGGCGATAACAAGGCCGCTCAGCACAAAGATGGTGAGGGGCGTGCCCACGCTGCCGTCGCCAAAGGCGTGCACAGAATCGATAACGCCGCTGCGCACCAGATAGGTGGCGAAAAAGGCCGAGACCGTGGTGAGCACCATCATGGACACGTTGACGCGCCCAAGCTTGCCCCGGCGATCTTCAACAATCAGGGTATGCAGCGAGGCAGTGGCGATCAGCCACGGAACCAGCGAAGCGTTTTCCACCGGGTCCCATGCCCAGTAGCCGCCCCAGCCCAGTTCCATGTAGGCCCACCAGGCACCAAGCACTATGCCCGCAGTAAGGAACAGCCAGGCCAGAATGATGAAGGGCCGCGAAAGGCGAAACCACGCGCCCTCGGTGCTGCTCTGCCCCGAAAGACACTGCGCCAGCGCCAGACAGGCGGGCACGGCAAAGCCGCCGTAACCAAGGAACAGCAACGGCGGGTGAAAAATCATGCCGGGGTTCTGAAGCAGGGGGTTCAGGCCGTTGCCGTCTGCCGGAACAGGCGTCTGCAGCACAAAGGGGTTGCTCCAGCTGGTGAGAATAAGGGCAAAAAAGCCCATGATGACGTAAAAAAAGCTCCAGTACCACAGGCGCGTGGGGCGGCTGAGATTTCTGTACGCCCGCGTAAGGGCAAATGCGCTGCCGCTCAGGCCCACGGCCAGCGCCCAAAAAAGCATGGAGCCGGGCTGACCGGCCCAGAAGGCCGTAAGGCGATAAAACACCGGCAAAACGCGGTCGGTGTAGCTGGCCACGTAAGACAGGCTGAAGTCATTCCAGAACAGGGCGTGCAACAGCAGGGCCGAGGCCAGCAAAAGCGCGCCGCTAATGACAAGGTGGGCTTTTTCCACCACGGGCAGGGAGTCTTCCCGGTTTTGCCACAGTTGCAGAAGGGCCAGGCCACCGCCGCCAAGGGCGGCCAGCAGGGCGATCAGTTGAAGAGCAAAGGCAAAAACGTACATACGACTCCTTTATCCCACCAGGGGGCGGCCCGCCGCACGGCGGGGAGTGACTATCATTTGTGCATCATTAAAGGCGCGACCATCAGGCGCTTCACAGACGCCCAGCACCTGCCAGCGCAGATGCAGGCCGCTGCGGGCGGCAAGACAAACCGTGGCCGGGCAAGGTCACAACAGGGGCCCCATACCAGAACCCGCAATTGAAGCCCGCAACACTAGATGGAGCGAAAGGTCCGTGACCGGCCGCCCCGGCAGCTCGCAACCTGCCTGCAAGGCTAGCCGCGATTCTCTTTCTGGTATTTGGAGGGGCACTTGGTCATGAGCGTTTTGGCCTGAAACCGGCCCTCTGCCCCCATGCCGCCTTCAACAATAACTTCGGCCCCGGCCTTGAAGGTATCCGGCACTGCGCCGGAATAGTTCACTTCAATGGTCTGGCTGGCGTTGTCCTTGTCTTCAAGGCGAAAGCTCACACCGGGCGCGCCCCGGTGCTTTTCAATTCCCTCTTCGGCAACAGTACCAAAAAGCCGCGCTGCCACGAGTTTATCGGGCGTTGCGGCTTTGGCTTCCGACACATTCAGAAAATACACGCTGTTTTCAGAAAAGCCGGAATATGCAAGATAGCCCACCCCGCCCAAAAAGAGCAGCAGCGCGGCTATGTAGATGCCTGTGTTTTTTTTACGGGCCATGCGTTTCTCCTGAAACATTGAGCCATGTTTGTGCTGCCCGAAAGGGGCCATGGCCTTGGGCCTGCCCTGCCGCGAGGGCAGAAAGACAGAGCCTGCCGGGCCTGGACTTTCGCCCATAATCGCCCGACATTTATTGCTCGAAACCTTACGCTATTTTGCACCTGCTGACAAGATAGGAATTATTTTTATTAGAATTATAACCCAGCCTGAACTGCACATTCTGTGACTGTAATCACACTATGCGCAAGGAATGCGGCCAAATTTGTACACAGGATATGCGCGCAGATATTGCACAAAGACATCAGTGCCGGGATACAGCGGGTTAAAGGTGGGCCGCCCGCCTGTGCGCTGCCACGCGCCGGGGCTGTACGGCTGCGCCGAGCGTGACGCTCAACGCTGGTTACGGCCTATCATACTATTACAATAAGAATATCACCGCAAGGTCTTCAGTGATTCTTTCCCGCCAATGCGGTTGTATGCGGCACTTTACGCCTGCCTGCTGCCGCTCAGTTCGCGCCGCCGCTGGCGGGCCAGAGCGCGCAGATCGTCCACCTTGTCGCTTTCGTCCACAATTTCGCTGCCAAGAATTTCTTCCAACACATCCTCCAGCGAAACAACGCCAGAAAGACCACCGTATTCGTCCATCACTACAAAGAGATGTACGCGGGCCTTGAGCAGGTCGTGCAGCAGCACATCGAGGGTCTGGTTTTCAAGTATGAAATGCGCAGGCCGCATGATCTTGCTGATGGGCACATCCTTGCGGCCCTCGTTTATGCAGCGGCCAAGAGTGCGACGCTCAACCACGCCCACGATATCTTCATTATCATCGCCGTACACGGGTATACGGCTGAAATGCCAGGTGCGCGGGTCGGTGTAGGCCTGCTCTACCGTGAGGTCGTCCGAAAGTTCAAATACCACGGTGCGGGGGGTCATGATTTCGCGCACGCGCTTTTGGTCCAGAGCCAGCACGTTGCGGATAAAGGCTTCTTCGTAGGGTTTGATGCGCCCCGCCTGCCGCGAAAGACTGGTAACGGCGCGGATGTCGTCTTCTGAAATAACCGGCCCTGCGGGCGGCGGAGCCACAAGACGGGTTATCATGCTGGTGACCCACAGCAGGGGGGTCATCAACTTTACCATTATGGCGAGGGGGCGGGCCAGCATCACGGCAATGGGCTCTGCCTTTGCCACGCCGAGGTTTTTGGGCAAAATTTCGCCCATGGTCAAAATAAGCACCGTAAAGCCCACGGCAAAAACAGACATGTATTCCGAGCCGTACACAGACAAAAAGGCCGCACCAGCCACAGTGGCCCCGGCGGTGTTGGCAATGGTGTTGAGCGTGAGAATGGCGGCGATGGGTTTGTCTACCTGCGTACGCAGGGTGTAGAGCAGCTCGCCCGGCTTGCTGCCAGACTTGCGCAACCGCTCTATGGTTGACCATGACAAGGAATAGAGCACCGTTTCAAGCAGCGAACAGGTAAAGGAAACGGCAACTGCAATGACTACGGCCAGAACAAGGGTGAGCATGACGAAACATCCGGAAGATTTGATGCGCGGGCCACCCGGCAAAACGCAAGGCGGCGCTGACAGCCGAAGTTTAGCCCCGCGCGGCAGTGTTTGCAATCGGCAGGGCAGCGTGACCACCATCCGTAGCAGCAATCAAGACTATTCTATAAATTAAGCAGATTGCAGTAACGAGCAGAACACGTAAAATATTTTGCGCAACCCAATCATCGTAAATTTCGATAAAATAATTCGCATGACATGTATTTACTGAAAATTAAATTAGGAGTACTATATATTTCAACATATTGAACCAATGTGTTTTGTGAAACTACATGCCTTTATTCCGGCACAGAAACAAAAAAACAGACACGCAGTGCCTGGAACAAAAATAATTTACGCACACATAAAGGGTGCAAACCTGCGCCAACAGCGGATTTGAGGCAAGGACACAGATATATGAAAGCGACCACCCAAAAGAATTTTACAATTTTCTTGACAGTCAGAGACGTTGCGCTTACATATATCTTCTCGCAGCGAGAAACGCTGCACGTGTCGCGGGGTGGAGCAGCTCGGTAGCTCGTCGGGCTCATAACCCGAAGGCCGTAGGTTCAAATCCTGCCCCCGCAACCAGATAACACAAGCCCTTACGTTGAACAGACGTAAGGGCTTTTTCTGTTTTCATCCACTTCAAAGACCTCCCACAACAAGTCTCTGGAAAGGAGAAATCGTGGACTATTCAGATTATCAGCGTGTGGTAAAAGACGACGTACGACAATGCCTTGAGAACATGGGATGCCAACCCATTTTGTTTATTGGTTCCGGCCTAGCACGGAGATATTGCGGTGCTCCCAACTGGACAGAATTATTAGAAATACTTGCAGCCGACTGCGAAATTGAGACAAAAGGGATCGATTATTACCTACAGATGCACGACGATAAATCAGAGATCGGAAGCATTCTTTCAAAACTATATACAGATTGGGCATGGGGAAGTGGGAAAAACAACTTTCCACAGGAGCTTTTTTCTAAAAGCTATCGACCCGATATTTATATTAAGCACAAAATATCTTCTGTAATACATAATATTTGCAATAATTTTAATGCATTATCCTCACCTTTTATTGATGAAATCAATAAATTGCAAAATATAAAACCACACGCACTTATAACAACCAACTATGATAACATTATAGAAAATATCTTCCCTGCATATTCCAGAGTCATTGGGCAAAAAATTATCCGCGCAAACTACGTATCATATGGAGAAATATATAAAATTCATGGATGTTGCAGTCAACCAGATAGCATAGTCTTTACGAAAGAAGACTATCAAAACTTTTCAAAAAACAAAAAGTACTTAAGTGCAAAGCTCCTTACATATTTTGCTGAGCATCCTCTTTTATTTATTGGCTACAGTGCAGCAGACAAAAATATTTCATCAATCTTATCAGACATTGATGAAATTCTTTCACAAGGTGATGACATCATTCCCAATATCTATATATTGGAATGGAAAGAAAAAATATCAAACAAATTTGAGAAGTTGGAAACAATTATCCCAACACAAGATGAAAAACAAATTCGAATAAAGAGCATTGTCTCCGATGATTTTTCATGGGTTTTCGACGCATTTTATGGCGGCAATATAGAAACATCCGTTGACCCTAAAATGCTTAGGCGGTTGATGGCAAACACATACAAACTTGTACGCCACGATTTTCCACGTAAAGACCTTAAGGTTGATTTTCAGCTCCTTGAGTCTGCATGCAGCAGCACCGATGGACTAGCAAAACTGTTTGGAATCACTGTATTGAATTCTCCCGAATCACTTTCTGCCCAGTACCCCTATCTTATATCACAAATGGCTCACAAATTAGGGTTTTCACATTGGATGCATGCGCACAAGCTCATGAAGGAAATTGAAGATCGTCATGGTGTTAATTTTAAAGAGTCAGACAACCAATATCACATAACAATCAAAACGGGGAACATTTCAAGTACCCATAAATACTCAATAAAAATGTTCGATCTCTTAAATAGGGCAGAAAACAATAATGACTATACGATTGAAACTCTTATTCAAAAAAATCAGGAGGAGCTCTAAGTAATAATAATTTTCAATGAAAGGACACTGCAGAAATGAGCTAGTCAAAGCAATCCGCCAACGTTCGACAGATGCATTTGGATTACCAGTTTTTATCCCCAAAATGGGTTCTCAAACGGAAGCAATTCCCGCCCCATCACTGCAGCCCAACAAGCAAAGTCTTGCCATCTGCGGCCAGCTTAAACACCCCAAACTTCGCGCCAGCGTACTGGTGGGCGGTTCCTTCCTGAAAATAGAAAGCCGGGGCGGCAGATGTTACTTCGTAGCCGCGTAACCTGTAGCCCAGCAGAAACTCGTCGGCTTGCAGGGGGCTGCCATCGTCCAGACGCACAAAGGTTGCCGCCTGCGGCACCGGGGCATTTGTTATGCGCAGCACGGCAAAGCCCTCGGCATTGCGTTTTTGTTCGCGGGCAGTGGTAACTTTTTCAGAGGGCTCAGCTTTCTGCTCATTTTTTTGGCCGTCTTTTTGCCCATCTTTTTGGGCTGACTTTGGGGTAGCTTTGGCCGCGTTTTCCTGCGCGTTTCTCTGCGCATTTTTCTGGGCAGCAAGAGCCTTGCGAATATCGTTGTTCACCACATAGCGCAGGGCCATGTAGTCGCCCATGAGCGGGGCGCGGGGGTCAACCGGGGCAAGAGCCAGCAAAATAGTCTTGCATTCTGCCCGTACGGCTTCCATGCGCTGCGCGGCAAGGGCGTAGCCTCCCAAAAACAGTACCAGCACCACCAGAATATACAGCCTACGCATGGCCCGCCTCCCCTGCCGTCTGTTTTGCCTGCCACAGCCGCAGCACCAGCGCCACCGCCAGCAAACCTATCCCGGTTACAACCAGATAGAGTGACTTTAACGAAAACGGCACGGCCAGACTGTAGTAGTAAAAAACCATGTAGGCGAAGAGATAGACCAGCACAAAGCCCTGCATCACCACACTGCCCATCTGCCGTGCCAGCGCGAGGCCCAAAAGAGCCAGCCCCACCCCCGGCAGATACCACGACAGGGCAAACGCAAGGGGAATGGCCGCCATTGCCAGCAGCCGCGAGGCCTTGCCCGCGCCCCGGCTCAAATTACAGGCCAGCGCAGCCACTGCCAAAGCCGCGCCAAGCCCCAGATACCCCGCTGTCAGGCCGGGCAGACCCATCTCGCTGGTCAGGCTGTAAACCGGGGCAAGGGTGCATACCTGAAAAATCAGGGCCGAGGTGTACAATCCGTAAAACCACGCCTCCGCCTGTTTGCCATGGACCGCCCCGCGCCACGCATCTTCGCGCAGGCAGTAGCAGGCCAGCCCCACGCAAACCAGCGTCCACCAAAGGGATAGCAGCCCCACCGGGCCACCCATCCAGCCTCTCTCAATGTGCGCGGCTAATTCACCACCCATCTGGCCGTAATAAAAGGCGATTCCCATTGCCACACAATTGCCAGTCACCACCGCCGCCAGCCCCGTGTAGCCAGCGTTGCGCATGAGAACAGCGAGCGCAAAAAGCACCGCAGCCAGCGCAAAACAGGCCAGTCCTTCGGGGGTAACGCTCAGGCACAGGGCGATGGAAACCCCGGCAGTACCGGCAATGGCCATGGCAAAGCCAAAGTGCCGGGCAAACATGTGCCCGCGCGGCAACAATACCCGCCCAAGCAGCAGCACCGGCACTGAGGCAACAAAGATAATCAGCTCTTCGTTGGAGCTGATATGCAGATTTGAAAACAGCAAAAATCCAAAAAAGCAGATAAACAGCACCGCAGACACCCAGCCGCCAAAGGCCAGCATGGCCCGCACATACCAGGGCGACGGCTGCTCCCCAAGCGCACCCAGTGCTTCGGCCAGTGACTGACTTTGCGGCACAAGCCCGCCTTGTTGCGAGTGGGCCTGCAAATAGGCCCACAGTGTCTGCCAGCTTGCCCCGGCAACCGTGCGGCCAAAGATCGAGGGGGGAAACGACAGGGCTTCAGTTTCGTGCCGTGGGGATGTTGCCATGCTTACCTGCAGGTGCAGCAAAATTTTTGCCAGCCCCGCCGTCATGCCCGTAACCAGCAGCCCCCACAGAAGCAGGGCGGCGGTTGTTCCCGTATCGCGAAACAGCTCCGCCTCGGCAAAGGCTGAAAGCAGCACCGCCGCACCCGCCGCCAGCAGCGATGCCAGCATAAAAAGGTCGGGCTGCCGCGTACGGTACCACCACCAAGAAAGGCCCGCCAACACCACGGCAAAGCCCACCACAAAATTGCCCGATAACAGCATCGGGCTGAATTTGGGGCTATGGCCCAGCCCGTTGATCAGGCCGTGCAGAAAAAAAGCCGTGCGGATAACCAGATCAAAATAGAGCATGCGCGGCATCCAGCGCGAACAGAACCAGGTCTGCTCTGTTGCAGGGCTTGCGGCATGATTTACGCCATGATCCGTTCCATCGTCGGCCTGCTGGACGGATTTATTCACAGCCCGGAGTGTTGCCCTGTACGCGGCCCACTCCCAGCACACAACAACGCAGGCAATGGCAACAAGCCACTCTGGCACAATAAGGGTCTGGCCCAGGGCATCAAGGGGCGAGCCAAGGCTGCGCCCAAGCCACAGCGCCCCAAACATATTGGCCGCAAGCCACGCTGCAAACCACAGCCCGGCTTGCCTGCCTGCCAGCGCCAGCAGCACCAGCACGGCAGTCCATACCCTAAAGAGCTCCCACAGCTCGGCCCCGGTCTGATAGGTCTGCCCGAACACGGCCAGCATTGGCCCAATGGCAAGGCCGCACACCAGCAGCAAAACCCGCCCCAGCCGCGTATCTGGCCCCAGCAGCACCGCCCCAAAGCCGCTGCTGGCAACCACCGCGCCTGTCAGCGCCATGCGGGCCAGCGGCGTCATGGTTCCCCAGTTCCAGGCGATAAAACAGACTACACCCGCCACAAAAAACAGCGCGCCGCCCAGCAGGCACAGCTGCCGCCAGTAAGCCAGCCAGGCCTTGCCGTCTGGCCTGAACCCGCAGAAATTCATGGCCTTTTGCCATGCCGCAGGGCTTATGCCGCCAGCATCACACAGGGCATTCAGTGAGGCCCGCGTCAGCGGGGGCATATACGCTCTGCCGCTGGCAGTGGAATATGGCGTGATGTGGAGCGTTGCAGAGGAATTTTCAGTTTCTGTCATGAGCTGCTTCCGTAAGAATATACAAGGGCAAGCCCGCAAAATCGCGGCAGGTTGGGCGTATCTGGCTATAGTTGAGCACGATCAAGCATAGTGAGCGCTTGCCTAACTGGCAAGCACACTCAAGAGAATGTCGCCACCCTATTGTTTTCTTCCGGGTGACCGTTTAGAAGCATGAAAACAAAATCCACCTTTGATACCAATGCAGGGAGAGCACCAATGCTTAAAAATATCTCTGTCGCCAAAAAATTTGCCATCCTTATCATTTTTGTATTCGTTGGTATGACTGGTGTTTTTTCCATTTCTACTTATACAATAACAAAAACTTCTATTGGTTCTGACACATATCAATCTATCTCCGACAGCAAAGACCTGCTTGCAGATATTTTGCCGCCGCCGCTGTATGTCATTGAAACCTATTTGGATGCCCTGCAGGTTGTGGGCACCAGGGATGCAGCAAATCTCGAAAAGCTGTATGCATCCATTGCCCAACACAAAAAAGATTTTTTGCGCCAGTATAATTTCTGGCATTCCAGCGATATCGACCCGCAGATCAAGCAGATTGTTGATCAGGAGCTCTACCCCACCGGCAGCGTCGTGTTTGATGTCATTGAAAACAAGATCAAACCTGCCGTGCAGGCCAACAACTGGTCTGAGGCAGAAACACTGGCCGCCCGCCAGCTTACCCCCGCCTACCAGAAGCACCGTGAAGTGGTAGACAAGCTTGCAAGCCTGCTCGATGCCTATTCCCAAAAAGTGGCCGAAGAGGGCCGTAGCATCGTGAGCAAAGGACGCATATACTTCACCACCATCTTTATCTGCGCCCTTGCTCTGATCACGTTCATATCGCTGGGTATTGCCCTGGGCATTATCAGGCCGCTCCGCTTATGCATTGGCTTTGCCAAAAACATCACCCGGGGCGAGTTTGATTCAAGCATATCTCTGCAGCGCAACGACGATTTTGGCGCACTGGCAGACAACCTCAGCACAATGCTGGACGAACTGAAACACAAGATTTCGCTTGCAGAAGAAAAAAGCCAGCTGGCGGAGCAAGAGGTAGGCAAGGCCAACCGCGCCATGCAAACCGCAGAAGAAGCGCGCGAAAAAGCCGAGGCCAACCGCAACAAGATTGTTGAGGCCGTGCACAGCCTTGAATCTGTGGTAAATGTTGTGGCTACGGCCTCGGAGGAGCTCTCGAGCCAGGTTGAGCAGTCTAGCCGTGGCGCAGACGAGCAGTCTGGCCGTGTGCGCGAAACCGCCACCGCCATGGAAGAAATGAACGCCACCGTGCTCGAAGTGGCCAGGAACTCGCAACGGGCTGCCGACGCATCTCGCAATACTCATGGACAGGCTCAGGAAGGCGCGTCTGTTGTGAATAGTGCGGTAAAAGGCATTGAAGGTGTGCGTGCGCAATCGCTTGCCATACGCGAAGACATGGCCCTGCTGGGCAAACAGGCCGACGGCATCGGGCAGATCATGAACATCATTGCCGATATCGCCGACCAGACCAACCTGCTGGCGCTCAATGCTGCCATTGAGGCAGCGAGGGCGGGTGACGCAGGGCGTGGTTTTGCCGTGGTGGCAGACGAGGTGCGCAAACTGGCAGAAAAAACGATGGTCGCCACGCAGGATGTGGGCCGCGCGGTTAGCGGAATTCAGGAAGGTACACGCAAAAATATTTCGAGCGTTGAAAACGTGGTGGCAGCCGTTGAAAGCGCCGCATCGCTTTCCATCCACTCTGGCGAATCGCTCAAGTGTATTCTTGAATTTGTGGACCAGGTCAACGATCAGGTGCAGTCCATCGCCACGGCCAGCGAGCAGCAATCTGCCACCAGCGAAGAAATCAACAGATCGGTGGAGCAGATTGCAACCATCTCGGCCGAAACCGCACAGGCCATGGAGCTCGCCGCCCAATCGGTTACAGACCTCATTCAGCAAACCCACGTGCTGCACACCCTTATTCAGGACATGAAGACGCAGAGTCAGACAGTGTAGAGGCCTTCGATTTTAGCCTGATCATCCGTTTTTTCTTTTCGTGCTCACACAGGCCTCCACCGGTTATTCCTGGGGGCCTTTTTTACGCCTATGGGGCGGCGGCCCCATCCATAACAGGCAGCTTGTGCCTTGACGCGCCCCGCGCCTGACAGTACAGCTCACGCATGATGACCCGCGCACGTTTTATCATGTTGAATCTGTACCACATCCTGGTGGATGGTCTGTTTGACACGGTGCCGGTGATCCTGTCGTTCATGGCGCTGGCTTACGGCAGTGGTGAAACAGAGGTGGGCCTGATTGTTTCACTCGGCACAGCCCTGAGCACCGCCGCTGGCCTTGGCACGGGCTGGTTTTCGCGCCGCTTTGGCTTTGCTGGCTCTGTGGCCCTGATTGCCTGCGTGGCGGGGCTGGGCCTCATTGGGGCCGGGCTTGCTGGTACGGGGGCTGCCAGCGTCCTGCCCGGTGGCGGCATGACAGCCGCGGGCGCTTGCATGCTGCTGGTCATGGCGGGCTTTGCCGTATTCCACAATCTTTCCTTTTCGTACATTACCACCAACACAGACAGGTCGCGGCTTGGCCGGGTCATGAGCGATTTTACGGCCATTGGCGATGTGGGGCGTATTCCGCTGGTGTCGTTTGCTGCCTTTGCGGCGGCCTACACTGTGGGCTCCATGCCCGGCTGGCGGGCCATCTGTTTCGCCTACGGGGTGTTTGCCCTCTGCGCGGGCCTGTGGCTCTACTGCACAAGGGGCAGCTTTGCCGAATCCGGCGAGAGCGGCGATGCCGCGCCCGCCGATTCTTCCGCAGGCAGGCCCCCACGCCGCAATCCCTTTGCCGCCTTTGCCATACTGAAAAACCGCTCTGTTTTGCTGGCCATGCTGGGCAGCATGCTCAATGCTTTCAGCAATGACAGAATCTTTACCTTTCTGCCCCTGCTGCTGGTGGCAAAGGGCATGGATGCCAAAACCATCGGCTCGTTCGCCCTGGGGTTCACCCTTGGTTCCTTTGCGGGCAAGATGGCCTGTGGCCGACTTATCGACATTTTCGGCACACGCAAAATTTTCATCGCGGCGGGGCTGACACTCACCCTGCTGCTCTGCGCCCTGCTCAGCTCCAGCAACCTTGTGATCACGTTGCTGCTGGCGCTGGCCATAGGCATTGTTACCAAGGGAACCGTGCCGGTTATCCAGACCATCATCACCGAACCAGTGCAGGGCGCGCAAAACTACGAGTCCATATTCACCGTCAATTCCTTTGGCCGGGGCATTACCAACATTCTCACTCCCACGCTATTTGGCGGGCTTGCCGCCCTGTGGGGCATGGATGCCGTGTACCTGCTGATGGCGGCAGTGGCGGCCCTCAGCATTGTGCCCGTTGTGCTCATGGGCAGACCAGAACGGCCCAAGGCCGACTGAGCCCGCCACTCAAAAAATAAAGTCAGAATGCTGCGGCAAAAACAGAAAGCGCCCATGAAACCATGGGCGCTTTGCAGTATGCCGGGCGCGGCAGGTTGCTGCCGCAACGCGGATTAGAACTGATACACAAAGGTAACAGCAGTATTCCAGGCATCGGCACTACGGTCGCTCTTGCCGTTCATCTTGCTGTTGCCCCAAACCGTGGCGCTCTTGTCGAGGAACAGGGCGTCGTAGTTGGTTTCAACATACACGGTAAAGTTATCGTACATCTTGTACTTGGTGCTCAGACCAAATTCCACCAGGCTGTCGTTGCGGGTCAGGTACAGACCTTCACGACCAGCAACCGTGGTGTCGTTGGGGGCCATCCAGCTGCCGGTGGCGCGGTTGATCTTTTTGAGCACGCCGGGGTCGTTGGTGCCGCCCATGTAGTTGATGCGGAAGGTATGGCTGAGGTTCTCAACAAAGCTCATGTCCTTGAGCCGCACGCCGATGCCCCAGGTTCCTGTCATGGATTTGCCCACAATGCTGTCGCGGCCCACGATGGGGTCGCCGTGGAAGGCAAATTCAGAGAAATCGTTGGGGTTGTTGGGGTGGATGTTGGGCATGCGCTCGGAACCGTTGCCGAGGTTGTCGTCGTCGCCAGAGGTGTACCAGCCGTACAGGCCGGGAGTGCTCCAGTCGAGCTTGTATTCAAGCACCAGCGAGGCCAGCCAGCCAGCGCGGTTCATGGCGCTGTCGTCATACTGCACTGCGCCGTACACCACGTCCCACGAAATGCGGAAGGGGTCGAAAGCCGTGATCTGACCGGGCAGGCCAGCCCACATGGCGTTGCCGTACTGCGAAAGCCTGCTCTTGTGGAAACCGCCGTACAGAGGCAGCAGGCCAGCCTTTGGGCCGCCAGCAGAAGCCTGGCTGACATAGCTCGTTATCTGCTTTTTGGTGGGGTCATTGGTAACGCTATCATAGTTGATGGCGGGCCCAATACCGGCATACATGCCCCAGGGTGTAAGGTTAACACCATCAAAGGTCAGGGGCAGGGTAAGGCCCACGGCGTCCATGTTGTCCATATAGCCGGGGTAGCGGTTGGTGGTAGCGGTGGTGTTGTCGTTGAACAGACGCGTCCAGAACGCCGTAAGGCCCACATTTTCGTTGAAGGCGTAAGAAGCGGTGATGCCCGCGGCATCATCGGCCAGCACCTGGCTGTTGTTGATATAATCGGGCAGCTGTATGGGCTGAATGCCCATGCGCACCTTGAGGGCGGTCTGCGGCACAGTCCAGTCTATGAAGGCGTTTTTGACCTTCACCACTGTACCGTCTGCGCCAAGAGCGCCGCCGTTGCCGCTGGCGCCCCAGTACTGCATCATGCCACGGTTGTATCCGCCGATTTCAAAATGAACCGTGCCGGAAAGATTTTCGGAAGCCTTGGCATCCAGTTGCAGGCGAACCTGCTGGGCGGCTTCAAATTCGTCTTCAGTCGAGCTGTACCCCGTTCTGCCCCCACCAGCAGTAAAATTGCCGTGCTGCCCGTAGCTAAAATTGTAAGCCCAGCGGCCCTTGGCCGAAAAATCAATGGCGCTCGCGCCTTCTGAAAGCGCGCACAACATACCGGCCGCCAAAACCAACACTGCAATTTTTTTCATCCCCGGCTCCATCTTCGTTTCCTGGTTCAGTACCCAATGACCAAAACAACATGCTTCAAACTTTTCTCGTACAGGGGGGGGTCGCCTTTCCTAACTCCATATGTGATAATTATCCACTGTCATTTTTAATTGCCCGCAGGATGACACCAAAAAAAATAGTATTTACAAAGCGTTGAAAAAATTTTCATTCAAAAAGGCCTTTTTGTAACCGGTGCTGAACTGGCAAATTTGTGCAAAGCGGATCAGTGCTGCGCCATTTGCGAGGCCTCCGGGCTCCTGTTATGATTTACTAGTGGTGCGCAGGCTTTTGAGCCGCACGCCGCAGCCAGTCGCAACAACCATTCATGGCGAGCACCCGCAACAAGGGCAGCCCGCCGTAATCCGGCCTGCCCGCCAGCAAGACCGCCCCCAACGATTTGCCATGCTGCAAGCAATCAAAAATTCCAGTCTGTTTGTAAAACTTGTTATTCTGGTGAGCCTTGCGCTCTGCCCGCCCATATTGTTCAGCCATCTGGCAGAATCGTATTTTATCAGCAAGTACGGCTATGAAGAGGCGGAAAAAACCGTCACCAACGTGGCCAGACTCTCGGCAGAATCCTCCACCGTCATCGAGGGCATGCGCTCAAGCAAGCCCGAGGGCCGCAAACAGATGGTGGACTTTGTGGAGATGCTCACCCACGTCTCCAACGTAAAGTTCATAGTGCTCATCGACATGCAGGGCATACGCGTCTATCACCCCGAAGCGTGGAAAATCGGCGGGCATATCATGGGCGGCGACGAAGGCGACTCCCTTAAAGGGCGCACCTATATTTCGTCGGCGCGCGGGTCGTTCGGCTTTTCACTGCGGGCCTTCAGGCCCATATACGACGAGCAGGGCAAGCAGCTGGGCGCAGTGGCCGTGGGCATCATGTCCAAGGATATCGAGGCCAATGTTTCACGACTGAGCGGGCCATTGTCGTGGCTTCTGGTGCTTTCGCTGGGTATTGGCATTGTACTGGCCGTGATGCTTTCGCGCACCATCAAGAAAATTCTTTTCGGCCTTGAGCCTCACCAGATCGCGCGTATGCTTGAAGAACGCAACGCCATTCTGCGCACCGTGCGCGAGGGCATTATTGCCGTAAACAAGGACGGCACACTGGTGCTTGTTAACGAAATGGCCGAAAAAATACTGCGCTCCGCTGGTGTTACCGGACCGCTGGAAGGCCAGCCGGTGCAAAAAACCATTCCCGCCACGCGGCTCGACGCCATTATTGAAAGCGGCAAGCCAGAATATGATATGGAGCAGAACATCAACGGCTGCATCATCATGACCAACCGTGCGCCCATAAGCGTGCAGGGCAAAATTATCGGCGCGGTGGCCACCTTCCGCGACATGACAGAGGTTCGCGCGCAGGCCGAGCGCCTCACCGGTCTCAGCAACTACGCCGAGGCCCTGCGCTCGCGCTCGCACGAATATCTCAACAAACTGCACGTCATCTCGGGCCTGCTTCGCAACAGGCGCTATGAAGAGCTCGATGCCTACCTCGAGCGCATCATCGGCAGCAAAAAGCGCGAAACCTCATCCATCACGGCGCTGGTCAAGGATCCCATTATGGCGGGCTTTCTTGAGAGCAAGTACAGCCGCGCCCACGAGCTGGGCGTTACCCTGCACATCGAGGGCACCGGCGCGCTGCCGCCCCTTTCGGCCAAAGGAGCGCACGCCCTGGTGACAATTGTGGGCAACCTTATAGACAACGCCTTTGACGCAGTTACCTATGCTGGTGAGAAGCGCATTACCCTGCACATCGAAAGCGATTTTGCCCCCGCTGGCGACAAGGGCCAGCTAATTTTGTGGGTGGCCGATACCGGGCGCGGCATAGCAGAGGAACACCAGGAAAAAATCTTCAGCAAGGGTTTTTCCACCAAGGGCTCCAACAGGGGCATAGGGCTGTACATGCTGCTGCTTACGCTGGACGAAGTGGACGGATCTGTGGAAATTGATTCAAGGCTTGGGCACGGTTCCATCTTTACTGTCCGTATTCCAGCAACCACACTGGTGGAAGGAGAAAACCCATGATCCGCGTCATCATCATTGAAGACGACCCCATGGTGGCAGATCTGGCTGCCGGGTATCTGGAAGGTATAGACGGCTTCAGCCTTGAGCATACGGCCCATTCCGGCGAGGATGGCCTTGCCCTGCTGCGCGCGCACCATGTGGATCTGGTGCTGCTTGACGTATTCATGCCGGGCATGGACGGTATGGAGCTGCTGCGCATCATCAAGTCGCAGTTTTACCACACCGATGTAATCATGATAACCGCCGCGCAGAACAGCGACGACATTCTCAACGCCCTGCGCATGGGCGTGGCTGACTACATTGTCAAACCCTTTACCTTTGAGCGCTTTCGCGAATCGCTGCTCCAGTTCCGCGAAAAGCGCCAGCTGCTCATCTCGCCCGAGGTTCCCATTACCCAGGAGATGCTTGACCGGCGCATTTTCATCAAAAAGGAGCGCCCCGCGCCCGATTCCGGCACGCCCAAGGGCATTGACGCACGCACGCTGAAAACGGTCATGCAGGTATTGCAGCAGTATGAGGGGCCGTTCAGCCTCAAGGACATTGAGCCGCTGGCGGGTATCTCGCGCATTTCGTTAAAGAAATACTTTGACTACCTCACCGCCACCGGCAGGCTTGGCAGTGTGAAGGACTACGGCGGCCCGGGCCGTCCCGTAACCCTGTACAACTGGATTGCGTAAGGGCGAGTCAGCCTGTGCCGTGGCAGCGCAACAGCCACAAAAACACGCTCACAGCAAGAATGTCGGCGCAGCCGCCGGGGCTCAGTCTTTTGCGTGCAAAATCGACGCTCATGCGGCGCAAGGCCGCCTGCCCGACGTGAGTGCCCAGGCCACCGGCAGCCAGTACCGCCCGTGCGGAGCTTGCCGCGTGGCGCAACCCCTCCGGGCCGCCGCGCCATAAAATATTTGTATCATCCATGGCCTGCACCAGCTCCAGCAGGCAGTGGGCCATGGCCGTGTTGAGGTCGTGCGCTGCCCCGTGCGCCTCCAGCGCCTGTAGGGCCAGCCCCACATGCGGGAACCCCTGCTCGGCCTCGCCACGTATGCCCGTTACGCCGTAGAGCAGGTACAGCACTTCACCGGCGGTAAGCGCGCGTTGCAGCTGTGCCTCAAACACAGGCCGAGCATCACGGGGGCTCAGGCCACCCATCACGCCGCAGCGCAGAGTTCCACGCTGTGCCGCCTTATGTTCAGCCAGTGGAGCAAAATCCCTCCGCACAATGCCGCTCACGAACGACGCCGCCGCCTGCCGCAGCGCAAGTGCGGACACCACCTGCCCGGCCATGCCATTGTTGAGGCGCCCCACCGCAGCACAAAACAGCCCCATGGAAAAAATCAATCCTTTATGGGTGTTTATACCACCAGTGGCCTGCAGCATGCACTGCTCTGCCCACACTCCAAGGGGCCGCAAACGGGCAAAAACCTGCCCCGGCGAGAGATCGCGAGTGGTCTCGCCAAGGGCGTGGGCCTGCGCAAAATAAGGTCGCAGGGCCTTGGCGCTGCGCACAAACAGGGGGTAGTCCATGTCACTGTGCGCGCCGTTGCTGCCCAGGCATACCAGCCCCGGCTTGGGGCTTACAGCTGCTTCAAGTATGGCCGCGCGCGCAGCCAGCTCCGTCACCTGCTCACCAGACAGGCACAGCGACAAGGCAGGCAGGCCGTCCTGATGCCAGCAATCTGCACCGGACAGCTCGTCCAGCAGTGGCGTTACGGCCGACATGCCTGTTCCTGCCCTGCATTTTCACTGGCAAGACGCAGCGTACGATGCACGACGGCCAGCAGTTCATCAAGGCTGTGCCTGCCCTCGCGGCGGCACAGGCTGGCGGGGCGGAAACACAAAAAACACTGACGCGGCGCACGGCCCTGCGCTGCGCCGCCCTCGACAGCATTCGGCGTGCCTGCCACATGCTCGCGGTTCACGGGCTGCCCCTGCGAATCCATTACGTCCGCATCGGCCAGCCTGCCGAGAAAGTGGCTTTCTTCCACCGCTACTGCCAGATGCTTGAGAGCCATGGCGTCCATACGCACGGCGGCCACCCACGCGGGGCCGTCCGGGCCTGCGAACTGGCATTCATCTACGCACGTTCCCCCTGCCGCTTCCACCGCCGCGCACAGTTCTGTCCGCAGCAGGCCCAATGCGGCATCCGCACCGGGCAGATTCTTGTCCGGCCCGGGAATGTTCAGTGTCAGGGAAAGCACCGGGCAATTGTACAGGCCAGCCAGTGACAAACGTGTATTCCACCGGCGTTCGCGTTCGGCAAGCAGCTGGCAAAAATCCATGCATGTTCTCCTGCCCCGCGCTGGCGGGGGGCGTACCCCCGCCAGGAGGGTGTGCGGGGCTTACTTTGTGGCGTATATTTTGTCCACAATTGTTCCGTCGCGGTACTCCACCGTGCCCACCACCTTTTCTCCGTGCTCGAAGGACAACGGCTTGCCGGTCATTTTCATGGCTGTTTCGTGCAGCTCGGCAATGTCGCACACTGGCAGGCGGGCATCGCGCAGGCGGTCGGCCAGCTCTTTACGCGCCGGATTTACGGCTATGCCGCGCTCGGTCACCAGCACGTCCACGGTTTCACCTCTGGTGGTGAGGGTGGTGCACCTGTCCACCACGATGGGCAGACGCGCGCGCACCAGCGGGGCCACAATGATGGTCAGCTTGGCTCCGGCGGCGGCATCGTTGTGGCCGCCCGAACCGCCGATGATATTGCCGTTTGAATCGGTGGTCACGTTGACGTTAAAGTTCATATCCACCTCGGTGGCGCCCAGCAGCACCGCGTCCAGATAGTCCACACAGGCGCTTTTGCTGGCCGGGTTGGCGTAGGTATCCGCCGATATTTCCACATGGCGCGGATTGCGGGCAATGGACTGCACACTGCTCAGGTCAAAGCACTGCACATCGTACACATTGTCAAACAGGCCTTCATCAAGCATTTCAACCATGTATTTGGTAATGCCGCCCAGCAGAAAACCGCCGTGCAACTTCATGGCGCGCATGTCTTCCTGCAAAAAGATGGAAGCCGCCAGCGAAGCGCCGCCAGCGCCGGTCTGATAGTTGAAACCGTCCTTGAGCAGGCCCGAGGCGCGGATGACAGCCTGGGCGCTGCGGGCGATGGCAAGGGCCACAGGGTCGCGGGTAAGGCTGATGGAGCCGGAAACAATGCCCGCCGGATCGCCGATCTTGTCCACCACAACCACATGGTCAACCTGATCGTGGGGGATGCTTACGCGGCCAAGACCGCCCTGCACCAGATGGTCGGTAACGGCAATGACGTGTCTGGCGTGTTTGGCGTCGGGCAGGGCATAGCCAAGTGAACCGCAGGCCGAAGGGCCTTCCGTACCGTTGATATTGCCCAGCGAATCCACCGCCGGAGCGGCGATAACGGCAATGTCTATCTTGAGCGAGCCCTCGCCGATGGCGCGCGGCCTGCCCCCGTGCGAGCGAAACATGACAGGCGTGGGCAACAGCCCCTCTGAAACGGCGCGGGCCAGCGGGCCGCTCATGTAGTCTGTATCAATGCCGGTGATAACGCCGCTCTTGATGTGCTGCACAAGGTGTTCGTGCACGGGAAACATCGACGAGCAGGCCACGGTGATATTTTTGATGCCCAGCGAGGCCACGGCGTCCATGGTCATGTTGACCACATGGTCGCCGTTGCGCAGGTGGTGGTGGAACGACAGCGTCATGCCGTCGGCAATGCCGCACTGGCGCAGGGCATCGGCAATAGTTGCGATAAACTTGTTTTTCATGGCTGCGCCCCCTTTAGACATCGGCCAAAAGCAGTATGCGTTCCGCCCTTTTGATAATGGGCAGGTCAATCATCATGCCGTCCAGTGAAACAGCGCCCTTGCCTTCGGCTTCGGCCAGCCGGGCGGCGGCCATAACGCGCTTTGCCCAGTTGATTTTTTCCGGCGCGGGCACAAAGGCGCGGTTGACCCGGTGCACATGGTGGGGCGAAATAACGGCCTTGCCGTCAAAGCCAAGCTGCACGGCAAAGGCCGCGTCTTTTTCCAGCCCCTCAAGGTCGGAAACAAAGGGAAAGGGTGTATCAATGGCCAGCACGCCCGCAGCCTTGCAGGCCGTGAGCAGACGCGAACGGGCGTAGGCGATCTCTGCCCCTTCTGCCGTGCGTTGCGCGCCCATGGCAGCCGTAAAGTCTTCCGCCCCAAGCAGTATACCCCGCAGCAGGGGGCTGGCAGAGGCGATGGCGTACACGTTTTCAAGGCCCATTGGCGTTTCCACAATCACCAGAGCCTCAACCTTTTCCTGCACGCCAAACTTGCGGCGCGCAGCCTCGATGGCTTCGGCCACCTGTTGCACTTCCTCTGCCCGTTCCATCTTGGGAACCATCACAAAGTTGGTGCGAGCCTCCACCACGGCTTCCATGTCTGCCTGCCAAAAGGGAGTATCCAGCCCGTTGATGCGCACGGTAATACCCACGCCCTGGGGCCGCAGCTCTTTGAGCGCGTGGCTCACCAGGTTGCGCGCCGCGTCTTTTTCCTGCCGGGCCACGGCGTCTTCAAGATCAAAAATAACCACGTCAGCGCCCAGACACTGGGCGCTGGCAAGCATGCCGGGGTTGTTACCGGGCATGAAAAGAAACGTGCGGTTGCGCATCACATCTTCTCCTTGTAGCGGGCGATGGCCGTTTCCATGCGGGCCTTGATGGTGCACTCCAGCGCGCCCTTGTCCTGCACGGTTACCTCCACGCCAGAAAGGCCCGAGGCTTCAAGGCACTGGTCAATGACCGCCCTGATGGCCGGGCCAAACTGGCTTATGACAATGCTCGACAGGCTCACGCTGTTGGCGCTGCCGCCGGTGCTGCTGATGGTTACAAGAATGTCGTTTGATTCCAGTGTACCCGCCACTGCGCTCACGTGTGCGCTCATATAGTATCTCCTCCGGCGGCAGCGCCGCCTGCATGAAATCAGACCAGAACATTCACGGCCATTGCCGCAGGCCCCTCAGTGCCGCCCCACATGATTCTGGAGCCTGCACAGCAGGTCTACCCCCTCTCGGGAACGCAAAAAATCATAGGTTACCTTGGGCAACAGCATTTCAAGCTCGCGCCAGCGGGCCTCGCAGGTGTTTCCCTGCAGCAGGGCGCGCACGCGCGAGGCGCTCACCGCCGCACCGGCGGATTCCAGACGGGGAATTTCCCGCAGGATCAACCCGGAGTGCGCAAATTCCTGCGTCATAACCCTGTTGTACTGCCGGGTTACGGGATCGAAGGGTTCAGTACCCACAAAGCGGATGAAAATGCCCAGATCGGGCGCGATGCGTGTGGCAAAGAGGGCGCAGTCAAGGCCCGCATGCACGCTGCCGCGCGCTTCGTCTGCCGTAAAATAGGCGGGAAAGCTGGCGCGCGACACCATGTACGGCCCGGCGGGCAGCACCAGCACATTGCCCAGGTGGGCCAGCCCCTCGCTCACCAGCCGGAAGCGCACGGCAAAAGGCACAACGGAAACGTCTTCCTGCACTACAAAAACCAGCAAACGGTCGCAGGAGGCGGCTGCAGTGCTGGCGAGATATTCGTGCCCACGGGTAAAGGGATTGGCGTTCATGACAATGGCCCCAAGAACCGGAGCCGTCTGCTGCCCTGCAAAATCCGCCATGCGTTCACGCGTGGCGGCCAGCCAGTCTGCATAGTTGGGCCGCCCCTGTTCCAGCAAGGCCGCCTGCCCTGTACGGGCCACAAGGGTAAAGCCCGCTGCCGCGAATTTTTCCGCCTCGCTGGCCTTGGTGAAAATGAAGAAGTGGTTGATGCCCTTCTGTTTACCGTGCAGCACCAGACGGCTCAGAATGGCGGTAGACACGCCGCCGCCCTGCGCCGCAGGGCTCACGCAAAAACCGCACAGCACATTGCCCGCCAAAAAACCGCAGGCAAGCATGGTGTCGTCTTCGTAGTAGGCCAGCCCGTAGTCGCAGCCCGTGGGCATGCCCAGCCCGGCAGCGAGCAGCAGCCTCTCGGCTTCGGCCCATTCAGTATCAATCAATATCTGGCGATATTCCTGCATGCTCGTATCCCTGGGCATGCGCCCGGCCATTCCTGCAAGGCAAAAACAGGCAGTCCCCGGAAGACCTGCGCCTTCCGGGGAAGCCCAATATCTGTTTGCGTCTAGCCCGCGTAAAAAATGCGCATGAGAATAACTGCCATGACCACCACCGAAGCGCCGCCGATACGCGTGGAAATCTGAGCAAAGGGCATCAGCTCCATGCGGGCCGAGGCGGAGAGAATGGCCACGTCGCCCGTGCCGCCAAGGCCGCTGTGGCAAGCGGTAACGAGGGCAGATTCCACGGGGTACATGTTGAGGAAGCGGGCGGTAAAGAAGCCGCAGGCAACCATGGAGAGCACCGTGGCAACAACCGTGATGACGTAGCTGGGCTGGATAACGGCCACCACGTCCTTCCAGGGGGTGTAGCACACGCCAATACCCACCAGCAGCGCCCAGGTGAGGTTTTTGGAAACAAAGAGGTAGAACTGCTTGGCGGCCTTTTCAACAATGGCGGGCATGATGCCCAGAGCCTTTACGATGGCGGCAGACAGAATCATGATGATGGGTGCGGGAATGGGAATGATCATGTTCACCAGCATGCCGAACAGGTAGAAGCAGCAGGCGGTGAGCAGGCCCATGCCCAGAATGGTAACGTCGATGACTTCCTTGCCTTCAGTGGGCAACAGGTCGTCGCCACCCATGCGTACCAGCTTGCCGTTGCCCGTGCTTTCGGGATGCTTGATGGCGTAGCGGCGCAGCATGCCCGCGCAGATGATGGCCGTCACGTTGCCCAGCATGGCAGCCGGGGCCACCATGGCAATGAACTTGCCGGGATCAACGCCCTGGATTTCGGCATAACCGGCCGAAAGAGGCAGAATTCCCTCGCCCACGCCGCCGGAAATGATGGGAACAACAATGTAGAAGAAGCTTTCAAATACGCCGTGGCCCAGCAGCGTACCAACGCCCGTGCCCACGATACAGCTTGCCAGCGTACCCAGAATCAGGGGTACAAACATGCGCAGAAAGCCCTGAATGAGCACCTGCCGCAGCATGCCCAGAATACTGCCCGTCACCAGGCTGGCGATATAAAAATACAGAAAGTTGGCGCCGCCGCCCTTGCCGCCGGTAAAGTGAAAAACGGCTTCCTTGGCCGGGCCGTCAAGCAGGCCGTAAAATACCAGCACAGAGGGCACAAAGATGGAAAGAATGGCGGGCCCGCCAATATCCTTGAGCACAGGCAGGCGCAAGCCCATGTCGCCCAGCAGTATGCCCAGAATCAGCATCACGGCAAAACCGCCAATCATATCCTTGGGCAGTTTGCCGTAATACGAGGCCAAAAAGATCACTGCGGCAAAAAACAGATAGGCCGGAAGCGGCACGGGACCGATCTTGAAGTTGAGCAGCTTGTCCCAAAGCCCTTCCGCACCGGCTCCAGAATGATTGTTTTCTACGGTTTGCATGACATAGACCCTCCGTGGAGTATTTGATCTTTGTCTATGCCACCGCGTGAAAGAAGTCTTTTTATGTAAGTTATAAAAAAGTTAGGTAAGTTTTGTAAGTCAGCACAGCGCCCGCCATGCTATGAACAGGCCAATGGCCATGCACAGGCCGCTGACCATGCGCTTGAGCAGGCGTACCGGCACGCGGTGGGCAATGTGTGCGCCCACGCCAATGCCCACAAGCTCGCAGAGGGTGATCCACCAGACCATGGAATAGGAAATGAAACCATTACTCATGTTGCTGGCCGAGCCAGAGACAGAAATGACCATCTGCAAGACCTGGCTTGTGGCAATGCACTGCAGGGGCGCGTAGCTGAAAAGCAGCATCACCGGCACAGACACTATACCCCCACCAGCGCCCGTCATGCCGCACAAAAATCCGGTGAACAGTCCTATGCCAAACAGCAGCAGGGTGTTGCCCCTTTGGCTCAGCCGCTGCGCCAGCCCCATGCCCTGCCGCGCTGGCAGCATGGAATACAGACTTGAAAAAATGATCAGGCAGGCCAGTACGATATTGAGCGCCCGCGCTGGAACATACGCCCCCACATACGCGCCCGCATAGCCGGACAAAAAGCTGCCGGCCACAACGGGCAGGGTAACCCGCCAGTCGATGGTTCCGTAGCGCTGGTAGCTCACCGTTGCCACAATGCCCGCAAACAGAAAACTGAACAGGGCCGTAGCCATGGCTTCGTGCGTTCCCAGCCCGCCAAAAAACATGATGGCGGGTATGAGCAGCACGCCGCCTACGCCAGTTGCGCCAATAAGCGTACCAACAAGAAAGGACGAAACAGCAAGGGCCACAAGCATAAAGGCTCCTTTCAGCTGCTGCGGGCGTGGCAGCGTGCCGGGCTCAGGGTGTGGCCTGCCCTCCTCCCGCCCCCGCATACTGGCAAAGCGCCGCCCTGCCGTTGCGGGCCGGGAGGCGCAGAGCCTGAGGGTGTGGCGGGGTCCGGCATAAGACCCCGCCATACGGGAGGAGGATATTCAGACCGAGAAACTATACGGCCGCGTCGCTCACAGAAGCCTGGGCAGGAGCCTCGGCCTCGTTGGCCGCAGAATCAGTATGCGGCAGGTCGTTGCGTTCGCGGATGGTTCCGAGCCACATGGTGGCGATGGTGCTGATAAAGCCCGCCACCAGCAGGTAACCACACAGGTACCAGGGCTGCGAACCGTTGGCCTGCACCAGCATGGTGGCGATCATGGGTGTGAGACCAGAGGCAAAGATGCCGGAGAACTGGTACACAAAAGAGATGCTCGAGTAACGCACAGAGGGGTCGAAGCTGTCGGAGAACAGGCTGGCCATGCTGGCGTAAGCAGCGGCGTAGATGATGCCGAAGGGCACGATGATGGCAAGGTACACAAAGAACAGGTTGGTGGTGGCGTAGTTGTGCAGCACCCAGAACACGGGGAAGGAGGTGATGCCAAGCAGCAGAGCGGCAGTACCGAAAATGCGGCCCTTGCCCACACGGTCGGCCATGGCACCCCACATGGGGATAAAGCAGGCCATCACGCCAGAGGCAACCACCACGGCCATGAGGGCCACGGTACGGTTAACACCGCAGGTGTTGGTAAGATAGGTCAGGGAGAACACGCCGAACACGTTGAAGGCGATACCTTCCACAAAGCGGGCACCCACGCAGGCCAGCAGGGTCTTGGGGTAACGCTTGAAGGCGTCGATCATGGGGTAGCGGATCTTTTCCACATGCTTCTTGGCGCTGGCAAAGTCCTGGGTTTCCTGCACGGAGGTACGGATGTACGCGCCAACCAGCACCAGCACGGCGCTCAGCACAAAGGCCACGCGCCAGCCCCAGGCGATGAAGGCTTCGTCGGGCAGCAGCCAGGAGAGCAGGCCGATCACGCCAGAGGCCAGCATCAGGCCAAGGGAAAGGCCAATCTGGGGCAGGCTGCCGTAAAAGGCGCGCTTGTGGGCAGGGGCAGATTCAAAGGCCATGAGCACCGCGCCGCCCCATTCGCCGCCAAGGCCAATGCCCTGGGCGATACGGCAGGTAACCAGCAGGATGGGCGCCCAGATGCCGATGCTGTCAAAGGAGGGAATGCAGCCAATAAGCACTGTGGCGACACCCATGATTTCAAGGGTGAGAATGAGCATTTTTTTGCGGCCGATCTTGTCGCCAAAGTGCCCAAAGATAAAACCGCCAAGAGGACGGGCCACAAAGCCCACGGCAAAGGTCGCAAAAGCCAGGATGGTGCCTACGCCCGACGAAAAGGACGGGAAAAACAGCTTGTTGAACACAAGCCCGGCAACTACGCCATAAAGAAAAAAGTCGTACCATTCGATGACAGCGCCCATCAGCGAAGAAATAACTACGCGGCGCAGGTTTGCCTGTGCGGTTGCTTTATCAACAGCGTTGCTCATGTCTTTTCTCCCTTATGACAGGCCCAGCACGCGGCGGGCGTTTTCGTACATGACCTTGCGGCGGGCTTCTTCGGTAAGATCAAAGTGCTTGTAGGCATCAAGAGCGTCGGCCAGCTCCACAAAGGGGTGGGCGCTGGCAAAAAGTACCTTGTCGGGAATGAGATCGTTCATGGCGCGCACATACACATCAACCATGGGTGCGCGTTCGTATTCAGAAATATCCATGTAAACGTTGGCGTTACGCAGGCAGGTGTAAATGGCCTCGTTTACAAAGGGGTACCCGCCGTGGCTCATGATGAGCGTCAGCTCGGGAAAATCTCTGGCAACCTTGTCCACATCGCGCGGGTCTGCGTATTCCAGAATGGCACCCGGAACCTGCGGCGGCGGGGCCATGGTGATGAACACAGGAATATTCAGTTCGCAGCACTTGGTGTACAACGGATAAAACCTGGCCTCTGAAGCGGGAATGTGCGCAAGGTAAGGGTCGATGGCAATACCCTTCATGCCGTAATCGGCAACCACGCGCTCAATTTCGCGCACCGCGTCCATCTTTTTGTGAGGGTCAATGCCCCAGAACCCCACAAACTTGTCGGGATAGGCCCGGCAAAATTCCAGAACGCTGTTGTTGTTGGCCGGAAATCCGTACGTGGTTTCGCAGTCACGACCAGTTATGACCCCAAGTTCCACACCAAGATTGTTCAGGTCTGCCACAATCTCGTCAAGAGGCTGGGGCTTGCGTGCGTCAAATCCAATGGCCTTGCAGGCCGCCTTGAACATGGCGCTGTTTTTGATACCGTTAATGATTTCTGGCGTGTTTGGGCGAAAGCGAAAGTCAATCACGTTCATAATGCGGTTCTCCTGAACCCGCTTGGGGGTTGTGTGGCGCTGGCGGCGTCATGGCCTTCCAGATCCATGCGGGCTGCCCTGCCGGACCACCCACGCAGGAAACAAAAACGTTTCCCATCTCTCTTCTCCAGGCGTTGCTATTTCTAAGTCGCTCAGGTCGCCTCCAACCCGCACGACTTGTGATTTTTTTCGTTTTGCACGATGTGTGCCAGCTCACAAAACCTCTTTTTCAATGCGCTTCTGCTCAAAACTCAATAAATTCAGCATAATATTTTGATTTATTACATATTCTTTTGATATGGTTTATCCTCGTGTCGCAAATTTGCAACAAGCAGGAATTGTTCTCCGGCTAAGCGAAATAGCTGCTTGTGAAAATAAAATCATGATGATTTTTGTCATGTTAACCGTGTCGAACTTGCCCCCCCCAAATCGGGCTGTCGCAACTTTGCGTCGCAAGAAATGCCCTTATTAACGCCAAGGGCTCCTGACTGATGCAAACTTGCGACCCAAGCTTGTCCAAAATCGAACTTCCAGCACCGAATAAAAAAACTTTTTTTGAATACACATAAAATTCAGCAAGTTAAATATTATGGCATGCCACATGCACAGGGGATTGCAAACGAGGATTGCCACACCCCTTCGGCATTCTCCGTGCGGCGGCAGAGCATACGCCCCCGCGCGCCACATATTCATATTTCAGGAGTATCGTGATGAGCACCACCACTTGCGAATGCCGCTCCCCCCAGGAACAGCGTTTGTACGACAAGATCGAGGGCAGGGAAGACAAATTCCGTAAAACCCACACCCGCGTTTTCAAGCTGCTGGAACGTTTTGAAGGCCAGAAGCCGCGTATTGATATCGAACGCGCCCTGTACTTCACCCAGTCCATGCAGGAAACAGACGGTCAGCCCCTGGTGCTGCGCTGGGCCAAGGCCCTCATGCACATTGCGAAAAACATGACCGTCTATGTGCAGGAAGACCAGCTGCTGCTCGGTCGCGCTGGCTGCGATGGCCGCTACGGCATTCTGTACCCCGAACTCGACGGCGACTTTCTTGATATCGCGGTGCGCGACCTGCCCACCCGCAAGACCTCGCCCGCCACGATCACGCCCGAAGACGCCAAGCGCGTGATCGAAGAGATCGCACCCTACTGGAAGGGCAAGACCTACCACGAAGCGCTCAACGCTGCCCTGCCCGCCGAAGTGCACAAGCTCACCTATGATGATCCCATGGGGCTCATCTCTCGCTTTATCGTCAACGAAACCTCGTCGTTCCGTTCGTCCATCCAGTGGGTGCACGACTTTGAAAAGATCCTCAAGCGCGGTTTCAACAGCATCAAACAGGAAGCCCAGGAAAAGCTGGACGCCCTTGATCCCCTGAGCTGCAAGGACGCCTGCGAAAAGCGCCCCTTCCTCGAAGCCGTGGTCATCGTGTGCGAAGCCATTGTGCTGTGGGCCAAACGCCACGCAGTGCTCGCCCGCGAAATGGCCGAAAAGGAAACCAACCCCACCCGCAAGGCCGAGCTGCTGCGCATGGCTGAAAACGCCGAGCACGTGCCCGGCGAACCCGCCCGCGACTTCTGGGAAGCCTGCCAGAGCCAGTGGTTTACGCAGATGTTCTCGCGCATCGAGCAGAAGACCGGCACCACCATTTCCAATGGCCGCATGGACCAGTACTTTTTCCCCTTCTACGCCAAAGACCGCGCCGAAGGTAAGATCAACGACGCTCAGGCCATGGAACTGCTGGAATGCATGTGGGTTGGCATGGCCGAATTCATCGACATGTACATCTCGCCCACCGGCGGCGCCTTCAACGAAGGTTACGCCCACTGGGAAGCAGTGACTGTTGGCGGCCAGACCACCGATGGCCGCGACGCCAGCAACGCGCTGACCTACCTGATCCTCAAGTCCAAGCGCGAATTCCCCCTGCACTACCCCGACCTTGCGGCCCGCATCCATTCCCGCGCGCCCGAGCGTTACCTGTGGGACGTGGCAGAAACCATCAAGTACGGCTCCGGCTTCCCCAAGCTTATCAATGACGAAGAAATCGTGCCCCTGTATGTTTCCAAGGGCGCTACCTTCGAGGAAGCCCTGGACTACGCGGTTTCTGGCTGCACCGAAGCCCGCATGCCCAACCGCGACACCTACACCTCTGGCGGTGCGTACATCAACTTTGCCGCTGCTGTTGAAATGGTGCTGCGCAATGGCCGCATGAAGAAGTTCGGTGACCAGAAGCTGGGCGTTGAAACCGGAGACCCGCGCAACTTCAAGACCTGGGACGAATTCTGGAACGCCTATGTGCAGCAGCACCTGCTGTTCCTCAAGACGGCCTTTACCCAGCAGTACATCATCAACAAGCTGCGCGCCCAGCACTTTGCCCAGCCCATGGGCTCGGCCATGCACGACCTGTGCATGAAGCACTGCATCGACCTGCACCAGGAACAGATTCCCGAAGGCATCAACCTGGGCTACTTTGAATACATGGGCCTTGGCACGGTTGTGGACTCGCTGGCCGCCGTGAAAAAGCTGGTGTTTGAAGAAAAGAAACTGACCATGGACAAGCTGCTGGCCGCCATCGACGCCAACTTTGAAGGCTACGACGACGTGCGCGCCCTGCTGCGTTCCGCCCCCTGCTACGGCAACAACGACGAGTACGCCGACGCCATTGGCCGCGAAATCGACAAGATTTCCGTGGAATACGGCGGCAAATACTCCATGCAGGAACTGGGCATCCACAACGATGTGCGTTACGTGCCCTTTACCTCGCACGTGCCCTTCGGCAAGGTGGTTTCCGCTACTCCCAATGGCCGTACCGACGGATTCCCGCTTTCCGACGGCTCTTCGGCCTCGCACGGCGCGGACGTCAACGGCCCCACCGCCGTGCTGCTCTCCAACTACCAGACCAAGAACATGGGCATGCGCGACCGCGCCGCCCGCATGCTCAACATCAAGTTCACGCCCAAGTGCGTGGAAGGCGAACAGGGCACTGAAAAGCTGGTGTCCTTCATCCGCACCTTCTGCGACCTCAAGCTGTGGCATGTTCAGTTCAACGTGGTAAACAAGCAGACCCTGGTGGCCGCGCAGAAAGACCCGCAGAAGTACCGCAACCTCATCGTGCGCATTGCCGGTTACAGCGCCTACTTTGTGGACCTGTCGCCCGACCTGCAGAACGACCTGATTGCCCGTACCGAACACGACGTGATGTAACACACGCACGGGCGCGACTGGCCGAAAGGTTGGCCGCGCCCGTTTTTTATAAAAGGATGGTCTTATGTGTCAGGATGACTGCCAACGGCAAGGCATGGTTTTCAACGTTCAGAAATATTCGGTTCATGACGGCCCCGGCATAAGAACCATCGTTTTTCTCAAGGGCTGCAGCCTTTCCTGCCGCTGGTGCAGCAATCCCGAGTCGCAGCAGCGCGAGCCCGAGCTGGCCTTTAACGCAGGCCGTTGCCTGGGCGTTTCCAAGTGCGGGCACTGCATTGTAGCCTGTCCATACGGCTCCATAACCCTTGGCGACGAGGACAAGCTGCGCATTAACCGCAGCCACTGCACCTCGTGCCATATGCCCTGCGCCGCAGCATGCCCGGCCCAGGGTTTGCTGGTTTACGGCAAACAGCGTACAGTAGATGACGTGCTGAATGTGGTTGAGCAGGATATGGCCTTCTATGCCCGCTCTGGCGGCGGCCTTACCCTGTCGGGCGGCGAACCCCTGTTGCAGGGGGAGTTTGCCGTGGCCCTGCTGCGCGAGGCCCGTGCGCGGCGTATCAAGACCGCTGTGGAAACCTGCGGTATGGTTTCGCCCGACACAATCCGCGCCGCGGCGGAATACCTGAACTATGTGCTTTTTGACATCAAGCACATGGACAGCGCCGAGCACGAAGCTCAAACAGGCTTGCCCAACAGGCACATCCTCGAAAACTTCCGCATTCTGGCAGAGGAATTTCCCGACCTGCCCATACTGGCGCGCACGCCGATCATTCCCGGCTTTAACGACAGCGAACAGGCCGTTACCGCCATTGCCGAGTTTCTCAAGCCCTATGAGCGCGTGGAATACGAAATGCTGCCCTACCACCGCCTTGGCACGCAGAAGTACCAGTTTCTCGACAGGCCCGTACCCATGGGCGAAGTAAAACTGGATACGGAGCACATGAACAGGCTCCAGACTGTGGTGCAGGGTATTCTGGGCCAGCGCCTGCGCGTACCGCACTGATAACCTTCTACCCCCCCAATGACCTATGGCATGCAGATCTTCCGAGCTTCTTTCGAAACATGTGGAGCGCATACTCGACGCCCTGCCCGAAGGCGTTTTTATAAGTGATGCCGCAGGCACAAGCCTGCGGGTCAACCGCATGTACGAGCAGCTTACCGGGCTGACCCAGGAACAGATACGCGGCAAAAACGTGCGCGATCTGGTTCAGGAGGGCACGTTTGACTGCATTCTGAACCCGGAAATCGTACGCACGGGCAGACCCACCACACACGTCCAGCAGCTCAAAAACGGGAAAAAACTGGTGCTCACCGGCTTTCCCGTTTTTGACGGCAAGGGCGACCTGTGCTTGGTGGTGACCTTTGCCCGCGACGTTACCCTGCTTGCCCAGTTGCAGGATCAGGTGGCGGGACAGTGCAAGCTTATTGACCAGATCAACGACCAGCTGGCGTACATTGCTCAGGGCTCGGCAAAGTCGAGCGAACCAGTGTACGCCAGCCGGGCCATGGGCGATGTGGTTTCGCTGCTGGGACGCTTTGCCCACACCGATGCCACGGTGCTTATTCTGGGTGAAACCGGCGCAGGCAAGGACGTATTTGCCCGCTACACCCATTCGCAGTCTGCCCGCAACGATAAAATCCTGCTCAAGGTTGACTGCGGCGGCATCTCCGAATCACTCACAGAATCCGAACTCTTCGGCTACATGCCGGGGGCCTTTACCGGGGCCTCCAACAAGGGCAAGGCCGGGTATTTTGAAATTGCCGACGGCAGCACCATTTTTCTGGACGAAGTGGGCGAGTTGCCGCTCTCCATGCAAACGCGCCTGTTGCGCGTGCTGCAGGACGGCGAAATCATGCGGGTGGGCGCATCAAGCCCGCGCAAGGTGGACGTGCGCATTATTGCCGCCACCAACCGGGATCTGGCCAAGAGCGTGGAGGCTGGCACATTCCGCCGCGACCTCTATTACCGCCTCAACGTGGCCACCGTGCGCATACCGCCCCTGCGCGACCGGCAGGAAGACGTGCGCGCGCTGGCAGAGCACTATCTTGCCCAGTATACAGCCAAGTATCACAAGGCCATGGCATTTATGGACGTGACCCTCGACATCATGTCGGCCTATTCCTGGCCGGGCAACGTGCGCGAACTGCAAAACCTTGTGCACAGCCTTGTCATCACGCTCACCGGGCCGCTTATCTCGCCGCGCGACCTGCCGCCGCAGATATCCGGCTCCACCCGTGAATCTTCGTGCTATTCAGAAGATATTCTTTCCGCGCGCCGCCCCCTGCGCGACATCATGGCTGAAATGGAGCGCGATTTTCTGCTCAAGGCCATTGAAGTGCACGGTTCTGTGCAGCGTGTGGCCGAGCTTTTCCAGATCAACCGCAGCACGGTGTTCCGCAAATTGCAGGGCGCACGGCGGATTGACTGATGCGGGCCAGCGTAGCGACTGGCACCAGTGCGGGCGACAGGCCGGGCGGCACGGGCGCTTCGCCCTGGCTGGTGGCTGCGCTCACAACCCTGGTCATGACGCTCTTTGCCGCCAACTCCCTGCTCTGCAGGTTCGCCCTCGCGCAGGGACCATCTTCCCAACCACTTGATCCTTCTGTCTACACGGCCCTGCGGGCCATATCAGCGGCAGCCATGCTCTGGTTTATCCAGATATGGCGCGGCGGCAATCCGTTGCGTGCTGGCAGCTGGAACGCGGCCCTGGCCCTGTTTGGCTATATGGCCTGTTTTTCATGGGCCTATGTGCGGCTTTCTGCCGGGGCGGGGGCGCTGGTCATAGCGGTGGCCGTGCAGGTGGGCATGCTTGTGGCCGGGCTGCGGCTGGGGCAAAGACCCGGCAAGGCGCAAGGGCTGGGCATCGGGCTTGCCATGGCGGGCCTTGTGTATCTGCTGTTGCCGGGACTTGATGCGCCACCGGCGGGGGCTGCCACGGTGATCTTCTGCTCTGGCCTGTGCTGGGCCGTGTACACCATCTGCGGCAGACAGAGCGGCGACGCCACGGCGGCCACGGCTGGCAACTTTATTCGCTGCGTGCCGCTGGCCCTTGCGCTGCTGGCGTGGGGCATGCTGTTTGACGGGGCTGGCACACCCACCGCATGGCCATGGGCGGGCGTTGTCTGTGCTCTGGCTGCCGGCGCGCTGGCCTCGGCTCTTGGCTATGTGCTGTGGTATGCGGTTTTACGCTGGCTCAACGTGCCTTCTGCCGCTGTGGTGCAACTGAGCGTGCCGCTCATCACCGCCCTTGGCGGCGCATGGCTCATGGGCGAAGCCCTTGGGCTGCGCCTGCTGGTGAGCAGTCTTGCCATTCTGGGCGGCATTTTTTGCGCCACGGCCCTGCCCCACCTGCTGCGCAGCCGCTGAACCACTCCACGCTTACAACCTGCGCTGCCTCATGAACAAAGCTGGCAGCACAGCCACCAGAAAGGCCACGGCCACCAGCAAAAAACTTTCCCTGAAGCCCATTGTGCGCGCCTGCGCGGCAATCATCTCTGAAAAAAACTGGTAGGCCTGCGGGGGCCGCAGGGCCTGCGCCACGTTATCGAGCTGCCCCGAACGCACCAGCATGAACGAAACGATATCAAGGGCGTCTGCGGCGGCGTGCGTACCCTGCTGCAGGGCGTTGAAGGCCTGGGCGTACAGCTCTGTCTGACGCTCCAGATACACGGAAAGCAGGCTCACCCCCAACGCGCCGCCCAGCTGGCGACTGAAGTTGATGGCCCCAGCCCCCTGCGCCATGTGCCCGCCATCCAGCAGACGCAGCGCCCCGCTGTTCAGCGATGGCAAAATGAGCCCAAGCCCCACGCGGCCAAGCACAATCCAGCCCGCAAAATCCCAAAAATCCGTAGATACGCCCACCCCGGCCATGAGCAGGCACGAAACGCCAAAAACGGCCAGCCCGGCCATGATAGACTGGTAAGGCGGCAGCCGGTCGGCAAAACGCCCGGCCAGCGGCATCACCACGCCCAGAACCATCCCCCCCGGCATGAGTAGCAGACCCGATTCGGTGGGGCTGTACCCCTGCACCATCTGCACAAAAAGCGGAATAAGATAGGTGGAGCCAAAAAGCCCCATACCCAGAATAAAGGCCACCACAGAGGCAGCCAGAAAGCGCGGGTTCAGATACACGTCCAGAGCCAGCAGGGGGTGGGCGCAGGCCCGTTCGTGCGCGGCAAAGGCAATCCAGAAGCACAGGCTCAGCAGAAATGCGCCCAGCACGTAGCCGGAATCCCAGCCCTCGCGCTGACCACTGGAAATGCCCGCCAGCAGGGTTCCAATGGCAAGGCACAGCAGGGCAAAGCCTATGCCGTCAAAGGGCCGGGGCTGCACATCCTGCGCGCGGCCAGGCAAAAAGGTCAGGGCCATGGCCATACTCAGAGCGCAAAAGGGCGGCCCCACCAGAAAGACGTACCGCCACGAATAGTTGTCGATGAGCAGGCCGCCCACCGTGGGGCCAAGGGCCGGGGCCAGCACCACGCCAAGGCCAAACACGCCCATGGCCATACCCCGGTTTTCTGCCCCAAAGACGGTAAATACCACCACCATGGCAAGAGGCTGCACCAACCCTGCCGCCGCCCCCTGTATGGAGCGCGCAAGTATGAGCAGCTCCACGCCGGGGCTCATGCTGCCCATGACGGACGCCGCCAGAAAGGCCACCATGGCGCCCAGATAGGCCCGCCGCACGCCAAAGGTGTGCAGCGTCCAGTCTGTTGCCAGCATGGAGGCTGTCATGGAAGCCAGAAAGGCCGTGGAAAGCCACTGCACCTGATCCTGCCCCATGCCGAATTCGCCCATTATGTCGGGCATGGCCACGTTGACGATGGTGGACGACAGCACCGTGGCAACGCAGCCCGCCATGACGGCAGCCGTGGCAAGCCACTTGTAGCCCGCGCCGTAGCGCTGGGCCAGTGCATCAAAGGCTGGAGCGGTCAATGTCCACCTCTACCATCATACCGGGGCGGAGGGGGTTGTCGTCCGGCTGCTCAACCTTGATGCGCACGGGAACACGCTGGTTGATTTTGGTGAAGTTGCCCGAAGGATTGGGGCTTGGCATAAGGGCAAACTGGCTGGTGGCAGCCGTACCGATGCGTTCTATGCTGCCGTGAAAGGCCCTGTCGGGGTAGGCGTCCACGCTCACACTCACGGATTGCCCGGCCTTGAGCCCGTCGAGCTTGGTTTCCTTGAGCAGCACCTCAACCCACACGGCCTTAGGGTCGTGCAGCAACACCAGCCTCTGGCCGGGAATAACGTACTCGCCCGGCTCCACAAATTTCTGGTCCACAACGCCGCTGATGGGGCTGCGCACCACGTGGTCGTCCAGCGCCACCTGCTTTTGCCGCAGCTGCGCCTGCACTCCCGCGCGCTGCTGTTCAAGCTGGGCAAGCTGGCTTTTGAGCGCAAGAGGATCACCCTGATGCGCAAGGGCCTGGGCCAGCGCGGCCTGGGCTTCGGCCAGCAGTGCCTTGTTTTGAAGGAATTTTTCTTCTGCCTGATGCAGGGAGGTACGGTTCTGGTCCCATGTGCGGCGGGCAATGGCGTTGGCGGCAATAAGGCTCTGCCCACGGGTAAAATCGGCGCGGGCCAGATCAAGCTCGGCCTGGCTGGCGCGCAGGCTTGCCCCCACATTGTTGCAGTGGGCGCGGGCAGCATCAATGGCGCTTTGCGTAGCGCCCAGGCTCACCTGCAGCAGGGTGGACACGCGCTCGTGCTCAAGGCGTAGCGCCTCGTCCCTGGCAGTCAGTTCTTCCACCTGCATGGCGGCCTCGCGCTGGTCAATGACCACCAGCTGGCTGCCACCATTTACCCTGTCACCGTCGGTAACGTCGCGCTGGGCAACCCAGCCGTCTACCCGACTGCTGATGGTCACCATGTCGGCCATGACGCGCGCATCGTTTTCTGTAATGTGCCTCTGCCTGTGGATGACTACCAGCAGGATGACCAGTGCGCATGCCATTGCGCCAAAAAGCATGAGGCGTTTTTTTGTACGAACCGGAGCGGTCAGCAGACGGGCCGCCTGGGGCGAAAGCGAAAGAGGCATGTGAACGGAACTCCTGAAATGCTGTTCCGCGTGCCGGTCTGTGTGCTATTCTGGCGGTGCGGCGGCCAGATTGCCCATGATGGTTTCAAGCACGCGGTAAAAACTTTCAAGCTCTGCATCGGTGATGCCAAGCAGGGCTTCGGCACGCAAATTCGCACCAATACGCATGATATCGCTTATAACACTGTCGGCCTTGGCGGTAAGGCACACGCGCCGGGCACGGCGGTCGCCCTCAACGCCCACGCGCTGCACCAGACCCAGACGTTCTAGGCCATCCAGCACGCGCACAAGGGTTGGGCCTTCCACTCCCACAGAAATGGCCAGCTCTTTTTGCGGAGCTTCGCCGCCCATGCGTGAAAGATGCATAAGCACCAGCCAGCGCGCCTGCGTGAGTCCCAGGGGCGAAAGCCTTTCGTCAAGCTTGTTGCGCCACATACGGGAGGTACGGGCAATGGTCATGCCAACTATTTCTCTGGTGGAAGAGCTCATGCTACCCCCTCATTGTGTGCATAGCTAAATATTAGCTAGCTATCGTTTTGTCAACCGAGTTCAGGGCCGGAAATTTCCAATTTTAATGCCTGCAAGGCAGATATACCTTTATATCATTATCAACAATAGGCATTTGTGCACGCGAATACAGGCCGCAAGGCATCCAGCCCGCAGCCGCGAGGCCGCAGGTCAGCTGTTACCGACATGTCGGATGTATAAGAAAAATCAAGCCACGGCATGCCGCAAATGCTGCCGCTCCGCCGCGGGGCTAGAAAAGGCAGTCAAGAAAGATGCGTTCGCCCACGCCCTGAATGTAGGCATCGATGTGTACCAGGGCCAGCCGCCGCTTGAGGGCCTCGCGCTCGTGACGGCAGCCGCAAAGCGTATCCTCAAGCTCCACCACGTCACGTACGCCAAAATAGTCGCCAAACAGGCGAATGTCGGCAATCACGCCGTTGCGCACGTCCATACGCACGTCCAGCACGCCGCCGGGGGTTTTGGTGGTGCGCTCAAAGGCGTAATTGGGCGAATAACCGTAATTCCAGTACCACGACCGGTAACGCTCTTCGGCCAGCTTTTCGATGGCCTCTATTTCATCGTGGCTCAGACGCGAGATTTCTGCCTTCTGGTCATTGGCAACATAGGCCATGAGATAGTTGATGAATTCCTCAATTGCCATGGGTTTGGGCATGAAATCCACAATGTTGCGCACACGCCCACGTACGCTTTTGACGGATTTGTCGACGTATTTGGCAGGGCTGGGCTTGAGAGCGGCGCAGACCGAATCGAGGTTTGCGCTGTACAGCAGGGTTCCGTGATGCAGCAGCCGGTCGCGGTGCGCGTGCTGCGCATTGCCCGAAATTTTGCTTTCTCCCACCACCATGTCGTTGCGGCCATTAAATTCGCAGGGAACGTTCAGGGCATTGAGTGCCTCGATGATCGGCGTGGCGAACCGCCTGAAATCCAACAGGCCAGACTGGTTGTTGAGGCTGATGAAGGTAAAGTTGATATTGCCCAGATCGTGAAAAACAGCTCCCCCGCCGGTAAGCCTGCGCACCACGGGGATACGGTGTTGCTGCACGTAATCTGCGTTGATTTCGGAATGGCTGTTCTGGTTGCGTCCTACAATTACGGCAGGAGCATTGCGCCACAGCATGAATACGTCCGTATCTGAATTATGCAGCAGCCATTCTTCCGTCGCCAGATTGAACGGTGCATCGGTACTCGCATTATAGATAAAGCGCATAGCTCCCCCACAGATTGCATTCATGGGAAATATCGCATTTTCTACATTTATCCAAGCAAGCAGTGGCCCATGCCTGCGCCGGACACACAGGCAAAATCAACACACAAATAAAACAAGGACCTTGAACGCAAGGCACGTACCACTGCTGCCAGCGTTCAAGGCCAGACTTGCGTCACTATAACCGCATCCCTGCTAACAGTTGCCCGCAAGCTTGGGCAGGGTATTGGCCCCGTGGGGCAACAGGGTTGCACGCAGCTCCCTGCCATTGTTCAATTCTTTTGCAAGTGCAAGGGCTTCGTCGAGGGTTCTGGTGATGTGTATCTTTGTTTTGGCAAAGTCTGCCGCATCCATGGCGCTTACCATGATGAGATGGTGCTTTTCCGCCGATTCCGCAAACAGAAATCCCACATAGCTGCCGATGGAAAAGTTTTCGCGCAGGTCTTTTTCGCGTTCTTCCATGGTGCTGAAATCACATATCTGGTGCCGGGTGTCCGCACTGCCAAAACCCTCGGTGCATGCTGAAAGGATGATGATCGTGCCGCCCTCGCTCACCACCGCAAGGGCGTTGGCCAGGGTTTTGATGGTCTGGTAAAAATTGATATCCTTGGGGGCGCCGCCCGCGCTGGCAATAACCAGCGGCGTGCGTTCGGCCACGTTGACACCGTCTATGGCGTCCACCAGGGCACAGGCTTCGCGATGGGCCAGCACCATGTCGCCAGCCACAGCCTTGATGATGTTATAGCTGTCGTCCACCACCACGTTGAGCAAAAAGCTGGGTTTGGCAAGCAGGGCGGCTTCTTCAAGATCAGCATGAAAAATATTGCTGCTCTCCATGTTGGCGCTGCGCACGGCCGCGTTGGTGCCACTGCCAAAGCCCTCGTTGAGGGCAAGATTATGGTGCCTCTGGATGGTCTCGTAGCTGGCGATGCCGGGCAGCAGATACTTGGGGCCGCCGCCGTACCCGGCCAGAAAATGGTACACCACGCCGCCAGTCAGGATGATATGGTCGCTTTCCATGGCCACGCGGTTAAACCACACTTCGGTGCCGTTGCTGGTCACGCCAGCCTTGACCATGTCTGCCGTATCGCGACACTTGTGGTCGATAACCCCAATGCGGTTGTAAATATCCTCGGAAACAATGGCTATGTGCTCCTCACGCGACATGGGCCGGTGCGTGCCCGTGGCCGTGAGAATGCGAATGTCGGCATCGCGGATTCCACATTTGTTCAGCCGGGCGACCACGGCAGGCACATAGACATTGGGCGACTGCCACAGGCGGGTGGAGTCGGGCACAATCACGCATACGGTCTGTCCTGGTTTGAGCATTTCTTCCAGCCGGGGGCTGCCAATGGGATTGTCCAGAGCATCGTTGATGTGCTCAAGGGCGCTTTTTCCAGGCAGTGCAACCGCGTTGGAATGCAGCTCTGCTGCCATAAGCCCGCTATCGAGCCCCACACAAAATTTCTTGTCGCCGTACTTCATGTAATGCTGTGCCATGGATGGTATCCCTGTTTGTTGCCATGCCGCGTGTGCAGCAACTGGCCTTGTGCATTGCAGGCCTGTCGCAGTGCCTGTTCATTCACAGGTCTGTTATGCCCCTTACAGACTTTTGTGAAGAGGCCGCAGCAGGCCTGTTCTGCATGGGGCATACCCTATGCAAGCAGCGCGCCGCCTGTCATCACCAGTCCAGCGCAGGCAAGCATCATGTCGATGAGCAGGCTGAAGGTCGCCTCGGGCATGCCCAGTACAAAGCGTTTGCCCACAAACGTACCCACCGCCAGTGTTGCCCCCACCACAAGGCCGTTGCACAGCACGGGCAGGGGCAGGCCGCCCACCGCGCCAAAGGCCAGCGCCTTTGCCAGATACACGGCGATGGAGGCCGCCGCCTCTGTGGCGAGCAGCGCACCCTTGGCCAGTCCAAAACCGGCAAAGATGGGGATGGTCAGCGGCCCCGTGGAATACACAACGCCTGTCAGGTAGCCCACCACGCCCCCGGCCATGGCCATCTGGCGGGTATTGAGCCGCAGGCCGCGCGTGCGGCTGGCCCGCCTCAGACCGATGAGCGCGAAAAAAAACAGGCCGATACACAGATTGGAAACATCCGCCGGCATAACCCAGAGCGTGCGCACGCCCAGCACCGCAGCCGGCACAGCGGCAACCGAATACCAGGCAAAGGCCCGCAGGCTGATCTGCCGCCGCCAGGCCAGCACGCGCGAGGCATTGCCCGCAATAGAAGCAATGGCCATGATGGGAATGGCCGCCTTGGGGCCAAAAGCCAGACTCAGCACCGGCAGCAGGATGATGGACGAGCCTGTGCCCACAACCCCGCTGATGGCCCCGGCCACTATACCGCATATGGCGATGAGCACGTAGACCACGTTGCCCCCAGAGTTTACGCCCGCTGTCTCAAAAGCAGAAATTCGCCCTTTTTCGGGTATGCAGCCACGACTTACAGGGGCGTGATCTGCTCTACCTCATGGTGAAAAATATAGGGGTCGGCCACCAGTTCAAAGCGCTCGTCGTCCGGATAATGCACCGCAAGCTGATAGTCTTCGCCCGCAAAGGCCTTTACGGCATCAAGCGAAGTCCACCACGTGGCAAAGAAAAAATGCTCCCATCCCCGAAAGGTCATGCGTCTCACCGCCACCCCCAGATTGCCCGCCACGCCCCGAGCGTGATCCTCGCCGGTTCTGCGCAAATGCTCTGCAAAGGTGTCACCCAAAGCTTCGGGCACGCAGCCGTGCCATGTTCTGACAATCATGTTTTCTCCTGCTGTCTCATGCCCTGAGTCCCTGAGGGGGATTATTGTCAACTCAAATACCTTGTGGTACCCAAAACGCGCATCTGGATTATCACCTTGTTGATACTTTCGGCGCGCTGGCGGCCCCGCGCATGCGCGCCCTTTGCTTTTCGGGGCAGTAAACCTGGCATCACCACATCGATTCACACCGGCCTACAGACCCCCCTTTCCTGTCCGCCTTTCCGAACGATTTCCATGCCATCACGCGGAGTACGCATATGATCGGGCCCATTGTGAACAGTGGCGGACTTTTTATCGGTGGTATCATCGGCGTTGTTTTTGCCGATATTTTTCCTGAACGGCTCAAAAAGGCCCTGCCTTCCATCTTTGGCGTCATAACCCTGTGTCTGGGCGCAACCCTTGTGGGTAAAGCCTCGGCTCTGCCAGCCGTGACGATTTCGCTCATTCTCGGCACCATGGTGGGCGAAATTATGTATGCCGAGGCCCTGCTACAAAAGGTTTTGCGGGCCATATTCGGCCTGCTGAAAAGCAAGCGTATGGGCGACGAAAACTTTTCCCTGACGGTCATAACCCTGGTGGCCGCATTCTGCTTTGGCAGCATGGGCTTTTTGGGGGCCTTTCACGAGGGGCTCACCGGCAATCCCGACATTCTGCTGACCAAGGCCGCGCTGGACATGTTTACCGGCGTGGTTTTCGGCTCCTTCATGGGCTTTTCCGTAAGCCTTATCGCCGTGCCGCAGTTTGTCATTCTGGCGCTCATCTACATGGGGGCCACCACCATTGCCCCGCTCATGACCCCGGCCATGCTCAACGATTTTACCGCCTGCGGCGGTGTTATTTTTGTGGCAACGGGCCTGCGCATGTGCGACATCAAGATATTCCCTGTCATCAACATGCTGCCCGCTCTGGGCATCATTTTACCGCTCTCGTATCTCTGGGAGCTGTATTTTCCCTTCAAATAGCGCCAAAAGCAGTTTGCCCTCCGGCCAGCAGGCCGAAGGGCAAAATCGCCACGCCCTTGCTAGCAGAGCTCCCGTAACTGGATCAGCAGGTCTTCCGGCAGATCAATGCTGTTGCTTTGTTTGGCTGCCTGGCTCAGGCCTATGCGCCGGTCACCCGGCAAACGCGTGCCGGGCTGGTCGGTGATAAAGGTCAGCAGCTGCTCCACCCGGTCCACAAAGTTTGCCCCTGCACTGGCAGAAGGATCCATAATCAGGAAGCTCTGCCCAAGCCGCGGCGCGGGGCCGTCGGGCGTGAACAACGATGAGGCTTCGATGGCCAGCGCGGCACCTGTAAGCGCGGCCGACATTATTTCCACAATCAGGGCCAGCGCGTAACCCTTGGGACCGCCAAAAGGCAGCAGCGCGCCGTCAAAGGCCTTGGCCGGATCGCGCGTGGGATTGCCCTGCGCGTCCACGGCCGCGCCCTCTGGAATAAGCTCGCCCTTCTTGGCAGCCTGCAAAATCTTGCCGCGTGCAAGCAGCCCCATGGAAAGGTCGATCACAAGAGGTGGCGAGTTTTTACGTGGGCAGGCCATGGCTAGCGGGTTGGTACCAAAGGTAACCTTTGACCCGCCGTAGGGAGCCAGCGAGGCGGGGCTGTTGGCAAAGCCCAGCGCCACAAGACCCTGCTCCGCCAGATCAGCCACAGGAAAGCCCAGCACGCCGGCATGGTGCGAATTGCGCACGGCCAGCAGGGCCACGCCCGATTCCCTTGCGGCCTGAGCCGCCACAGGCAGGCCGTCGGCAAAAGCGCTGAAGGCAAAACCGCAACGGGCGTCAACAGCTACAACGCCAGATCTGGGGCGCTCCACCAGCGGCACGGCATGGCCGTCTACCTTGCCCGCAGCCGACTGCGCCGCGTAATAGGGTATGCGCGAAAACCCATGCGAGGGCAGCCCTTCCATCTCAGCCCGCAGAAGCGAAGTGATGGTGAAGGTGGCATTTCGCTGCGCCACGTTGTGGGCCATAAGGATTTTTTCGCCCAGATTTTGTGCTTCGGCGAGGGATACGGCTGGCATATCTGCTCCAATTCTGACTGATTTTACATGTGGTTGCCTGCATCACACAGCCCTTTCTGCATACCAGCATAGGGGGCGGAGGCAAAGCAAATTTCATGCGCAGAATTCGGGGCTTTTCTACTTACGATCTGTATGCTATATTAAAAAAGGCACGTTGGCTCCCGCCAGACCAGCCTGCCTGTTGAAGCCCGTTGCCTGCAATCATGAATGGCAGTCTTGATTTGCTGCAACCGGGCGCAATAAGCCCTGCATGGGGGTTTGCAGCGGTTTTTTCCGTTATGCCGGAAAAAGCTGCTTGACGGCGCGGCCCGCTAGCAATAAGCAAGCTCGCGATAGGCATTGCCGCCGACAGTCACCCCCGGAAAATGGCAATCAGGGTTGCCACCCCCCATGGGAAATGCTGCCTCACGCAATGCACACCAAGGAAGGATAATGACGAGCTTCCACGACCTTTTACGCAGCCTTTTTCCCATATGCCGCAGCATAACAGGCAACGGGGTACGGCAGACGTTGCGCATGTTACAGGTAGAATTGCCCGAGTTGCGAACCTTTGAAGTACCTTCGGGCTCCAAGGTTTTTGACTGGACAATTCCTGACGAGTGGAACATCACCGGGGCCCGTCTCACCGGCCCTTCTGGCGAAGTCATCGCCAACTTTGCCGATTCAAACCTGCATGTGATGGGCTATTCCGAACCGGTGGACTGCACGATTTCGCTTGAGGATCTGCAAAGCCACCTGCATTCATTGCCTGAAATGCCCAATGCCATTCCCTACGTTACTTCGTACTATGCCCGCCGCTGGGGTTTCTGCCTCACGCACGAGCAGCGGCAAAAGCTTGTGCCCGGCATGTACCATGCAGTTATCGATTCCACACTTGCTCCGGGCAACCTGACCTACGGTGAGCTTGTCATACCCGGCCAGTGTGAAAAAGAAATTTTCATTTCCACCTACATCTGCCATCCCTCCATGGCCAACAACGAGCTTTCCGGCCCGGTGGTGGCCACGGCTCTGGCCCAGTGGGTGGCCCAGCAGCCCCGCCGCTACACCTACCGCTTTGTTTTTGTGCCAGAAACCATCGGTTCCATCACCTATCTGAGCCGCAATCACGAAGCCCTGCGCCGCAATGTGGTGGCAGGCTTCAACCTTACCTGCATGGGCGACGAGCGGGCCTATTCCTACCTGCCCAGCCGCAAGGGCGACACCATGGCAGACAAGGCGGCCCTGCACGTGCTGCGGCACTTTGCGCCCGATTTTATCCGCTACACCTTTCTTGACCGCGAAAGCGACGAGCGCCAATACTGCTCGCCCGGCATTGACCTGCCCCTGTGCAGCGTCATGCGCAGCAAGTACCACGTCTACCCCGAGTACCACACCTCGCTGGACGACTGCTCGCTGGTTACGCAAAAAGGCCTTGAGGGCAGCGTAAACATCATGACACGCATACTTGAGACCCTGGAAGAAAACGTGGTCTACGAACCGCGGGTGCTGTGCGAACCGCAGCTGGGCAAGCGGGGCCTTTACCCAACCTTGAGCACCAAGACATCCTGTACCGAGCAGGTCAATCTGATGATGGACCTGCTGGCCTATGCCGACGGCAACACCACCCTGCTGGAAGAAGCCGACATTGTGGGCAGGGATATCTTTCGCTGTGCGGAAACCATGCGCAAACTGGTTGCAAAGGACGTGCTGGCAATCAAAAAGTGCTGACAGGCACGCGCCGGATTGCATAAATAATTGCGCGGCAGAGGCTGAGGCCCCTGCCGCGTTTTGTTTTATGCATCAATTGCGGCGCTGCAATTACGGCGCAACAGTCTGGGCGCCCCCTACAGGTCCCAGCCCTGCGTCACTTCCCTGCCCTGCTTGTAGCGGAAGTCGCACATCTTGCCACCTGTGGCCAGGGTTGTGGTGCGCGCAAGGCCTGTGCCCTCTGCCCGCGCAGTGGGAAAATCCACCCGGCAGGGATACGGCGCAAGCTCAGGCATGCCCAGCGACGCAAAATACTTGACCAGCCCGCACTCGGTGTAGTCTACGCCGATATCAAAATCACGCCCATCACCCCTGAATACCGTCTGCACCCAGTCCATGGGGTAGCGCCGCTGCTGGCTGCGCTGCGCCCAGGCCTGCAGCAGTGCAAAATACTCTGGCGAAAAAAAGCGCTGCCCGTTGGCCCGGTAAACTTCCTTTTGGGCTTCAAAGCTGTACACGGCAAGATCGTAAACCAGCTTGCCAACATCCCGTGCGCTGAACCCGCAGGGGCGCATGGCCGTATACAGGGCGGCATACTGCGGCCCCACCAGAAAGCTGGGGTAGGTCAGATTTTCTGGCCCGCCGATATCGGGCATGGGCAGCAGCCGGGCGTGAGCTTTTTTGGCCGCTGCAAACATGGCGCGCAAATCCTGCACGGGCCGCTGCCCTGTCAGCATCTGCTCCGCGCCCTCGCACATACCGGCAAATTCGGCTTTGAGAGCCTCGTCGCTCACAGGTTTGCCAATGCCCTGCGCAATGGACGCAAGGGCAGAGCAGGGCAACAGCAGGGCTGCGCAGGTGCCTAGAGCAAGCGAGCAAAAGGTACGGCGGGTGCATGGGGCTGCGGAATACATGACGGCTCCCCTTGTGGAGGGTGAAAGAGCAGTTCAGGCAATACGTTGCTTATAGCGGCACGCGTGGCGGCTGTCCATGGCTGCCCCATTGCAAGATCGCGCACCTGCAAGCATTTCTACGCAGCTGTATTTACATGCAATGTCATTATGATTACATGCCAGATTGTGATCTGCCACAAAATAACACAATTTCATACCATAATACCATATTGACACTATCGCGTAACTGGTTCATGCACTTGCGCTGGCATAAAAAAATTTTTGCTTTTTGAAATCACCAAATCCAAAGAACTGTTCCAGTGGTCCGACCTGCCAGGGAGCATGCATGTCAAAGCCTTTTGCCGTAGTGTTGATGCACCATCACAGTGTGCGCCTTGTGGGTGTGAACATAAACACCAATCTGCACCAGGCCCCCATTGATTGCCCCAGGCTGTGGAACGACGTGTTCGCCCCCCGCATGCCGGAGCTGAGCGGCAAAGCCCCGCACCTGTATCAGGGACCTTCCTACGGCGTGTCTGTCTTTACTGACCATCAGGGTCTGGCCTTTGACTACTGGGCAGCCATGGAGGCCCCGGAAGTGGCTGCTCCGCCCGCAGGCATGAGCGAGGTAGTGCTGCCCGGCGGGCTTTATGCCTGCTGCCGCATACCGGCCGCTGGCATGCTGCGTGAAGCGTACGACTACATGTACGACGAATGGCCCAACACCGCCGAAGGCCATGCCGTGCAGGTCGACAGCCCCTGCTTTGAACGCTACGACAGCCGCTTTTTTCAATCTGGCACACACGACGTGTATGTGCCTGTTTTGCCCCGCAAGGCCTGACCTGCAGAGGCAACGCCCAAGCGGCCTGCGCCCCCATCAACCCCCCGTCCACGCATCCTTTTTTGCAGCATCGACCACGACTCGCCCTTTAATCCATACTGCAAAAGTATGCCATAAATTGCACTTTTTTCTGACATGTGGCATATTGAGAACCGATTTTAATAATCAGCAGTAATCACACGGGGTCACGTTCTACCCCTGTGCCTGCGGCTGAAAAGGATGCAACCATGAGTCTGACCCGGCGCAATTTTCTGGTAGGCGCGGCCTCTGCTGCGGGCCTTTCTGCTATGAATCTTAAAGCCGCCAACGCAACTGGCCTGCCCGGTGATACGGCAGACCCGGCAGCGGAATATGCAACTCTGCTTGATATTGAAAAATGCATTGGTTGTGGCCAGTGCGTTGAAGGCTGCCACGAACGCAACGGGCACCGTTTTCCTGAAGTAAAAAAGCCTCTGCCGGTGATGTTTCCGCCTGGAACCAAGGACGAGGACTGGTCGGCCAGGCGCGATGTGGACGACCGCCTGACCCCCTACAACTGGCTGTATATTGAGAGCGTGACCGTGCAGAAAAACGGCGCGCCGCTTGAGCTGCACATACCCCGCCGCTGTCTGCACTGCACCAACCCGCCCTGCGCAAACCTCTGCCCTTGGGGCGCGGCCAGCAGGCAACCCGATACTGGCACCGTGAGCATAGACAGCCAGACCTGTCTTGGCGGGGCCAAGTGCCGCACGGTCTGCCCCTGGCACATTCCCCAGCGGCAATCGGGCGTGGGCCTGTACCTTGACCTCATGCCGCGTTTTGCGGGCAATGGCGTCATGTACAAGTGCGACCGCTGCGCAGACAGCTTTGCCCACGGCCAGCTGCCCGCCTGTGTGGAAGTTTGCCCCCAGCAGGTGCAGACCATCGGCCCGCGCCACGAAATTCTTGCACAGGCCCAGCAGCTGGCGCAAAAGCGCGGCGCGTATCTGTACGGCGTGACCGAAAACGGCGGCACAAACACATTCTATCTTTCGCCTGTTCCCTTCAGTGAGATCGCCAGGCAGTCCAAACCCGGCCCCGGCAAACCCACCATGGGGCCGGTGGCTGACTCCATGGCGCAGGCGGGCAACCTCACCCGCATGCTGGTTGCTGCACCGCTGGTGGGCGTGGCCGGAGCCATGGTAAACGTGGCCCGAAAGGGCCAGCCCCAGCCCCGAAGTGCGCACAGCCTGCGCGACCCGCAGGTCGAGACCAGTCAGACCGGCGGACTGCTCAAAAAAATCTGGGTAGCCCTGGCATTGCTGCTGGGCTTTACGGGCATGATGCAACTGCCCGTGGCCAGCAGGTACGGCATTGCCAAAATACCCGGTCTGACCTGGACCGGAGATTTTTACACCACGCTGAGCATTCACTATGCTCTTGCGGCCCTGCTGCTGGCTCTGGGCTGTTACTGGCTGGTTGTGATGGGTCTCGGCAGATTGCGTGGGCACCTTACCTTCTGGGGCAAGGTGCGCCTGGGCGTTCTGGGCATAGTTGTGCTCACGGGGCTGGCCCGTGTTGCCAAAAATCTGCCCTCTATCACGTTTTCTGCTGGCACAACCACCTTTGTGGATCTTGTGCACCTTGGCTTTGCCGTGCTGCTTGGTATTATATGCCTGACCCTGTGGATAAAGGGGCGTGGCGCATGGCACGAGGATGATTAGGGTTCTGGATTTTATTGACGCGGCATGGCTGCGGTGCGGGCGGGTATTCTGCGGAATGCCCGCCCCTTAAATTATGGCAGCCCCGCCCTTTGTGCCCCCACTGCGGTGGGGACCTCTTGGCCTTGGCCCCAAATGACGCTACGCTCGCACGGCATGGTCAAACGCAGATGTCTGCGTGCCGTGCCCTAACCCTGCAAGCGAGGCGAAACATGGCAATGCCCGCATTTTACATTCCTCACGGCGGCGGCCCCTGCTTTTTTATGGACTGGTCACCGGCTGATACATGGAATGCCCTTGGCAACTGGCTGCGCTCCATTCCCGCAAGCCTGCCGCAACCACCTAGGGCGCAGCTCGTTTTTTCCGCCCACTGGGAGCAGACGGAATTTACCCTGCTCACTACGCGTCATCCTGACCTGTATTACGATTATTACGACTTTCCGCCGCATACCTATGAGCTGAAGTGGCCTGCCCCTGCCGCGCCAGAACTGTTTGACCGCGTGCGCCAGTGCCTGCAGACCGTGGGCATACCTCTGGCAGAGGACAATACCCGCGACTTTGACCACGGCGTGTTTATTCCCGGCATGCTCATGTATCCGCAAGCGCAGATTCCCACCCTGCAGATATCGCTGCGGCTAGGGCTTGACCCGCAGGAGCATCTGGCGCTTGGCCGTGCGCTGGCCCCATTGCGCGACGAGGGAGTACTGTTTGTGGGCAGCGGCATGAGCTTTCACAACATGCGGGCCTTCCGCTACGGCGACAATACGCCCATAGACGGTGCAGAGATTTTTGACGACTGGCTGGCCGAAACCGTGTGCAATCCTCAGCCCTCTGTACGCAATGCTGCCCTCGCAGAATGGGAAAAAGCCCCCGGCGCGCGCTTTGCCCACCCGCGAGAGGAACATCTTATTCCGCTTATGGTACTTGCAGGAGCCGCGGGAACTGCTCAGGGCAAGCTTGCCTGGCACGGCAGAGCCATGGGTGCGCCGCTCTCGGCATTTTCTTTTGACTAGGTGCAATAAATACTTGCACCCCACGGCAAAAGGGTATAATTGATTTCTCCTCATGGGGCTGTAGCTCAGTTGGGAGAGCGCTTGAATGGCATTCAAGAGGTCAAGAGTTCAATTCTCTTCAGCTCCACCAGATAAGTAAATAAAACCCCCGATCATTGAAAAATGGTCGGGGGTTTTTCGTGTTTAATGAATTGGCTGTTGAGGGTAACACTTGAACGGCCTCTTTCCTCGCATAACTACCCAATATCATAATGTAATAAAACTAAATCAAACTGCGGGGAAATGCTTGTGTTTCCCTGCGTGGGGAACATATACTAGGCATTATTTTTTCCTATAGATAATAAGGCGCAGTTAAGTAGACCTATACCGCACCACCAAGGGTGCACCAGTTGTGCAGGAAGCTTGGAGCGTAGAAAATTGCAAATAGATGCGTCTGATTTAAATAGCCGCCACGCACAAATAGCTCGGAATGTATTTCATAATAAATTCATATTTTATATCAGCTAGTTAGTAGATTGTGTGGCAGTAAATGACTGTTTTTCAACTATGAAAAAGGGCTTTCATAATGAATGAAGAATGGATTCTCCACAAAAAAGAAACACGCCGCTTCTTCTCTAATGCGACATGGGTCCCATTGAGAGCATCTATAGATGAAGAAAAAGGAAACGTTAAAAATGTAGGTTACGTCAATGAATATTTTGGATGTGGTTCTGTCGCATTTCCACCAGAACATAGTAAATTTGCTGAGGAGCATTTAGTCTGGAGTGATCTCGGAATAGGGCATGAGGTAACACCATATGCATATGACGATTATTATTCACCAATTGACCAATATCAATATAACGACAAAGAGCCACTTGGTGTTCACCTAGTCTTTGACCATCCTCAGCCCGTTGTTGGCGGCAGGTTATGGATATTGAATCCTGATCTAGTTGTAGCACTTCGCCTGATAAAGGAAGGAGTAAACTGGGTACGGCCAGAGGAAAATTTTGTTGTAGTTGCTCGTGAGGTTCTTAATGAAAAAGGCGAACATATTTCGATTGAGATTAAGCGAGAATTTCTTCTTGATTATTTAGCCGCAAGAAACCTTTCGCTTCGCCTCTCTTATTATCGTCAACGAGTTGAAAATATAGCGGCTCTTGAGGGAAGTGAGTACGCAAACCTGAAAGCACATCAGGATGATAGAGATGGAGGACGATTTGAGCTATTAATTCGCAATGTCAATGATGTCTTCGGTGGAAGTTGGGCTATGTTCAGGGCTTGGAGAACGGACATTGACGAGGAAGAAGATGCTCCAGTCATGGGCCCAGAAAATGACGATAATACTAGCCATGAGAGTTCAGAAGGGTATCGAGGTGATTACGAAAGCATTCGCGTTGAAGGTGAATTTTGGCGAAACGAATGGATTGAGCATCAATTAAAAAGTGTGCGAGTACGGGGAGATGTAGATAGTAATCTGCCACAATTCATCGTCGAGACAGACGGGAAACGTATGGCTTCTGCTGAATTGAAGAGTAAAGATGTTGGTCGATGGCTGTGGTTTCGGTCCAGCGTAGTCACCGAGTTGCTCAACTGCAGAGGGTTTTCCCTTGAGTGGTATACGGCAGAAACAGGTTCTATTCACTCAACGTCGGGGTACAAGACTCATTTTGGAATTAATCCCTCGGATTTGATTACCGTTTATGCTTACGATATTGCTCGCCTTCATTCTTGGGAGCAACATATTTGGGCTGCACATAATATTGTTCCAGAAGGAAAAGTTTCAAGCGAACTGCTTGCTTCACAAGTTAAAGCTCGACCAGCACGTACTCTTGCAGTTGAACTCTTACTTTTTAGGGCTATGTTTATGCTAGAAGAGGGATTCCGTAGAGGATATGGAATTGCGTTGTTTACCCATCCCCTCGATGAAAATATTGCAATGCAACAGGTCTCGAGGTTTACGAGTAAAGACAATATGTCGTTGCTTAGGCTAGCAAAAGATCTCATTCGTGTATTTTCGGATCGTCTGAATGTTCAAGAGCTTCGCAAAATTTCTGATCATGCAGAAAAAGAAAAATTAGGATCAAATAAGTTACTGCAGGATGTATTGTCCAAAAAGGTAGGGCCGGAGACTGCTCGTAAAATTTTTACCGAAATTGTAGGCACCTATGATATGCGTGTCGGAGACGCTCACCCGACCGGATCAAAGGTTGCAGAAGCCATCAAGCTTGCAGGAGTTGACTCGAGCCTTTCTTTTCTAAGGCAAGGTGAACAATTAATTAATAATTTTGGACGCTCCATCTGGTGGATAGGCAAAGCTCTTTTTGGGCAACCGGAAGGATAGACAATATATTCAGGTCGCCGTTGTGTAAGAAAATTTGCAATACATCGTTAAAAATTAAGTTTTATGATATTGGGTAGTTATGCGAGGAAAGAGGCCGTTCAAGTGTTACCCTCAACAGCCAATTCATTAAACACGAAAAACCCCCGATCATCGAATGATGGTCGGGGGTTTTTTGCGTCGGCACCAGTAAAACATAAGTACGCAAACCTGTGCGTATAAGCATGCTGCAAGGCTGAAACTGTGGCCATGCAAGCAGAACTGGTCTGTGGATTTGTGGCTCGGTAGCGCGGCAGGTTTCATACGGCGGCACGAGTGTGGCTATGTCTGTAGTAGTTAGGTGTATCATTATATGAGGTGTATCTGTACGTGCTGCATTTGCCTGCGCACATCTATGGGCCAAATTTTTTTGACAAGCCAATTCATATCAGCACAGTATATATAAGAATTTATCGCCAGTTCTCGACATACCGTCTGGCCTGATGTATATCGTGTCTATATAATCTGCACGTTTAGCACAGAAGGTAAGCAACAATGCATAGATATGGTGTGCCGCTTTTTCTGGTCTTTTTGTTGTCGTCTGGCTGTGCTGTTCGTTACCCAGACAACATATGGGCACCAAAATCTGTGCCCGAAATGTTCAGTTCTGGCTATGCCATGAGAAATATCGCAAGCAAATGCAACGAGGGATTCTACACCGGGTTTAGTGCAAAAAACCTCGATCAAAGAATGAGCCAGCGTTGTGAGCACCTTGATGGAGGCAACATCATTTGTGCAGTTAGAGGGCTGGATGACCGCAGCAGGTATGAACTTAGGCCCGTGTATGATTCCAGCACCAAAAAGACAGAGTATAAATATGAGTATATTCCAGAAAATGACCGCTACGTGATTAACCTGTACATTAATGACAAGGGAATTGTGTATGATTGCAAGGCGGGTGAAGGGCATGCAGCCCTGATTTACAAGTCAGAGCCCGAGAAAGGGTCGATTGCTGCAACGTTGCCAAAAAATTAGAAAAAGCCATGCGCAATATGACTCTTATTCTTTTGGCTGGTCTGCTGTTGCTGCCCGCTTGTGGCTTGCTGCAACATTCGCTGTGGCGGCCAGAGACGCTTGTGCCTGTTGAAACCGACAGGGCGCATGCGGTCAGCATGATACATCTGTGCGCCAAGCAGGGGTACAAGGGACAAACTTTTGGCTCCTTGCCAGAGAGCAAGAATTCTCAGTGCCAGCCACGTGGTCGTGGACAGGAGTGCGCCGTGCTGCTTGTGTACCCGGAAGACCGATATTTCTCTTTTGTAGATGCCCGTAGCTACTCAGCCATGGTGCAGGCAAAAACATTGTTTAATGTAAGCGTGGACAGCGCTGGCAATATTAAGCAGTGCCGCGCTGAAACGGAATAAAGGTATCCCATGCGTAAGTATATTGTGATGGCGGCCCTGTTTTGTCTGTTGCCTGGCTGCGCAGGGCAATCCCTTCCGCCACCACCTCCGCCTCCCATGCCATTTACGGTTGCGTGGGCGCCGAATGAAGCCCCGGCCTTGCAAGTGACCGTGCAAACCCTGTTGCCTCTGATGCGGGACTGCAACGGCGGCAAACTTGCAGGCAAGAAAATCATGGAATCGGGATTTCCCGAGATGACTTTTTTCAGCAAGCCTCTGGGAAAAGGTCAAACCTTGCAGGCTGGCAAGCTGTATTTTTTGGAGCAGGGCAGAATGGAATTTACCACAGCGGTCATGTTTAACCTGACGGTGGCAAAGAGCGGCGAAATTCAGGAATGTACGGCAGAAAAAGTGGTCTATCGCAGCAGGTAGGCATCTGATATTGGGGGAGCGGATGAGCCCCTTTGCGCAAGTCAAAGCCATCGCCCAGTAAATATGCAGCCCCCCGATCATCTTTCGATGATCGGGGGTTCCCATTTACCTATCTGGTGGAGCTGAAGAGAATTGAAATCTTGACCTCTTGAATGCCATACTCGGGCATCCCCCCCCAAAACCTACCACCGTCAACAAAATCAGACTATTAGATGTATGTATTTTTGTTCTTCTTGATACATTTCAATACATTTTGTATATCCCAATCAGATTTCATGCGTAAGGATTTCAGACACTTCTTTGTCATCAATACCCAGACAACGCGGGGTGACATCGAGGGATGAATGGCTGAACCTTTTGCAGATCAGCTCAAAACCACACCAAACTTTGCCTTTGACGGTCATAGTCGTGCGAGGCTTCTACAGCGCTTCACCAGCCATGTTTGCGCAAATGACAATTCAATTTACTTAAAGGACCACAGATATAATGCGCATCCTGCTGATCGATAACTATGATTCGTTTACCTACAACCTTGTTCAGTTGCTAAAAGGTTTATGTACAATCAATGACAGTCTGTGCATTGCCAAAAATGACGAGCTTACAGATAAACTGGCAGACAAAGCCGATGCCGTTATTGTTTCTCCAGGCCCGGGGTTGCCGGAAGAAGCGGGAGGCCTCATGGACTTCTTGCGCCGCCATATGCATACCAAACCTATTCTGGGTATTTGCCTGGGGCATCAGGCATTAGCCCTTTGCTGTGGCGCGCAACTTGTTAATCTCCCAAAAGTTTTTCACGGCGTTGAATCTACCATAAATATCAAGGAACAAAGCGGTCTGTTTTCCAACTTGCCCGCACATATACAGGTCGGTCGGTACCACTCTTGGTGTGTGAGCAGAGATGCCTTTCCCGCAGAATTACGCATCACGGCAGAAGACAACAACGGGTACATAATGGCTTTTTCCCACAGGCAGTACAATGTACACGGCGTCCAGTTTCATCCCGAATCTTTTCTGACCCCGCACGGACGCCACATGGTTTCAAACTTTTTGGCAAATCAATGATGCTTTACAGTGATGTCAGCTTAGCACGAAAATTGATCAACAAGGCATCCCACGAGGGACGTCCCTACCTGTTTGCTGTTAATTTTGAGGGGGATGAAGCATTATTTATTGAGAACCCCCTGCATCAACAGGCCATAGGATTCTGCACGCCCTCAGCCAGCAACAAGCAAACACGCCCCGCAAAAAACCAGAAAGGTGACATCGCACCAGAGCCGTTGCCCCCAGAGCTATACAAGCGCAAATGGGATATTGTGCAAAAGGCACTTCTGCGAGGCGACACTTATCTGGCAAATCTTACGGTGCGCACCCCTATACATTGCACAACTTCGCTTGAATCCATCTTTTTACAGAGCAGTTCGCCCTATCAGCTCTACATTCCGGAACGATTTGTCTGCTTTTCTCCAGAGCGTTTTGTAAAGATCAGTTCCACCGGGCGTATTTCCACAAATCCGATGAAGGGAACCATAGACGCGGCACTGCCAAATGCCGAGCAGTCGCTTCTTGATGATATAAAAGAGACTGAAGAACATAACACCATTGTTGATTTATTGCGCAATGACATCAGCATGTGGGCTGATGACGTGCATATAAAACGCTTCAGATATGTAGAAAAGATTACAACAAATGCGGGGGAGCTTTTTCAGGCCAGCTCAGAGATTGAGGGGCAGCTCCCCAGCGATTACCGTCAGCACATGGGAGATATTATCTTCGACATGCTGCCAGCCGGCTCATGCACAGGGGCCCCAAAGAAATCTACAGTTGATATAATCCGCCGGGCGGAGGGCGAAAACAGGGGGTACTACACAGGGGTGTTCGGCTATTTCGACGGCTCCAGCCTGGATAGCGCAGTTCTGATCAGATTTATTGAAAAGGAAAATGGCTGCTTCTTTTTCAGAAGCGGGGGCGGGATTACGGCGCGCAGCAACTGGAAGAACGAATATCAGGAAACACTGCAGAAAATTTATTTACCATTGTGAGAACAATATGTTTTTTGAAACCATTAAAGTGCTCGACGGCAACATAATGAATCTTGACCTGCACATGGCAAGATTAACAAAGACCGTGCAACACTTTTTTCCAGACTGCCCCCCTCCGGTGTTATCCATAACCGTTCCCCCAATGTTTAAAAATGGCCTGTACCGTTGCCGTGTAACGTATTCTCAAAAAATAGAGCGTGTTGAATTTATCCCATACGTACGCCGACAGATCACGACTCTGGCACTGATTGAGGCTCCCGCCATAAGCTACGGCTGGAAATCCTGTGACAGGTCAGAGCTTGAGGCATTAAAAAAAGCATCCGGCCACGATGAAGTAATTATTGTAAAAAACGGAGCCATCACCGATACGTCTTTTTCAAATCTGGTCTTTGAAAGTGACGCAGGGCTTTTTACACCAGCAACATTTCTTCTGCCGGGCGTACAGCGATCAAATTTGATAAACAGTGGAATTGTACGCGAAACCACTATTACTGTTGATGACCTTTACAACTATCGCCGTGTCTTTCTGATCAATGCCATGCTTGATCTGGAAGATGCAATTTCATTTACAATAAGCACCCTTCAAAAAACAGGAAACGCGCACTCGCCTTCATTGCATACATTTTCATTTTTGTCTGATTGTCCGACGCAAGGGTGATGCTCACACCCACGAGGGCCAATATCGTAGCCGTTTAGATAGGAGCGCACTTTCTGTGCATTACAGTAACCTACTGCATAAATATAAAATGACATTTTAAAAGCGATATACAGCATGAAATTAGCAAATTGTGAATTGGCTATAAAATAAATATATATTGTTCTTTGCACGAATCCCCCATGAACTAAATAATTTTTTAACCTCATGCGGACGGATTACCTGTAAGCGAATTGTCAGCTCAATTCGCTTTTTTATTTGGTGCGTGGATATGGCAACCATAACAACACGTGCAGTTTCAGCAGTAAAATTTGTGCAACTTTTCACTTCAACACCGCACATCGTCTTGAACGTCGCGCAAAAAGCTTTCAACTCGCCGATTTATAAACAGATGGATCACTCCCCTCAAACAACGTCATCTCTTCCGCACAATTGAAACAATGTAACCCTATTTGCTTACATAATTTATTTTTTTGTCTTTACATTGTTTTTTTCATATGTTTACCATAGCAATAAGTAAAAGAAGCATCATGTTCAATAAATTATGTCTATTAAGGTAGTAAAAAAAGGAGGAGCCCATGGAAGTTCCGAGCAAGAACCACGAAGGCTGGTACGACATAATCACGGGCAAAAAGACCTTCGAGCTCAAGTTTCTGGCGGCAAAAATCATGCTCGGGCGACTGTTGCGCGGGGTTAATGACAATCCAACTCCTCAAAACATCACCGTAAGCATAGACCAGCTGTATAATCTCTTTGCCCAAAATTCCAATTCAAGGACTGTTCAGGACGATATTAAAACTATCTTCGGAAAGTGAGGATTTTATGAATCAATCTATCATGAAACTTGATGAGGTTCAGAAAAAAATTTCCGAAGGTCGTTCACTGCTTCTTGCCGGTGATGAATCCGTTCTCATGCAGCTGCCGCAAGGCAACTGGGTTGGCGGCACAATTCCATATTTTATTACAAAAGAGCATGGGGGGCTTTCGTCCCGCGAGCTGATATTTGTCACAGATATTACTGATTTTACCGAAAGCGTCAGCATTGCCCAGTACAACAAGGACACTCTCGCAAAAGTCTACGAGGACGGCCCCAGGCAGGGCTTCAGCTTTATTCTGATACCCGCTGCCAGCGAAACGCATCTTTCATTTGCCATAAATGCTCCCAACTATAAATCATTTGGAATATCGCCGCTTATCGGCTGGATTGCGGGCGTGCACCTTCAGGATCTGGGCATAAAAATCCCCAAGGTGTTCAACGGCAACACGGGAAGCATGCTTGAAGATGCCGCGATAGTTTTGCGGGCCGAGCTCAAGCCCGACAAACTGGCAGAGATCGGCATTCTCAACCTGTTTGAGCAGGGCGATGGCGACAGTCTCACCTTTTCGTCAGACGGTTTTTCGGCCAGAAACGTCATGGTCAATGGCGCGCCCCAGAATTTTGCCGCCTACCTTCAGGCGCACAAGCTGGATACAAGGTTGCCCATTGTTGCCAACTATTACGGCGCGCTGGTCAACATCAGCTTTCAGGGCGTGGACGAACAGGACAAAGTGGTGCGCTTCTACGCGCCTGTTTTCAGCGGCATTCACTACAAACACGCAAAGCCCATTGCAGACTATGTGGTCGCCTTTGATGCACAGGTGCAAAAACAGATTGGCTCAGACACAGACAACGTTGTTTTTTCCTGCAACTGCATCCTGAACTACCTTTTCTCGAACCTCGAAAACAAAAAAACCGGATCCTTTGTTGGCCCGGTTACATTTGGCGAAATAGCCTACCAGCTTTTAAACCAGACCATTGTATACCTTGAAATCAAGGACATCTGATTACAATGTCGTGCAAAATACAATTTTACGGGCAAATTTGCCCATTAAACGCCCCCGGTCTTTTCATGGAACGCCGGGGGTGTTTGCGTTGTGCAACGCCGCAGCCAGAATAATAGCCGCGTAATATGCACAGGCTATTGAATATGCCTGCAAATCAAGATAGCAGTATGCCCATACTGCACAAAATGCAGCGCAGTTGCGCCCAGCGGCATCAGTAACGTTTGGAAATTGCGCAACGGCGATGTCGTGAACCAACATTCTTGCGCGAACAATCAGAGGGACCATGCAAAAAGCACTGATTTCGGCCTGCCTTGGCCTTTTTGCCCTGCTTTGCGGTAGCAACGGCATAAGCGAATGCCAGGCCGCCGACACCAATATTGAGGTCGTGGCGGCGGGTACTACAGGCACCCTGGTGGTGTACGGCAATGCAAACGGCAAGCGCGAGGAGCTGCTGCGCACAGATGCCTATGTGGGCAAAAACGGCTGTGACACAGACAAGCACGAGGGCGATGGCAAAACCCCTGTGGGCGTATTTGAGATACGCCGCGGCTTTGGCCTTGCAATCCCCCCCGCGGTGAGCATTGACTACGCCCAGCTCAAGGGCGGCGAGCAATGGGTGGATGACGTGGCCTCTGCCCGCTACAACCAGTGGGTGACAAAGGCCACGACCCCAGTGGACTGGAAATCTGCCGAAAACCTGCCCAAGGAGACGGTAGCCTACAAGTATGTGGCTGTTATTGAATACAATACCACCAACATCGTCAAGGGCGCTGGGTCGGCCATTTTTCTGCACTGTTCGCTTGGCAAGCCCACCTCTGGCTGCGTAAGCGTGTCTGAAGAAGCCATGGTCAAAATTCTGGGCCTCATCAAGCCCGGCACGCACATTGCCATTGCACGCTCAGAGGCCGAGATGCAAAGCCTTGTAAAGTAGCCGCCAGGCTCACCTGCACCAGCGAAAGTCGGGGGCCGCGCAACAATTGTGCGCTAGCCCCCGCTTTGTGCATGCAATATGGCCCAAGGCCGCAATCAGGCAAACTTGAGGCCGATAACCCCGGCTATGATCAACCCGGCAGATGCAATGCGCATGATTGAGGCCGCATCGCCAAAGGCAACAATACCCACCACAAACGTGCCCACCGCCCCGATGCCTGTCCACACGGCATAGGCCGTGCCCATGGGAATTTCTTTTTGCGCCATAAGCAGAAAAAGACCGCTGAACAAAATACAGGCGATGGCAAAGGCCAGCCATAACACGCGGATGCCTTCTTCTGTCCAGCCCAGCTTGAGCCCGATGGGCCAGCCGATTTCAAGAAATCCCGCCAGCACAAGGTACAGCCATGCCATAGTTGCCCCTCCCACAGGTTTACTGCAGATTTCCACGCGGCTCAAAGCTGCCGCACACTCAGTATGTGTAAAATGACAACTATTGCACGCCAATGCAACTATAAAAATGCCGCAAGGCGTACAATGCAACGTGCCATTTACACTTTGGAGCGCAGCCTGGTTTGTGGCGCTGGCCAATGCTGATGTAACAAAAATATGCGCTCGGCATCTGCTGATTCATATCAACTAAATTTACAACCGTTTAGCTCTGTACAAAACAAAAAATGGCATTATCTGTGTGAGCCTGAACCATAAAAGTTGCATGAATATTTGTTGTGACCAGTGATTTGTGATGATTAACCATTGCGCTCACTGCATTTGCCTGGTGGCGCGGCCATGTAAAAAAGGATTTTTTATTATGTCTGCATTTTTTAACAAAGAAGTTTCGCAAAAATATGATGCAAACAACAAGCGGTTGGCCCCAATAAGCGACTGCATGCATTTTTTGATACGGCTGGCCCTGCATGATTTGCCGTCTGATGCCCGTATCTTGTGTGTGGGAGTGGGAACAGGTGCAGAAATGATTGCCTTGGCCCAGCACAATCCGCATTGGACGTTTACGGGGGTTGACCCCTCTGCCGACATGCTTGAGGTGTGCCATGAGCGGTTGCAACTCGCGGGCATTGGCGAAAGGTGCACCCTACAGCAGGGCTATGTGCATGATGTGCCAGCCAGCCCGGTGTATGATGCCGCGCTCAGCGTGCTGGTGGGGCATTTTGTAAGCAGGGAGGATCGTTGCACCTTTTACGGGGGTATGTGCCAGCGGCTCAAGCAGGGAGGGCATTTTATAAATACCGAAATCAGCTGCGACCTTGATTCGCCGGAATTTGGCGGCATGCTTGCCTGTTGGGAGCAGGTGCAAGCCCTCATGGGGGCCACCCCCCAAGCAATTGCGGCTATCCCCTTGGTGCTGCGAGAAAAACTATGTGTGCTGCCACCTTTTGAGGTGGAAGAAGCAATGCGGGTAGCCTGTGTGCAATTGCCAACGCGGTTTTTTCAAGCCTTTATGATAACTGGCTGGCATGGACGCAGGCTGTAGGCGAGCACGGCACACCGCAGCGCACGTTCAGGCCTTGGTGCGTGCGCCCCGGCGACGCGGTGCTCAGGCCATTTCTTCTTCGTTGGCAGAATCAAGCAGTGTGGGAATATCCCAGTACGCTGTTTCTGTTTTGGAGAGCGACCTGTTGACGTTAACGGTTTTTTGCCGCGAGAGGTCAAACAGCCGCAGGGGCCTCACGCCGTGCTCGCAGTCGCGCACCAGCAGCACGCTTGGCAGCGAAGGCGAGAGCGGTTCTGAATGGCACACAATGCCCTTTTGCCCGTTAGAGAGCAGCACAGCCGTACCGATGGGGAAGATACCCACCATCTTGATGAAATGCTCGGCAAAGCCCGGGGCCCAGGCATTTTCGCTCATTTTAAACAGGGTTCCCAGAGCGTGCTTGGGGTGGATGGCATCCTTGTACACCCGCTTGGAGGCCAGGGCATCGTACACATCGCAAATGGAAATAATGCGCCCGTAAAGGCCTATTTCGTCGCCCGCCAGCTGATAGGGGTAGCCGGAGCCATCGTGCCTTTCGTGGTGCTGCAAAATGGCCGACAAAACCTCATGCGAAAACTTGCCGGAGCTTCTCAGCTTTTCGTAGCCGCATTCAACGTGGGTGCGCATGATCTGCATTTCGCTGGCATCAAGCTTGCGCGGCGCATTCAGAATGTTGGGCGGCAACAGCGCCTTGCCATAATCGTGAAAAAGCGCGGCAATGCCGATACGGCGCAGCTCTTCATCCTCCAGCCCCAGATACTGCCCAAAAGCCACGGCAAATATCGCCACATTTACGCTGTGCCGGTACATGTAGTCATCAAGACTCTTGAGATTGGCAAGTAAAAGCAGTGCGTTACGGTTACGAGCCACGCTTTTTACTATAGAGTTGAGGCAGGGCTCCACAGCGGCAACCTCAACATTGCCACAGGCAGCGCTTTGCATAAAAGAACGCACATGACCATACGCAGAGGAAAAAGCCCCGCGTGCCACGTAAATTTCGTCAGAGAGCAAGGTTCGCGGCGCGGCTTTATCTTCTGGCAGGGCCTGAATCTGCGAGCGGGTCGGATCATAGCAGACCTCGGCAAATCCTTGCCGTTTGATGCTCTTGATCTCGGCCTCTGAGATAATCAGGCCTTCATTCTGATAAAGGTGCGGGTCTTCAAGCCACGAGATGCCAGCATCCACCACAAACATGCCGGGCTTGAGGCGGGCTATGGAAATACGCACTGATGCCATGCCAATCGTCACTTCACATCTGGGGTTATGAGCAATAAGCGCAGGCGAATCTGGCTTGATTCCAGAAGCAATGCATGCGCAGCAGCAACCAGTGGACCAAAAACATGAGCTAGTAACGAACAGAATCAATTATCACTATTATTGTCAATATGCTAAAAAAATATGCCGCTTCACGGCACATAATCGATTTTAACGCGCACCACTTCCCTGCGTCTACCCAGCGCGCAGGTAGGCAGCCCTCCGATGCATGTTGCCGTGCGCACACCTGCTGATAACCATCAACTATTTCTGCATTTTTTATTTCAATGAACAAAATTTTCCAATTACAGAGGGCATGCTGCATTTGCCAGCTCAATGCGATTACGGAACACAAGCACTCTGCAATACAGCGCAAAGCGCTAAACTTTTTCCAATTTACATATACAGCATTCTTTAATAAAAACCATTACTACACAATATAAGCCATAATTTTTATTTGATAGATTAAAAAAATCAGATTACAGTGCTTATTAATCAGATTTCGCTTGCAACAAAACCAACCAACCCCCGGCAAACTGATATGCGGGGATGGCCTTTGTCGGGGGAATTGATGAAGCCGGTCAAGATCAGCGTGTCGCAGCTACGTCAGGGAATGATGATAGTTGCGCCTACCACTTCATGGATAAATGCCCCGTATGTCTACGGCAAACCTGGCCTGATCAAAAGCGCCGAAGAAATCAGGCACATCATTGCCAGCGGCTACACAGAGGCCTACTACGACCCGGAAAAATCGCAGCTAACCCACTCCGAACCCCTGCATGACGCGCAAACCCCGCTGGCCGAAGAACTGTGCCGCGCCCGCGATCTGTACTTTGATGCATTCAGTTACATCAAAAACCTTATGCAGGAAAAAAAGGTGGGAGCCATCGAGGTTTCTACCCTGCGTGGATTTGTAAACGAGATCGTGCACAGCCTGCACCGCAATTTCAACGCCCTGCTGCTCATCACAACAATCAAGAAAACAAACGATTATACCTACCGGCACAGCATCAACGTTGCCATTTTTTCCATCGCCTTTTCGCGGTTTCTGGGGCTGGACGAAGACGAAACCTTCAATACCGGCATGGCCGGGCTGTTTCATGACTACGGCAAGGCCTTTGTGCCGCAGCAGGTTTTGAACGCCCCGCGCAGCCTCAGCCAGCAGGAAACAAACATCATCCGCTCGCATGTCAAACGCGGGCATGACAACCTGAAAGACCTGCCCTGGACAAACCCAGTTATTCTTGATGGCATTTTGCACCACCATGAGAGGCACGATGGCACGGGATACCCACACAAGCTTGCGGGCGACGAGATAAGCCTGCACGGCGGCATTATTTCCATTTGCGACGTGTACGACGCACTGACATCTTCGCGGGTATACAAAAACGCCATTCCGCCCTCGCAGGCAGTAAAAAAGCTGTTCAAAAGCTCTGGTCAGGCGTGGAAGCCGGGGCTGGCGGAACAGTTCATCAAGCTGGTGGGCATTTTTCCTGTGGGTACGGTGGTTCACCTCTCCAACGACACCACCGGCATTGTGTGCCAGCAGGACCAGCACGCCCCCCTCAAGCCCACGGTGCTTGTCATACAGAAAAAAGACCGCCCATACTCCCCCTACTATCTCAAACTTGCGCAGAATGAACAGGTGAGCATCAACAGGGTGCTTGTTTCCTCTGAGCTTGCCAGCATCACAAACAGCAAGTTTTACCGCATGCTGCTTGAAAGGTCGGGAGGATAAACCGCGCCTCTTTAAGGCAGGCAAGATCGCATGCGGCAAGCTAGGGTGAACTTCAGGAGCGCGAGTTTAGCGACATCCAGCTCCACCAGATAGGTAAGTAAAACCCCCGATCATTGATAAATGGTCGGGGGTATTGTTATGGCTTGCTGGTTATGCAGAAATAAATATTTCCATTGCCATGCATAAGCCCATAACGTACCATTATCCACGGGATTTAGCCTATTGCGCGAAAAGGTGAATTCCGTTTTTAAGGCAGCACGAGCGGCTTTTCTCTTGTTTCGTACTTTTGTGCCTGTTTGAGAACTTCAGCAAAATAGTGCTGGCAGTTATACGTCGTCGCCTTGTAGACAAACGGATTATATTCTTGGCTGAATCGCTCTAATATTTTTCTTTCTTTCCATGCTTCACCAATATCATTCTTTGCCATGTCAATATATTCCTTGCGATACTTTGGGGCTTCTACTTGATAGTTGTTTAAGTCTGGAAGTGATTCATAGAAAATACCGCCTAAGGTTAAGCCAAAATTGCTTCCCTCGCTGCCCACAAAATGCATGTGCTCATAGTGTAAATCCGTTGATGGAATTCTTTGCCCATACCATTTTGAGCCACCAGAGAACCCAAGTTCCCTTACTCCCATGCGATAGTAGGGAATAGCTGCATCAGGGTCTGGAGAATACTGCTGCAAGGTTGAATGCCCGTTCTGAGCATGTTTTTTTACTACATCAGCAACGCTAGCTGGATACATGCGTTCCTGCAGCGGAGCATTTTGCGAAACAGGCATGGGGGCCTCAAGCGCTGCCTGCTGCCTATGCGATGACATGGTTGCCGCCGTTGCAAATCCTTTGAAAGTGAATTGCCCGTTGCTCAAACGCGGCTGATCTGAGACATCGTGCCCCATGTTTCTGGAATTGAGATTGTTCCCTGCCATGTTGCCTCCTTAAAAGGTTTGGAAGTGGTATAGCAGAGGCGGGCGCTTTTGTAAGACTGAAACGTTTCGGCAGTTATTTGGTTCTTTTCATTGTGGCGAATGAGGGCAGTTGCCAATAAAAAAAATCCAGATGGTTATAATTCAGCACAGATACTAAGGCAGGACAAACTGCAATTTTTTTGCACTTACTGGAAACATTTTTATGTTTTTTTCCACACTTGAGCATGGCCGGGCAAAGTACATAAAAGCGATTGAGGGTTTACATGCAATTTCCAACAGATGCGAAAATAGAAGCCCATATGCTGGCTGGATGGAAGGAATATTGGCCTGTTTTAATCACATTGATCTTTACCTGTCTGGGATGGTTCGCACTTTCCAGAAATGATGGTTACTTCGTTCAGGAAATTGGAGCTATTGGTGTAGTAATTTTTTTGCCTCTTTTTAAGATGCATAAAAATATCTGGTTTTATGTAGCTGCCTTTTTTTTGGGTGGAGCAGAGGAAATATGGCCAAAAGGTGCCCAGTGGCTCACTGCTTTCATGGGCTTTGAGAAGGAGAATGCCTGGACGGCCAGCACGGTAATTATTCCCTTTCAGGGGGCGGCGGTGTCCTTTGGCCTTGCACTGCTGCTGTACCTGTGTGTTTTCAGGTCGCGGGTAAGCGCCGCCTTGTTGCTCAAGATACCAATTTGCATGCTTTTTTTTCTTGCTGCTGTTGCTCCTGTAATATTTTTTCTCTGGCTGCTTATTGGGCTTACCGGAATGCTGGGGCCATTATAGTGCCGCTGGCAGGTTAAAGTCATACGATTGAACATCAAGTGTTTGGAATACACACAGTCAAAGTACAAAATCTGATTGAGATATGCAAAAGATATCGAAATACATCAAAATTGACGAAAAATATGCAGTGAATAGCCTGATTACGCAGGTGATGTAAGGTTTGGGGCATGATGCCTTAGTATGGCATTCAAGAGGTCAAGAGTTCAATTCTCTTCAGCTCCACCAGATAAGTAAATAAAACCCCCGATCATCGAAAGATGGTCGGGCGAAAGTAAGAGTCGCCTTTATCAAAAAAATATTTACTTTTTTATATCATGTTAGTACTTTTTTAAAAATTTATCTGGGGTTCATTATGCGAAAAAATAAAGAAGTCTCAATTCATTATTTACGTGTTGTTACGGCAAATGAAGATACGCCAATGAATCTGCAAAAATTGGCAACATCTGCACACCAAAATTTTTGCAGCCTTGAAGAGCGCAGTATTGATAGGAATGGCAAAAGATACACTTGCTTAGACTGTCAAGAATATACAGAGGGGTTCCTGCTTAATGTGTCGGTGTGCACACCTGGTGAACCAGCCAACACAGTCCCCAAGCCAAACCGACAAGCCAAGGCGAATCCCAGTCTGATTAATGCTCCTGAGAATGAAGATTTTATGGATGGTGATGTCCATGCTCTTTTATTTGGTAATCATATATTGATTTGTGCCTTGCGGGCACACCCTTCAACACTAAAAGGATATCTAGATGCCCTTTTTGCTGAAATGAATACTGAAATTCCTGAATATTACCTTGCGCCAGCTCTCCCCGCGCAGGCACTTAAAGCCCTTGGCGAGGGAGTTAAGCGGATAGATGTCTTTGCGGCAGCTTACGCAGCGCAACTAGCAGAAGTTAACGACTCGCACAAAGGCTTTTTTTCAAATATAAGTTATGCTGCCTTTAGTAATGAAAAACCAATGGCTGATGCAATTGCGCACAAAAATACACATGCAAAAGTCACTGTATCTGTTGAGCAATCTGGGAAAATTGAACAAAATACGGAAACTCAGGCCGCTCTCTATCACCTTGCAAAAGATCTTATTGTTACCAGCAACTACGCTCCATACTGTATTATAACAAAGAAAAATTCGAAAATCACACCGGACAAATTACAGCGAAAGCAAAAAATATTCTTAAAACCCTACGGAAAAACTGTTTTCAGGGATGAGGCATGGAGTGCCTTAATCAAACAAAAACAAGACTGGGAACAGGAAGGTCTTTTCAGTGGCAGCGATTAGCATCCGCAAGATATTCGTCCACATCGGAGCAACTATTTGTGGATGTCTTGCTGCCTGGATGCTTTCAGAGGGCTTGAATGATAAAGATGTGATTGGCTGGTTAGTGGGGACATTTACTGCATTTAGCGGGCTTATTTTAGCAGTAATAACACTTGCAGGGCATAGCCTTACACTACTACAAGGGGAGGATTGGAAATCTCTACAAACATTCAAAAAAACATATCAATCACGAATTCTATTTTGCACTGTGATTAGTTTCATTTTAATATTATCCGTCTCTCTAATTATTTTAAACTATATTTTAAAAGGGGCTATTGATATAGCCTGTGCATATATTTCTGGCATGTCACTAGCATATATAGCAATTTTACCATTCAAACTGTCAAATATGTATGTTGAATATTACGATTTTCTCATTGCGCTAAACAAGAAAAAGCAAATCCATCAGTCTAACAAATAACTTCACACCTCCCCCAGCTTTAGCAATTATCGGGGCTTTACGTGTGGCAAATTTTTCTTGGAATAAAGGTTTTATTTCTTTCCACATTAATGCTTGCCTAGTGCGACATCACAGAAAAAATCTAAACACTATGCTTGCAAACTACGAGTAAGCATGATGCACGACTTGTGTGCATTCCACATACAGTATAATCCGGAGCAAAGTAAATATGCCTGAGGTAAATGAAAGCCCAGTAAGCTGGCAAGAGTTTCTTGAATCCTATCCACCTTCAAGCAATGCTGTCCGCGTATCCGATGTAGTCAACCAGAATGAATATATAAATTTGCCTAGGCTTAACTTGTATTGTCCCAATGGATCCTGCGCTGCAAATATGTTTTTTGACAGCATAGGAGGGTCGCCATATTATAAGAGTGGTAGTTTATATTTCTTTAAATATAAATGCAGACACTGTGGTGATAATATAAAAATATATGCCATAGAATTTCCGGATTGCGGTGATGACAAGGTAGTTTCGGTAATAAAATTTGGCGAACTCCCAGCGTTTGGACAACCTATCCCAAAGAAGCTTTTAGCCTTACTTGGTAATGATAAGTCGCTTATGTTTCAGGGTAGGCAAGCCGAAAACCAAGGGCTTGGTATTGGTGCCTTTAGTTACTACCGAAGAATTATAGAAAATAACTGGAAGTTATTGCTTGATAAAATGATTGAAGTCACGAAAATAGTTGACCCTTGTAATACTGAGATGATTGATGGTCTCGAAAAGCTAAAAAATCAAAATCAGTTCTCACAAGCTGTAAAAACAGCCGCACCCGCAGTACCCCAAGCACTTCTCATAGATGGACAAAATCCATTATTGCTCATACATAAAGCCCTCAGCATCGGCATCCATGGATTGACCGATGAAAAATGCCTTGAATACGCAACCGATGTCCGAGTCGTTTTGTCTGAGTTAATGGAAAAAATGGCAGCTTTGAGAGCAGACAATTTAGAACTTAAAAAATCGGTGCGCAGACTGGCACAACTCAAATAACACACCTCCACGAAAGGTTTATAAGCACGCAAAAACCCCCGACCATCTTTCGATGATCGGGGGTTTTAATTACCTATCTGGTGGAGCTGAAGAGAATTGAACTCTTGACCTCTTGAATGCCATTCAAGCGCTCTCCCAACTGAGCTACAGCCCCACGGCGAAAAGCAGAATGACGAAAACTGGCCTAACTGTCAATACATTTATGCAATTTTTTTCAGCAGCTGTTTTCGCGCCAATCCTGCTCCTGCATCAACCCCGGCTTCTGCCTGTTTTTGCGCCTTGCTTCAAGCATGGCTTCGCTTGCTTTTTAAGGCACGGTTACGCCCAGCCTAAAGCAAGGGCAAACAACCAGTCCCGCCTTACTTAGGCTCAGCCGCCAACTGTGCCAGCACCGCGCCAATGCTTTCCAGCGCGCCCTTGAGCACGTCGTCGCCCACGGCATACGAGAAGCGGATGCACTTGTCGTCGCCAAAGGCCGCGCCCGGCACAACGGCCACGTGGGCCTTGTCGAGCAGCAGGGTGCACAGGTCGGTAGAGTTGTTCACGCTGCCGCCATAGCACTTGGAGACGTCCAAGAACAGATAGAACGCGCCGTCGGGCTTGGGGCAGATGGCAAAGGGCCAGCCTTCAATGATCTTCATGGCCAGGTCGCGCCGCCGCACAAAGGCTTCGCGCATCTTGTCCACGCATTCCATGTTGCCGGTCAGGGCGGCAAGGCCCGCCTTCTGCGCGATGGAACAGATGTTTGAGGTGCTGTGGCCCTGCATGGCCGATATCTTTTTGATCAACAGGGGGTGCGCGGCCAAAAAGCCCACGCGCCAGCCCGTCATGGCATAGCTCTTGGAAAGACCGTTAAGCACGGCCACCTGCTCGGGATACTTCGCAAACCAGCTGATGGCGCTGGTCATCTTGGCAGGAGCAAACACAAGTTGGTCGTAAATTTCGTCAGAGAGCACAAACAGCCCGCGCGCGATGGCCCAATCCATAATGGCCGTGAATTCGGCCTCGGTGTACACCGCGCCGGTTGGGTTGCTGGGCGAATTCAGAATGAGCAGCTTGGTCTTGTCGGTGGTATGCGCCTCAAGCATGGCGGGCGTAACCTTAAAGCCCTGCTCCGGCCCGGCCAGCACAGGCACAGGCACCGCACCGGTCAGCATCACCATATCGGGGTAGCTGAGCCAGTAGGGGGCAGGCACAAGAACCTCGTCGCCGGGGTTGAGCATGGCCTGCATGAAATTGTAGAGGCAGTGCTTGCCGCCCGCGCCGATAACAATGGATTCCATGGGAACCGGCACGCCGTAGGTTCTTTCAAAATACGCGCCCGCAGCCTTGCGCAGTTCGGGAATGCCCGGCACGGCGGTGTAACGGCAAAAATTGTCGTCAATGGCCGCCTTGGCCGCATCGCAAACATGCTTGGGCGTGGGAAAATCCGGCTCGCCCACGGCAAGGCTGGTGACAGAAATCCCCTGAGCCTTCAGCTCAAGGGCGCGACTGTTGACACTGAGGGTCAGAGAAGGTTTGATACTGCTCAGACGGTCTGAAATCTGCATGAGGGGGCTCCTTGGCGTATGCAACGCACCCGTAATCGGCAGGCTTACTCACAAACTGGCTGTATTTAGCAGCTTCACCACGGGGTGTAAATGAGCTCTGAAAGCAAACATGCGGGTTTGAACCCGCCCGCAGCCGGGGTTGCGCCCCTGCTGCCCCTGCCGCCGCACTGCCTTGTGGCCGCCTTTGTGCAACGCCGCAAGCGCTTTAGCGTGCTTTTGCAACATCAGGGCGCAGACCTGTGGGTGCACAGCAACAATTCTGGCAGCATGCTGGGCCTGTGCCTGCCGGGCGCCCCGGTGCTGGCATCCCCGGCCAGCAACCCCGACCGCAAGCTCAAATACACGCAGGAATGCGTATGGCTGGAGCGCAGGGCCGTGCCAGAGCCGCAGCAACAGCCGGAGGGCGAGCCCGCGCCCTGCGGGTTCTGGGTGGGCGTCAACACCAGCACGCCCAACCGCATGCTTGAGGCGGCCTTTCACGCCCATCGCCTGCTCTTTGCGCAGGGTTACACCAGCCTTGTGCGCGAGGCCAAACGCGGACAAAGCAGGCTGGATGGTCTGCTCACCGGCCCCAACCTGCCGCCCCTGTGGGTGGAGTGCAAAAACGTCACCATGGTCGAGGACGATGCCGCCTGCTTTCCCGATGCCGCCAGCGAACGCGGGCAAAAACACCTGCGCGAACTTATGGATATCGTGGCCAGCGGCGAGCGCGCGGCCATGTTCTACCTTGTGCAGCGGCCCGACGGCACATGTTTTGCGCCGGCAGATTTTATTGATCCGGCCTATGCCGCCCTTTTTTATGAGGCCTTGCACGCCGGGGTAGAAATGTACCCCTTCCGCGCGCTGGTCAGCCCAGCGGGTATTGACCTGGGGCAGCTGCTGCCCGTGCGCCCCCAGCTGCCATGATGAAAACAAGGCTGGCAGTTATGAACACCACAGACATTACGAACAGTTTGATCAAATTAAATTTTCCAAACATAACAGCATAATGACATAATTACGCACAATTTTTGCGTCTGGTTTTCAGGCGTGTTTTTTGGGCAGCGCGCGGGTGAATTTTCCTTTCACGTGCGCTGCTTTTTTTGCGCCCGCCTCCCTGGCCGCAGCCCCGGCATGAGGTTGCCAGACATGCGCAAATGTGCGCGAAAATGTGCGCAATAAAGCAAATAATTAATAATAGTTAATTGAGTTTTGCACATTTTCTACTGGCACAATTTCGCCTTGCGCACACTACCTGCAATCCGCCCCGCAGAAGGGCACACACCGGCAACCCACCTGCAACGGCCAGATTACGCACATCAATCATATAAAATATAATCATATATTTTAGATAATTATAATAGTTGCGCACACTGGTGGCGGCCATCAGCGCACACATGGCAACACAAGGAACTGCCAGCTGCCACGCATACCCATTGGCGAGCCTCCACGAGCACAAAAAAAGGCCGCCCCCCAAGAAGGGAGGCGACCCGAAAGCAGCCAGTTTACCGGCGACGGATCAGGATTTTTTGGCGACCTTCCAGCCTGCGGGCGTCTGCGTCAGTTTGCAGTCCTCAACCCCAAGCAGTGCCACCTTTATGTCCACTCCACCGCCGTAACCCACCATGCCGCCATCTGCGCCGACCACGCGGTGGCAGGGAATGAACACGGCAATAGGATTACGGTTGTTGGCCATGCCCACGGCGCGGAAGCCCCTTGGGCTGCCAACGGCCTCGGCTATCTGCTGATAGCTGCGGGTCTGGCCGTAGGGAATGCGCAGCAGGGCATCCCACACCTTGCGCTGAAAAGGCGTACCCGCCGGGGCAAGGGGCAGATCAAAATCTTTGCGCACGCCAGCCAGATACCCGCTCAGCTGTTCAAAAGCATGCCGCAGCAGGAGCGTTTCCTTATCGGTGACATCTTCCAGCGGTTCATAAGGAGCCTTGGAACCCAGATCAAGCTGCACAATATGTTGCCCGCGTTCCACAATGCGCACGTCTCCGATATGAGGAAGAGTGCGCGTCAGAGCAAACCCTGGGAGTGCCGCAAGTGCTACATGCGGAGGTTCGGCCTTCTGTTTATTGTTCATGTTTACTTTCCTTTTTTAACGGTCACGGGCTTGAGCAGATAAGCAAAAATGGCGCCCACGATGGAGAGCGCCGCCAGCGACTGAAAAGTGGCGGCCATGCCGTAATGGTCGGCAATCCAGCCGAGCAGCGGGGCCACCACGCCGCCAAGGCTTGTGGCAAGCCCAAGGGTAATGCCCGATGCAAAGCCGATGTTTTTGGCAAGATACTGCTGGCCCAACACCACCTGCGCGCTGAACGGCGCGTACAGCACAAAACCCAGCAGCGGCAGCAGGGCCCAGGCCGCATACAGGTTGTTGCTCAGGCTAAAGCCCGCCACCACCGGCGGCATAAGGGCAAATACCGCACGAATGACGGCGCGGTAGCCAAATTTGTCGGCCAGCATGCCGCCAAAAAAGTTGCTGATAACGCCGCACACGCTGAAAAATGTCAGGGCCATGGCGCCCGTGGCAGTGGATTGCCCAAAGGCGCTCACCCAGTAGAGCGGAATAAATGTATTGAAACCCACAAAGGTGATGGAGCGGGTCACAATGGAAACCGTGAGCTTTAAAAATTCGCGCCAGTTGTTTTCGCCCGGGGTTTCACCCTCTGCGCTCAGGGCAGGCCCGGACTTGCCGCCTGCGGCAGCGGCCGCCTTTTTGGTGGATTCCATACGGGCGATGGACCACACCAGCGTACCCGCCGTCATCACGGCCAGCACGGCAAAAATGGTTGTTCCCGGCAGGCCAAAGGCCCCAAGGCATGCGGTTGCCAGCAAAGGCCCCAGCACAAAACCGCCGTTGCCGCCGATGGAAAACAGGCTCATGCCAGTGCCCTTGTTCTGGCCCGAAACCGCGTTGGCAAAACGCGCACCCTCGGGGTGAAACAGGGCCGCGCCCACTCCACTGAGGCCAATGGCCGCAAAAATGCCCCAGTAGCCCGGCATCCAGCCAATGGCCGCAAGGCCGCAGCCCGCCAGCAGCACACCCAGCGGAATGAACCAGGGCTTGGAAAAGCGGTCAGAGAGCAGCCCGAACAGCGGCTGAATCATGGACGACAGGCAGGCATAGGCAAACATGAGCCCGCCGGTTGCCTGATAACTCAGATCGTATGCCGCCCGCAAAAACGGCAGTATGGCGGGCAGTGCACCGCCGTTGATATCACACGACAAATGCCCCAACGACACGAGTAATATTTTCTTTTTGTCCATTGCGGCACGCTACACCAATGTTTTTCCAAATCCAAGCAACGCGCACCAGTTCACAAGCGTCGCTCTTCATTTTTACCGCGCCTTGCGCTACGTTGCGCACATCGCAGCAAACTGCGCGCACTTTTTTCAGGAACAGCCATGACTACACCATCCACTTCGCTGCCAAAGGTGGCCCTTATCGCCACAGGCGGCACCATCGCTGGCGTGGCCCCCACGCCCCTCGAACAGATCAGCTATCAGGCGGGCGTGCTCACCGTTGACCGCATGCTCGAAACCCTGCCCGGCATAGAGGGCGTGGCCCGCATCACCAGTGTGCAGTGCGGCAACCTGCCCAGCGAAAACATCACCCCCGAGCATTGGGCCATGCTGGGCGAGCAGTGCGCAAAAGTCCTGCAAGACCCGGAAATCTGCGGCGTGGTGCTCACCCACGGCACTGATACGCTGGAAGAATCGGCCTTCTACCTGCACCTTACCCTTGCCAGCCCAAAGCCCGTAGTGCTCACCGGCTCCATGCGCCCGGCCACCTCGCTGAGCGCCGACGGCCCCATCAACATTCGCGATGCCGTGGCCGTGGCGGCCTGCCAGCAGGCTCAGGCACGCGGGGCGCTGCTGGTCATGAACAGCCGCGTGCTCTCGGCCCGCACGGCGGTAAAAGTTGCCACCCTTGATGTGGAGGCCTTCCGCGCGCTGGAATCGGGCTGCCTTGGCCGCGTTATCAACGGCGATCCGCAGTTTTATTACGGCGGCGAGGAAAACCCCGCGCTGGCCGGAACCTTTGCCGAACTGGCTGGCCGCAGCAATCTGCCTCGTGTGGATGTGATATACGGCTGCGCGGGCATGCCTGTTGATCTGGTGCGCTATTCCATGGAGCGCAGCGCGGGCATCGTGCTGGCCGGCATGGGCAACGGCTCCATGCCTGACGCAGTGCGCCACGAGCTGCGCCAGGCCATTGCCAGCGGCATACCTGTTATCCGCTGCAGCCGCACGGGCTCCGGCCCTGTGACTCCCCTTGATGAATACGAAGGCTTTGTGGCCGGGGGCATGCTTTCGCCCGCCAAGGCCCGCGTGCTGCTCATGCTTACGCTGGAACAGCAGAAGGATGCCGAGCCCGCCGCGCGCATGCTCGCCGTGCGCGAAGTGTTTGCTCTTGGCGGCAAACTGTAGGTTTGACCGCCCGTTGGGCTTGCCTGCGACGCAAAAAAACCGCAGTGTGGTTTTTATTTTTCTTTTTCAAGCCCATGACCGAAATGGAATCAGGAGAGCTTCATGTCGTACCGCTTTATTCCCCAGCTCACCGATGAGGATATCCGTCGCAAACAGCTTGAAGGCCTGCGCTACACCGTGCGGCAGGCCTGGAATTCGCCCCAGTACCGGGCCAAGCTGGAAGCCTGCGGCGTAAAGCCCGACGACATCACAAGCCTTGACGACCTGCGCCGCCTGCCCACCAGTGATGTGGACGACCTGCGCGAGGGCTACCCCCTGCCCCTGCTCTGTGTGCCCCCGCGCGATGTGGCGCGCATCCACGCCTCCAGCGGCACCACGGGCAAGCGCAAGATTCTGGCCTACACCCAGCGTGACATCGACACCCTTGGCCTTCAGATCGCCCGCTGTTTCGAGCTGGCGGGTTTTACCCCCGAAGACCGCATGCAGCTTGCCGTGGGCTACGGCCTGTGGACGGCTGGCGCGGGCTTTCAGGCGGGCAGCGAAAAGCTGGGCATGCTCACCGTGCCGGTGGGCCCGGGCAACCTTGAGATGCACCTGCAGCTTTTGCAGGATCTGGGAGCCACCGGCTTTACGGCCACGGCATCCATGGCCCTGCTGCTGGCCGAAGAAGTGGAACGCGCCGACCTGCGCGGCAAGATCAAACTGCGCCGCATGATCTGCGGTTCCGAGACACGCAGCGAAAAGATGCGCCTCGCCATCGAGAGCAAGCTGGGCCTTGAGGGCTGTTATGACATCGGCGGCATGACAGAAATGTACGGCCCCGGCACGGCCATCGACTGCGACGCCCACGAGGGCCTGCACTACTGGGCCGACCTGTTCATCATTGAAGTGCTCGACCCCGCCACCATGCAGCCCGTTGCCGAAGGCGAGGTGGGCGAAATGGTTGTTACCAGCCTGAGCAAGGAGGCCGTGCCCCTGCTGCGTTACCGCACCCACGACCTTTCGCGTCTGCTGCCGGGCAAATGCGCGTGCGGGCTGGACATGCCCCGCCACGACCGCATTCTTGGCCGCTCGGACGACATGATCATCTACCGTGGGGTCAATATTTACCCCGGCCAGATCATGGAAGTTATAGGGCAGTTCGCGGAGTTGGGCGGCGAATACCAGGTGGAGCTCACCCGCGACGAACGCGCCCTCGACCATCTGGCCCTCACCGTGGAACGCGGGCAGGGACAGGGCGCGGGCAATGACGAATCTGTGGCGCGCGAGCTGGAAAACCGGCTGCACAAGGCCATCATGGCCCGTGTTTCTGTAAACGTGGCCGACTACGCCAGCTTGCCGCGCACATTCAGCAAATCCAAACGCGTTGTCGACAAGCGCTGAGCCGTGGCACATCAGATCAAACTTTCAGGCGCGGGGCTTATGCCCTGCGCCCTTTGCATGCTCACGGCGACAGTCCTTTGCGGCCTGATGCTGCATTTGTGGCCTGCCGCAGTTTGCGCCCGCGAGCTGGCAAATGTGGACAGCCCCACATGGTGCGCACAGCATGCCCCCGCGGCGCAGTCGCAATGCCTGCGCAGGGAAAGCGCCTGCCGGGCTGCCCTGCCAGACATGAATTCGGCTGGCGGCTGCCCCAGCAGAGAACTTGAGGCCTGCGTGGCCCGTCAGGAAAACGGCGGCTCGTGGTGCTCCATACTCCGCTGCATCGACCCCGACCACCCGGCCTGCCGGGCGGCGACAGCAGGCATGCCGCCAGCTTTCAGCCCGCCCGGGCGCTAAGCCCCCGTCCCGCGCGTCTCCACCGCCTGTACTGCCATTTTGCAAAGGTAATCAGCACATAGACCTTTGCCTTATTTTGTCATACCCTTAAATGCAGGTACTACTCCACCTTACGTGCCAAAAATCGCCGACACAGGAGCCTGCATGCCCCTTGCCGCCACAGCCGTATCCATTCTTTTTCTGGCTGGCTACATCATGCTGGCCGGTGGCGCATTTGCCCTGGTGAAACCCGGGCTGGGCCTGCTTATTGTTCCTGTGCCGCTTCTGGCCATTCCTCTGCATTTTTTTGCGCGCCGCATGGGCGATGTGGTTGGCGTTGCGCATTCTCGCTGGCAGATGCGCACCTTCGGCCTTTTTCTGCTGCTTTTTTTCGTGCTTGTATCGAGCTTTTTCATCCTTGGCATCAGCTTTACCGACGGTCAGGCCCTGGACAGGCTCGAGGCCATTGGCAATGCCTACAACATGGGCAAGGCCGATCTGTACGCTTCGCTGGCAGGGCTATGGGAAATTAAGGAACTGCAGGGCTTTACCATTGGCGCTTCCGTTTGGACAGCCCTGGCCCTGCTGTGGCCGCTCAAAAGGGCCTTTCAGGGCATGCTGGCGCTGATTGTGGGCGTTGCGCCCAGGGCCTTGCGCCTTCCGTGGTGCTGGTTGGCACTGCTGGTCGCAATTGCGGCACAGGGCGGGGTGCTGGCGCTTCTGCTGGCCAGGCAACCCTAGGCATACTTTCTACGCCACAAAATCTCCGCAAAAACAGGGGCCGCACAGGCCGGACGCGCTGTCCCGGCTTGCACGGCCCATAGCCAAAAAACTGTGGTGCGGGATTGGCCGCTACTGCTTCTTGGGCTCCTTTGTCAGATCATCGGCGCTTTCCTGCGCATGGCGCACCAGAATGGCCCGTGCACCCGCAATCTCGCCCAGTCCCTTGATGTTGGCTTCGACCTTGAACCCGGCGGCCTTGAGCTTTGAGGCCCACGAGTCTTCCTCGTCACCAGCCATGTCGTTGCGCGCATGGTCGCCCGCCACCAGCATGAGCGGCTCGATCACAACCTTTTTGACCTTGGCGGCCTTGAGCTCTGTCAGCAGATCATCCACGCTGCGCGCGCCCTCAACCGTGGCCATGTACACGCGCTTGTCGGCATCGTGGAACACGGCGCGTGTGCCTTCAAAGGTCAGGTCGGCACGACCGTGACTCTGGCCGTGGCCCATGAGCACCAGAGCCGCATCCTTGCCGCGCAGGCTTTTGACATCAGCCGTGATGGCCTTGATGAGTTCCTGCGCGTCCTTCTTTGATTCGAGCATGGGGCGGCCAAGATACACGGCCTCAAAGCGGCCGGGATTTTTCTGCAGGTCGATGAGCACGGCCCGCTCAAGGGCGCTGAATTCCTCGCCCGCCATTACGTGCAGCGACTGCACGCGCACAACATTGACGCCCTCGCTGGCAAGCTTTGCCAGACCGTCGCTGATGCCGCCCACGGGATGCCCCTCGGCGGCGATTTTTTTGCGGATAATCTGCGAGGTATAGGCCCACACCACAGGCTGGCCGCTAAAAGCGGCCTTGAATTCCTCATCCACGGCCTTCATGGCAACGAGGGCTTCGGGCACGCTGGTGCCAAAGGCAACCAGCAGCACGCCAGCCTTGCCCTGGGGCACGGCGGCGGCCGCTTTGGCGGCGGGCTCACCAGCTGGGGAAACAACAGGAGCGCCCAGCACGGCGCAGAGCAGCAAAAGGGGCAACAGGGTACGAGTGAAAAAATGCAGAATGGAATGCGGCGCGTTACGCTGCATGGCAACCTCCTCAATAGCGCGTTGACGGGTTGAAGTGTATGAAATGCCGGAGGATATTCGGACTTGAGGGCAATGGGGGCCTGCGCCCGCACCTACGCTTCGCCTTCGCCGCTTGCGCGACTGGCTGCTGCGCTCCGCCCTTGGCGGAGCGATGAAGTTTCGTTCCCTCTTACCGCAGCGCGACTGTTTCCGATTTGCACGGAATTCCCCGCCGACTTTTTAAAAACACTGCATGCGCCCGCAAAAGTCAAGAGCCCCAAACCCTGCGACCCCCGGTTGACAGGGGCTGGCAGCCTACCCATTTTGCAGCACCCGGGCAGAGCAGGTTTCCAGCACTGTTCAAATCCCGTTTTTTCGGCGTCCAAAGCCGTTTTGGCGCTTCTTTTTTCTTGTTCTTTTGATGAAATCCTGATAATAAGTCACCTCCCTGTTATGGGGAAATTATGTTTGGAGGCTGGACATATGGCAGGTTTTGAAACCGGGCACGACAACGAAATCAATTTCGAAAGCGCCCTTGAAAACTACCTCAATCCCGATTTCGGCGATCTTGAGGAAGGCTCTATCACGAAGGGCGAAATCGTCCGCGTGGATGACGACAATGTGCTTGTAGACGTGAATTTCAAGTCCGAAGGGCAGATTCCCGCGGCCGAATTCCGCGACCCCGCCGGCAACATTTGCGTCAAGGTTGGCGATCGTGTTGACGTTTACGTTGTTCGCAAGAACGAAAACGACGGCACCATCACCCTTTCTTTCGAGAAAGCCAAGCGCATGCAGGTTTTCGACCAGCTCGAAGACGTGCAGGAAAACAACAGGGTCATCAAGGGCCACATTGTCCGCCGCATCAAGGGTGGCTACACCGTGGACATCGGCGGTGTGGAAGCATTTTTGCCCGGTTCGCATGTGGACCTGCGTCCCGTGCCGGATATGGACGCCCTGGTCAACCAGGAATTCGAATTCCGCGTGCTCAAGATCAACCGCCGCCGCAGCAACGTTATCGTTTCTCGCCGCGTGCTGCTTGAAGAAGAACGCGACTCGAAGCGTCAGGATCTGCTGCGCACCCTTGAAGAAAACCAGATCGTTACCGGTAAGGCCAAGAACATCACCGAATACGGCGTGTTTGTTGACCTCGGCGGCCTCGACGGCCTGCTGCACATCACCGACATGAGCTGGAAGCGCATTCGCCACCCCAAGGAAATGATCACCATCGGTCAGGAACTGACCCTGAAGGTGCTTTCCTTCGATCGCGACAACAACAAGGTTTCCCTGGGCCTCAAGCAGCTTGTGCCCGATCCGTGGCAGGACATCTCTGCCCGCTTCCCCGAAGGTGCCAAGTGCAGCGGCAAGGTCACCAACCTGGTTGACTACGGTGCATTTGTGGAACTGGAACCCGGCGTTGAAGGCCTGGTGCACATTTCCGAAATGTCCTGGACCCGCAAGCTGCGTCATCCTTCCCAGATGGTTCACACCGGCGACGAAGTGGACGTGGTCATTCTGGGCGTGGACGGCGACAAGAAGCGCATCAGCCTCGGCATGAAGCAGGTTCGCCCCAACCCCTGGGAACTGGTTGCTGAAAAGTACCCCGAAGGCACCATCCTTGAAGGCGTCATCAAGAACATCACCGAATTCGGCATGTTCATTGGCATCGAGGACGGCATCGACGGCCTTATCCATGTTTCCGACATTTCCTGGACCAAGAAAGTGCGTCATCCCAACGAACTGTACAAGGTGGGCGACACCGTGCAGGCCAAGGTGCTGACCGTGGATCAGGAAAACGAAAAGTTCACCCTCGGCGTCAAGCAGCTGGTGGACGATCCGTGGGGCCACGTGCCCAACACCTACCCCGTGGGCTGCACCATCAAGGGTATCGTGACCAACATCACCGACTTCGGCCTCTTTGTTGAAGTGGAAGAAGGTATTGAAGGTCTGGTGCACGTTTCCGAACTTTCCAGCAAGAAAGTGAAGACCCCCGCCGAGATCTACAAGGAAGGCCAGGAAATCCAGGCCAAAGTCATCCACGTCAGCGCTGAAGAGCGCCGTCTGGGCCTGTCCATCAAGCAGATCAAGGACGAAGAAGAACGCCGCAAGCCCAAGGAATTCCATTCCGGCCCGCAAGAAGCCGGTCAGAGCCTGGGCGACCTGCTCAAGCAGAAGTTTGAAGAAAGCGAAAACAGCTAGTCTGTTATTGCTTCAAGATACAAAAGGGCGCTCCCGCAAGGGGGCGCCCGTTCATGGTGCC
>NZ_WASP01000005.1:186109-237228 GCF_009712225.1 Desulfovibrio sp. | reverse complement strand
CCCGCCCCCCGCGCGCCCCCCCTTTCTTGTTGCCAAACCTGAAATATCCAGCCTCGAGTTACGCATCGCTTACAAGCCAGCGGATGTGGCAATCGGTTACGTCTAAATCCATTCTGTACGCGCAGCACAGCCGAACCCGCTCACAAGGCTGCGCCAGCCAGAGATACACGGCTGCACTCAGCCCAGTTTGAGCAGGGCGGCCCCGCCCACAACAAGCAGAACAGAAACGCCGCGCAAGGGAGTAAAGCGCTCGCCCAGCAGCCACATGGCCAGCAGCATGCCAAAAATCACCGAGGTTTCGCGCAATGCCGCCACCACGGCAATGGGAGCGAGTGTCATGGCCCACAGGGCGATGCCGTACGAGCCCATGCTGGCAAGCCCGCCAAGCGTGCCCACCGCTAGCCTTTTGCGGGCATAGCCCACATAGCTCAGACCGTGACGCCACAAAATGTAAATGTGCACCGGCAGCGCGTTGATCAGAAAAATCCAGGTGGTATAAGTAGCAGCATTGCCGCTTTCTCGTGCACCCAGACCATCGGCGAGGGTATAGCCCATAATGATGCACGAAGTGCGCAGAGATATGAAAACTTCGCTCCAGCCATAGCCACGGCGCATGTTGTCCGTGCCGAGGCAAAGAATGCCGGCACAGAGCGTCAGTACGCCGCACCATGCCCCCACAGACATGTTCACGCCAAAGGCAAGCAGCGCCAGCGACGTAAGCAGGGGCGCGCAACCCCGCATGACCGTATAGGCAAAGGACATGTCCACGCGTTCATAGGCCGCTGAAATGCAGATGTAATAGCCGAGGTGGCACAGGCACGACATGGCAAGATAGGGCCAGGCTGCCTGTGATAGCGGAGGTAAAAAAGGCAGCAGGCACAGCGCGCCCAAGCAGGCGCCAAAAGCGTTCAGGCCCGTTTCAAAAAGCTTGTTTTCTCCGCTTTTGACAATGATGTTCCACAGCGCGTGAAGAAAGGCGGCAAACAGTATGGCAAGAAGTATGGACGGTGACATGCGTATTACTACGACTATTCTTGCGCAATGCCAAGGCATTACGCAGAGGTAGCGTTGGATTGCAGATGCGTGCCCCAGATGTCTTTTGACTGTCCAGCCAAAAATTACTACCATCGCTCCCCATGCCGCACGGGTTACATAACACTTGTGCGGCTGCCTTTTTATCCCAAACCACAGCGCCACGCGGAAGCAGTCATGCAGAAAGTTCTTATCGTTGAAGATAGCCGGACAACCGCGCGATTCATGGCGCATAATCTCAAGGAACAGTTGGGGTTGGCGTACGACTGCGCTGAAAACCTCGGCGAGGCCAGACAGCTGCTGCAAGCGGACGCCTCGCAGTATTTTCTGGCCTTGTGCGACCTCAACCTGCCCGACGCCCCCAATGGCGAAGTAGTGCCGGAAATTCTGGCCAACAACATTCCTGTGGTTGTGGTGAGCGCCCATTTTGACGAGGGAATCTACAAACGCCTGATGTTGCAGGGTGTTACAGACTACATTGTCAAGCGCACCCCCGATGATATGATGTACCTCATGCGCGTGGTGCGCCGACTGCGCGCCAACAGCGGTGTGGAAGCCCTGATCGTGGACGACTCAAACCTGTGGTGCATGCAGGTTTCGGAGCTCCTGCGCCGGCAGCGCATTACGGCGTACACGGCAAGCAACGGGCTTGAGGCACTGCAGCTGCTCAAGGATCATCCCGCCATTCGTATTGTGCTGGCCGACCACTATATGCCCGGCATGGATGGCATGGCCCTGACCGCCGCCATCCGCAAAAGCCATACCATGGACGAGCTGTCCATCATTGTCATTTCCGTGGGTACGGAATCAGGTGCGCGTTTTCTGCGATCGGGAGCCAACGACTACGTTTTCAAGACAGCCTCGTTTGAAGAACTGCTGTGCCGTATTTCCATGAACCTTGACATTCAGGACCTGATCCGCAACAACCGCGCCCTGGCCGAACGCGATGCCCTCACCAGCCTGCTGGTGCGTCGTCAGTTTTTTGCCCTGGCGCAAGAGGCCGTGACCGAGGCGCGCAAGGATCGCCGCAACCTGTGTGCGGCCATGATCGACGTGGATTACTTCAAGCAGGTCAACGATCGATACGGCCACCTTGCGGGTGATATTGCCCTGCGCCAGCTTGGGGCCATGCTGCGTGAGGAGTTTCCCGCGCCGTTCATTTGCGGGCGTTACGGCGGCGAGGAGTTTTGCCTGGTCGCACCCGGAGTGGAAAAACAGGAATTTGCACGCAAGCTTGAAAATTTTCGCAGTTCTGTCAGTTCAAAGCCAGTACAGATCGGCGCTCTCAGCATTGTCATTTCCGTTTCCATCGGCATGGCAGAGCAGCGCGCAAGCGACCTTGAGACGCTCATCAATGCGGCGGACGGTCAGCTATACACGGCCAAGCGCGAAGGGCGCGACAGGTTTGTGTGGCAACCGTAGCGCACATACAGCTAACAGTTTAATTTTCTCTGAAAGGACCAAACATGCACTGCCAGAACCTTCTGTTCGATCCGGCCCGCATTCCCTCGCCCTGCTTTGTGCTGGATGAAGCCCAGCTTCAGGCCAATGCCGCCATTCTGAACACGGTTCAGGAGCGCACAGGGGCCAAAATTCTGCTGGCGCTCAAGGGCTATGCCGCATGGGCCACGTTTCCCCTGCTTTCGCGCAGCAAGGGGCATGGCCCCCTGTGGGGCGCGTGCGCAAGCTCTGTGGATGAAGCCCGCCTTGCGCGTGAAGATTTTGGCGGCGAGGTGCACGCCTTTGCCGCAGCCTGGAACCGGCGCGAAATGGCAGAACTGCTCACCCTTGTCGACCACATCGTGTTCAATTCCGTTGCCCAGTGGCGCGAGTTTGGTCCGGCGGTGGCCATGCAGAACAAGAGCCGCTGCCCCGACCGCCAGATAGAGTGCGGCCTGCGCATCAACCCCGAGCATTCCGAGGGGGCCGCGGCCATCTACAATCCCTGCGCGCCCGGCTCGCGCCTTGGCATTCGGCCCAGACATTTTGATCCATCCGCGCTGGAGGGCATTTCGGGGCTGCATTTCCACACCCTCTGCGAGCAGGGGGCCGATGCGCTTGAGCGCACCCTGACCGCCGTTGAGCGCCATTTTGGGCAATGGCTGCCCCAGTGTCGCTGGATCAACTTTGGCGGCGGGCACCACATTACAAAACCCGGCTATGACATTGATCTGCTCTGCCACTGTCTGACCACCTGGCGCGACCGCTACAACGCGCAGATTTATCTTGAGCCAGGCGAAGCCGTGGCCCTCGACGCGGGCTGGCTTGTGGCCACCGTGCTTGATGTGGTGCAGGCAGACATCCCTGTGGCCATTCTGGACATTGGCGTGCCCTGCCACATGCCCGATGTGATCGAAATGCCCTACCGCCCGCGCGTGCGCTATGAATCGGACGGCGTAGCAGAACTGGCGGGCGAAGCGGCCGAAAGGCCCTGGACCTGCCGCCTGGCGGGCAAATCGTGCCTGGCTGGTGATGTGGCTGGCGAATATTCGTTCAACGCCCCATTGGTGCCGGGGCAAAGGCTGGTGTTTGAAGACATGGCCATTTACAGCATGGTCAAAACCACCACCTTCAATGGTCTGCGGTTGCCCTCCATCGGCATCTGCGAGGGCGACGCAGCTGGCGAGCCGCGCTTCAGGATGCTGCGCGAATTCGGCTACCAGGATTTCAGGACGCGGCTTTCATAACAGCACGCCAGCACTTCACATTTGCGCAAATGCAGAAAGGCCCGGATCGAGATGACCCGGGCCTTTCTTTTGTACTTCCCTGTGGGGGGAGGACAGTGGAAAATCTGTGTTGGCGAAAATTCTTCCGTTATTTGGATTACACGCCTTTACTGAAATAATGTCAAAGCAAACATTTTGCCCAAAACTACGATGCCGGAGCCTTGGGCGCGCCAAGAGCAGACCCCTCGCGCGACTGGGCGGCGCCATTGTTCATGGTCTGCGCCTCATCCCTGACCGGCTGATCAGACGCGCCAGGCAGGGTGGCCTGACCGGTCATGCCCGCCGGGGTCTGGCTTTCGCCAATCTGCCAGGGCGTGCTGCTGCGGGCCATGGGAATGTCGCTTGAACCGGCGGGGTAGCTGTGCGGGGGCAGTTCTTCTGCCTGATGCACGCTCTCAACCTTGTGGCGGGCAACCATGGAGGGCTCATCCACACCGGGGGTGCCACGCTTTATGCGGGTCATGAGCAGGCCAGGTTCGGGATCCATAAGCCCGGCAAGATAGTCGCTCACCGTCACAAAACGCTGGCAGCCGCCAGCCCGCAGGTCGCGGACAATGCGCGGCAGATCATCCACCGTGCGCTTGTGTGAATCATGGAACAGAAATATGCCGCGCAGGGTTCCCGGAGCGTAAACCGTGCCCCGGTTGTTGCGTAGTGTGGCGTAGTTGTCGGGCAGGCGCTGCCAGTCGCGGCTGTCCATGGACCAGAGCATAAGAGAGAGGCCAAGCCCTTCGGCCACCTTCTCAGTGGCGGCGTCATACGAACCGTAAGGCGGGCGCATGAACACGGGCGAAGCCCCGAGGTTGCGCAGTATGGTATCTGTGCGGCGCAGTTCTTCTTCCTTGCGGGCAGGGCTCACAACGCGCAGGTTGGGGTGCGAGTAGGAATGGTTGCCCACCTCGTGCCCCTCGGCAATGATGCGCCTGACGATGTCGGGATGGCGTTCTGCCTGGTTGCCCAGCAGAAAGAACGTTGCAGGTATGCCGTATTCTTCCAGCATATCCAGCAGGTGCGGCGTGTTAACCGACGGGCCGTCATCAAATGTGAGGGCGCACAGGTTTTCGCGCATGGGTTGATCCATGATGACGTAGCCGTCCACCACGCGTGCCTGTGCAGGCGCAGCAACAAAGCCAACCGCAAGGCAGAAAGCCGCAAGCCATAACTGCTTGAAAACAAATCTCATTTTCTTATGCCTCTGCAACTGATTGCCCAGAACAGAAAGCCGCCTCTGCGGCGGCACTTCCACATATGCTTTCTGCGCGTGAAGCGCGAAAACAGCGGAATTCAGCTATCTGCACTGTGCTAAAGGAGGTCTAGCACTCCACAAGAGGCACCGCAACAACGCCATTGCGCCCCTAAAAAATTATTTTTTGTATTTATTATTAAAAATCAGTATGTTATAAAAAATGCCTTGTAAAAATTTTTTTACTTTAAAATTTCCGCTTGACTCCAGGGGGGTGTTTGCGTAGAACTCGAATTCGCCGGGAGGGCAGTTAGCTCAGCTGGTAGAGCACCGCCTTCACACGGCGGGGGCCACAGGTTCAAGTCCTGTACTGCCCACCATCCCAAAAACGGAGCGGTAGTTAAGTCGGTTATAACGCCGGCCTGTCACGCCGGAGGCCGAGGGTTCGAGTCCCTTCCGCTCCGCCAGAAGTCACCGGGAGGTCAGATCACTGACCTCCCGTTTCTTCATTTTATAGCCATGCGCAAATTTCAGGGCCGTCCACAGATATGGGCGGCCCTGCTTTTATCCTTTCCCCAAGGCACAAAAGCCCCGGTCAGTCTTTATGGCTGCTTTTGCCGTCTGCAAGAAAACGTGCAACCACCCTTTGCCCTATCAGCAGGCTGCCCTTCTCAAGAGTCATAACCACCTCGACAACTCTTGTGTCCTGCTTTTCAGCCGGATCTTCCGGTGGCAGGCGCTGCCCCACCACCCGGCCTATGCGCAGCACAGTGCCGGTCATGGTGCGAAGCTGGTCGCTCTCGGGCACAATAACCACGCGCTGCCCTGCCCAGACCTGTGACAGATACTGTTCGTCCAGTTCCGCGCGGACAATCAACGGGCTGTTGGGCACAAAGCTGAACAGGGGCGTCACATTCAGTGTGCTCACGCCGTTACCCGGACGCGCCTGGCGCTGAACAATACGGCCATCAAGCGGCGCTACAATCCGGTATTCATTTACCTCATTCTGTGCGACCACCACGCGGGCACGGGCCACATCCACTGCGGCAATACTGCTGCGCAGATCAACTTCGGCCACCACAAGGGCATCCCCCGCCTGGTCAAACTCGCGCATGGCCACAGCCTTGGTCCTGACCATGGGCCGTAACCGCTCCAGCTCCCTCTGCGCTGCCCGCAATAAAATTTCGTTACGCCCAACCTGAAGCTCGGCATGTTTCAGCTCCCGCTCTGCCAGATTCAGCCTGTTGCGCGCAAGGCTGTCATCCAGACAGGCCAGCACACTGCCCGCTAGCACGCTTTCTCCTTCTTCTGCCAGTACAGCGGTAATTACGCCGTCCCTGCGAGCGGCAAGCTTGATTACTCCCCCCTCCACATCAACACGGCCCTTGGCGCTGGCCAGCACTTCCGCGACAGGAGCCTGCGGCCCTTCCTGCTCCTGCCCGACAGCCAACAAGGATGCCCCAAAAACACACAGCATGATACAGAGCATGGCTCCGCCTGTTTTTATTGTACGTACGGCAAGACTGTTCATTTGCACTCCGCTGATAATTCTTGCGAATTACGGGTATCCTGCATCAGAATACCGTCTTCGAGATGAATAACCCTGTCGGCGTGAGAAAGCAGACGAGGGTCATGGGTGACTCCCAGCACGGTAGCATTGTGCTGCCCGGCGATGCCTTGAAGCAATGTGATGACGGTTTCACTGTTGGTTTTATCAAGGGCCGAGGTTGGTTCGTCGGCAAAAATCATCTGCGGTCTTTTTACCAGAGCCCGGGCTATGGCAACCCGCTGTTTTTCACCGCCAGACAGTTCAAGGGGTCGCAGATGGCTGCGCCCGCCAAGGCCTACTTCTTCCAGCGCCTGCTGCGCCCTGTGCCTGGCTTCATCTCCCGTGATGCCCATGTACTGGAGGGGCAAAATCACGTTGTCCAAGGCGCTTAGCGGGCCGAAAAGGTTAAAACCCTGAAAAATAAAGCCGCAATGTTCCAGTCGGAACATGTCCAGATCCTTTTCGCTCAGGCTCCACAAATTGGTGCCGAGAGCCATGACCACTCCGGCATCCGGATGCAGCAGACCAGACAGCATGGAAAGCATGGTGCTCTTTCCTGATCCGGAGGGCCCCACGAGCAGGGTGAGCTCTCCGGGATAGACGTTGAGCGAGCACTGTTTGATTACCTGCTGCGAAATGCTGCCGGTGACAAAAGCCTTTGATATGTCTGTGGCCTGCAACGTGGGAATTCTGGACATTGCACGGCTCCTTAACGCAATAGTGTGACTGGTTCGGTATTGAGCAGGGGCTTGAGCGCAAGTAAGCCGGAGCAGATGGCAATGACCATCATGATAAGGGCGTTACCTGCCAGCAGCCACACAGGAAAAGCCATGGCGATATTGGCGCTCTCCCCCAGCAGGGCAATGGCAAGGGTCAGCGCAGCCGTGAGCAGCAGCCCGACAAATCCAATCCAGGCAGCCTGTTCGATAACTACACATCGCAGGCTGTGCCTGGACACCCCCAATGCCCGCAGGGCCGCAAATTCCTTGATGGAGGCGTTGATGGCAGCTGAAAGCGTCTGGCTGGTAATTGCCACACCCACAAGCAGGGCAAGCAATGAGGCAAAACCCGTCCCTACGCCGCTGCCCGATTCAAAAAGCCAGTAGGCCTGTGACTGAGCCGAAAAATCATCTGCCAACCACACGCTGTAGCGTGAGACAAGACCAGTATCAGCTATTTCCTTCTGCACCTGCTCGGCTTCAAAGCCAGGTTTAAGACGCACCAGATAATACGTTGTCTGGCTGGCTGTTTCAGGTGCGAGCCTTCTTGCCGTGGCAAGCGAGGCCAGTGCGTTTACCCCGCCGATTGCGCGCAGGCCTTTGACTGTACCAGCGATACGCGCCCTCTTGCCGTTAATTTCCACCAGGGTGCTGCCCTCCGCACCAAGTTTGCCTACATCTGCCACATCAATAAGAACGGCATCTGGTTCGCGCAGCAGAGCTCGCTGCTCTGACGAGAGTAACCGCGAAAAGGCCGAGGCATTGTCGCTGGTATCAATGCCATTGATGGTCACGGAAACAGGGACGCCATCAGCCCTTCGCAGATCGCCGTAAGCGCTGACAAATCTCTCAACATAGGCAACACCCGGATGCATCCAGGCTCTGGCATCGGCGCTCTGGCTCACAGCCCGGCCAAGATCCACACTGGCAGTGTTGCGAAAGCCAATCCACAGCTCTGCCGTGGACTGATCCAAAGGAACAGAAACCGTACCGAACAAACCGAGCAGCAGAGCTAGCTGCACCACAGTTAAAAGTCCGGCAAACGTAACCGCCAGCACTGCGGCCAGGTAGCGCCGCCATTCGTATAAAAGGCTCGAACGCGCGATGGAAACCATACACACCCCATAATAAACGGAGTACTCCGTCATTCTATTAAACCAACATCTGTGCAGGCTGCAAAGTAATGCAACGAAGCTATCAGGCCAGAATAAAACTTTTGATCAGGTCAGAGATGGCCTGGGCCGAGGCCTCGTAATCAAGGTCCATACCAAGGTCCGCGTCAAACTGCACACCGGTGTACAAAATGAGCAACAGGTTGGCGGCCCCCTTGGTGTTGAGGTCTGGGCGCACCCAGCCCTCTGCCTGCCCTTGTGCCAGCAAGGCGGCAAGGGCAGCTTCCAGTCTGGCCGACGAAGAGGCAAGCTCCTTTCTGCCTTCCGGACTGCGTGAAAGCTCAAGCCAGCTCTCTGTTGCCAACCCGTACCCGCTGGGGCGAAGCATTTCTTCCAGTTCCTGGGCCTTCAGCGTGGCCAGCCCCTCTACGGCCTGACGCTGAGCCAGGGCCAGCAGATCTTCATCGTTGGCCTTCATTTCTGCTTCAACAATGGCCTCGATGATTTCTTTTTTTGACTTGAAATAACGGAACAGCGTTCCAGCGCTCGTGCCCGCTTCAGTGCAGATGTCTTCTGTTCTGGCAAGGTGAAACCCTTTGGCCCGGAACACACGGGCCGCAGCCTGCAAAATTTCTTCACGCCGTTGCGCTTCAAGCTTTTCATTCTTTGGACGGGCCATAGGGGTCTCCTGCGCACTGACATTAATAAACGAAGTGCTCACTCCTATTATAAATTCCATAGCCGCTTGTCAACAGGCCCCTGAGTCAGAAGGCTGCGTATTCCAGGCCACAGCTTGCCATCGATTACGCAGAACAGACCCATCACTGAAAAACAAAAAAATTAGCATGTTAAATGCGACAATGAGCTTGATTATTGCAGCGCATGCCGCGATTCGCCCTGCCATCTGCCTGAAAGACCGTGAGAAAAAAATAGAATTCATGGGAACCCCGCAGGCTGGCGGCAAGCGGCCCACACTGTCAAAATTGCCGCACATTCCATTTATTGGATATCCATAACAATTCTAATTTACTAAAAAAACTAATAATGGCCGCAAAATTGCATTCCTTATTTGCAGATAAGCCGCGTGCTTAAGCGCATCGCAAGCAAGTGAGGATAGCATGACACCGATCATCTGGTTGCTGGGACTTTCCGGCAGTGGAAAAACCACCCTGGGCTCACTATTGCGCCTGTACCTCGACGGGCAGGGCATTGATGCCGAATTCATCGATGCCGACAGCTTTTGCCGCAGCAAGGGCCTGAGCGCGGGAACTCCCCAGCAGCGTATGCGCAATACAGATGCGCTGCGCGACCATGCCATGAATCTGCAGGCCAGCGGCAAGCTGTGTGTGGTGGCCGCAGCCACGCCTTATGAAGGCATGCGACAGGCCAACCGGGCTCTGTTGCCCAATTACCACGAGGTGTGGGTGCGCTGCTCGCTGCAAACCCTGGTGGAACGCGACACCAAGGGGCTGTATGCCAGGGCCGAACGCGGTGACCTGCACGCACTTGATTCAGTTTTTGACGCCTTTGACGAACCCCGTTGCCCGCACGCCATCATCGAAACTGACGTGTACTCGCTGGTGGAATGCTACGAGCAGCTGCGTGACCTGACGCTCGACGCTCTTGTGCCCGAAAACGACTGGCACGATGAGCAACGCCGCATGCTGCCGCAGGTTTCGTTTGCAAATGCCGCCATAGCCCTTTAACAGGGGCGCACCTGACAACCTGCATAGCCAGGTTCGGCGAAAGATGCCGCGCAGCACATGCCCTTGGGCATGGATTGCGCGGCATCCTACATTTGCGGCACTGGTTCATCTGGCCGTATTTTGTCCGATATTTACACAGACATCAGTTTTTTGTCCTTTATTTACGCAGGTTACAGCCCAGATGTGCCGGAAAACTGCTGCGAGATAAAGGTGGCGTAGTCGTCTGTCATGCCAGACACAAAATCCAGCACACGCAGATAAGCCATGTACAGGCTGTCGTCCCTGCCCGGGGCGTTGGCACCCATGAGCGTGAGCGCGCGGGTTTCCTGATAGCTCATGGTATTGCCCTTGGTGTAGTTGAAGCAGGCGGGAATAAACACGTCCAGCAGGCGGCGGTAGAGCGTGTACGTGCCTATCTCCAGCGCTGTTTTCTGTGGGTTGTTCATGATCTTGCTGTTAAAAACCCGCCCGGCGGCGCTCATGAAACCGGCCACGTCATCTCGGGCATGGTTCAGCAGGCTGCCCTCAAGGCTGCCATCCATGATTGCCTCGTAATTGTCCATAAAGGTCTGCGTGATGGACGGAATGATGCGCCCCATGGCCGTGGTGCGCAGCATGCTTGTACGCCTGCGGTCAGAGTCCATGGAATCAAGGCGCGGGTCGTCGAGGCACTGGGCGTCGAGCAGGGGCGTCATGGCCTCCTTGAAGTCCGCGTAGGAGATAATGCGCAGCTCGCGGGCATCTTCCATGTCGATGATGCGGTAGCAGATGTCGTCTGCCGCCTCCAGCAGATATGAAAGTGGATGCCTGCGGCAGCCTCCGCCGCTGGCAAGACCCATCTCTCCAAAAATTTCGGCAAACAGCGCCCGCTCTGCCGTATAAAAGTTAAATTTGCTCTTGCCCACACCCTGAGCCTCGTAGGCCGAACGCGGGTACTTAACCAGTGCGGCGATGACAGGAAACGTCAGCCGAAATCCGCCGCGATCCTTGTTGTTTTCAAGAGCGTTGATAACCCTGAAACCCTGCGCATTGCCGTCAAAAGCCGTAAAGTCTGCCCATTCAGCAGGTTGCAGATTTTTGAAATACTGCTCCTTGTGGCCGGAATCCTTGAACCAGTCGCGAATGGCCTCCTCGCCGGCATGCCCGAATGGCGGATTGCCGATATCGTGGGCAAGGCAGGAGGCCTGTATGATCTGCCCGAGGTGATCGGGCGTGTACTCTGTCGGCAGGTCACCGCGATGGCGCAGGGCCGCGCCCACGCCAAGCCCCAGCGAACGACCTACGCAGCTTACCTCGAGCGAATGGGTAAGCCGGTTGTGAATATGGTCATTGCGCACCAGGGGGTGCACCTGCGTTTTTCTTGCCAGCCTGCGAAACGAGCTGGAAAAGATGATACGGTCGTAGTCCGCCAGAAAGGGATTGCGCCCTTCGACCAGCGGGTCGGGCTTTATGCCCCCGCTGTTTTTGCGATTGGGGGCCAGCAGCAATGCCCACTGCTCCATGAATGTGCTCATAACGCCTCCTCCCCTGCATGTACGGCATGCGTGCCGCGCCCGCAAGCACGGGCGGCAGATGCTTTTCTTTTGCTGCTCGCCTTGTTAGTCTTGTGGAACGTTTTTAACAGACCATTCCGCCAGAAACATGGCGGAAACAAACCGTGCAGCAAGGCCCCCATGACGAATTCGCTTTTTGACACGTCCCTTGGCGCCCATCTGGAACTTTTCAGCACCTTGCAGACCTTGCGGCCTGCGGTAGAAGCTGCGGCAGAACGGATGAAGGCCGCCATTGCGGCTGGCGGCAAGGTGCTTGTTGCAGGCAACGGCGGTTCGGCGGCCGATGCCCAGCACTTTGCGGCAGAGCTTGTGGGGCGCTTTCAGCTCAACCGCAAGGCTCTGGGCTGCATAGCCCTGACCACAGACACCTCAAACCTCACGGCCATTGGCAACGACTTTGGTTTTGACGACGTCTTTTCCCGGCAGGTAGAGGCTCTGGCCCGCCCCGGTGATGTTTTTGTGGGCATTTCCACCTCTGGCAACTCGGCCAACATCATTGCCGCAGTCAACGAGGCCCGCACCCAGGGCATAGCCTCCATCGCCCTGCTGGGGCGAGACGGCGGCAAGCTTGAATCACTGGCCGACATGGCCGTGGTGGTTCCCCATCAGATAACGGCCCGTATTCAGGAAGCCCACATCTTCATTCTGCACCACTGGGCAGATGTGATTGAACGCGCCGTAGCGCAAAAATAACGCCTGACCGCCCCCGTGCCGCGCGGCTGGCTTGCAGCGACCTTTGGCAGTAACCGCAGGGCAACCGCCCTGGATAAACGCCCGCAACGAGGTTGTTCATGGATCAGCAGAACGTCGCCCAGTTTCTTGTGTCATGCCTCAGGGCCGAAGGCGTTAAATATGTCTTTGGCATCCCCGGCGAAGAAAACATCAGGTTTGTGCGTGCTGTGGCCGCTTCGGGCGACATCCGCTTTATTCTGGCCCGCCACGAGCAGGGAGCCTCGTTCATGGCCGACATTTACGGCCGCCTGACCGGCAAGGCTGGCGTATGCACCGCCACCCTGGGGCCGGGTGCCATCAACCTGCTGCTGGGCGTGGCCGACGCGCAGACCAACTCCAGCCCGCTGGTTGCCATCTCTGCACAGGTGGGGCTCAAGCGCATTTACAAGGAATCGCACCAGATTGTTGACCTTGTGGGCATGTTCAAACCCGTGACCAAGTGGGCCGACACCGTGCTTACGCCGCTGTCTGTGCCCGAGATGGTACGCAATGCCTTTCAGGTTGCGCAGGAGGAGCGCCCCGGCGCGACCTACCTTGCCATTCCTGAAGATGTGGAAGCGGCCCCCATGCCCCAGGCTACGCCCCTCAAGGCAACCCCCTGCGCCAAGGCCATTCCCTCACCCGCCGCGGTGACAGAGGCCGCCGCCCTGCTGCGCAGCGCGCGCAAGCCGGTGATCATGGCCGGGCATGGCGTTGCCCGCACGGGCAATGCCGCCGTGCTGGCCGCCTTTGCCGAGCGCTACAACATTCCCGTGGCCACCACCTTTATGGGCAAGGGTGTTATCAGCGACCGCAGCCCCCAGTCGCTTGGAGTTATCGGCTTCATGCGGCACGACTACGAAAACTGCGCCTTTGATCAGGCAGACGTGATTCTTTCCATCGGCTACGAGCTGCAGGAATTCACGCCCATGCGCATTAACCCCCGCTCGGACAAGCGCATCATCCATATCAATACCTTTATGCCCGATGTGGACGCCCACTATAACCCCGAAGTAAGCATCATGGCAGACGTGGGCCTTGCCCTTGCCGCTCTTGCCAAGGCGCTCGGGTCAGAGCCGCTGCTCTCTGCCGGGCGCGGGGCCAGAATTCGCGAACTGGTGGAGGCAGAGCTTGCCAAGGGCCGTCAGAGCGATGCATTCCCCCTCAAGCCGCAGCGTATTGTGAACGACATACGCGCCGCCATGGGCGACGAGGATATTGTGCTGGCCGACACGGGGGCTATCAAGATGTGGATGGCACGGCTGTATCCCACCTATGCGCCCCTTACCTGCATTGTTTCCAACGGCCTTTCCACCATGGCATTTTCCCTGCCCGGGGCCATTGGCGCGCATCTGGCGCACCCTGACCGCAAGGTGCTGGCTGTCATGGGTGACGGCAGCTTCCTTATGAATTCGCAGGAAATGGAAACCGCCGTTCGCGAGAACATCCCGCTCAAGATTCTGGTGTGGGTAGACGACAGCTACGGGCTGATCAAGTGGAAGATGGACATGGAATCGGGCTCGCACGACTGCGTGGATTTTGGCAACCCCGATTTTGTGGCCTATGCTGAAAGCTTTGGGGCCAAGGGCTACAGCGTAAAAAGTGCCGCCGAGCTTTTGCCCACCCTGCAGAAGGCCCTGGACGAACCCGGGGTATCGCTGGTGGCCTGCCCGGTGGACTACAGCGAGAATATGGCGCTTATCAACAGCCTTGGTGAGCTGACGCCTGCGCTTTGCGCGCTGGACGAGCTGTAAGCAGCCTCAATCACCCCATCCACATATTACGGGCAGGCCTTCTCCGCGAGGAGCAAGCGCCTGCCCGCTTTAATTTATAACAATTATTAAAAGATATTATTATGTAATTTTTCTGAAAGACGGTACACGGCAAAGAAAAAATACTGCCATTGCCGTGCCTTTCAGGAGAACCACATGATTGCGGAAAAACTTTTCTTTGATTCCAGGGATTACGAATTGCTGGAGATGATCAAATCAATCGAATCTGGCAACTCCACACACGACCATATTCACGAAATTCTGGACGTCAATTTTCATCCGCATGGAATAAAAGGACTGGTCTACGCGCCGGAATTTCGCATCGCTCACGCGGTCATCCATATCCTCACCAGCAAAAACATGGACCACACTACTCACCGTCTGACAGCCCTGAACATGCTGTACAGCGAAACCCTGGCCAGCGCCCACTCCACCCTGCGCATCAACACCGCACGGGCGCTGGTGCAGATAATGAAAGACCTCGTGGCCCGCAATACGGAGGGCGAACGGTTGAAGCTCGCCCATGAATTCCGGCGCACCGCAACTGGAACCCCGCGTCTGGTACGCCGCATGCTGATGCGCTACCACCTGCTTGAAATGCCCGAAAGCTGGAACCAGCTTGTCTTTGACGACCACGTGCACGACGCCCACAGCAGCGGCAAAAAAACACCGACACGCCTTATTCTGGATGCCTGGATCAAGGGCATCCGCCACATTACCATTGTCTACTGCGACCATATTCGGCGGCAGGCGGTTGAAGAAGTATTGCAGGCGGCAGAAATTGTGGGCATCACCGCCCGTGTTGCCGTTCAGTTCGAATCTGAATTCCGGGGTAAAAAAATACGATTGTTATGGATGCCGCGCGGCTTTGCGGACTACCGGGCCTTTCTCGATTTTCTGGATCAGCCAGATGTGAGCGCGCTGATGGCGCAGGGCAAAGCCCTGGCGGATTGGAAGGGCGAACGCACACTGCGCCAGCTTGACGCCTGGAACCACAGCTACCGCCTGGAGCTGGCAGAAGCGCTTGATCTTGAAATTTTGCCCGTCCCACGCGCGGTTGTGCAACGGCATGTCGGCGAGGGGCAAATCACCCTGGCCCATATCAAAGACTGCCTGCAGGCCCATGTACTGTCGACCCTCCAGTTGCAGGCAACGCGATTACAGGACAGGAAAGACGCGTCTTCCAGACGGGAACTGCAGCGTCTCGATGCCTTGAACTACCGGGAAGCCCTCGCCACAAGCCTGACCCAATCACTTGCCGTCATCCCTGCCGAAGTAAATCCGCCCAGGCTGCACTCCATCTCTCCCGCAACCCTGGTGCGCAGCCTTGCTCGCCTGCACGCCGACAGCCGCATCGTGCTGGGCCTCGCGGATCTGGCTCAGGAGGATGTGCTGGAGCTGCTGTGGGATTGCCGTGGGCGCATTACCCATCTGGAGCTGTTCAACGCCCGTTACTGGCATGAGGGGCGGCTGCAGCATCTGGGTGACATCAGCAGTCTGCGCACGGCGCTGAACAGGGGCGATACCCTGAAGGTTCGACAAATGGTACTGGGCATGGTGCAGCGTATGCAATCCGAAGCGCAGTCTGGACGACGCACGGCAAAACTGCGGTACATCCTCGGCAATCTGCCCCTGTTGTGCGACCATTACCGCAGAATTTCCCTCAAATGCCATATGGGCTCGGCTTCCGCCAGCCGCGAAGCGCCGATCCGCATGGGTCTGGCTTTTCCGGCTACGCTGCCACTCCGTGCCCGCAAGGCCATACAACGTCAGGCAGTAAACACCATGCCTGTCCCCATAAAAACCGCGCTGGAAGAGCGACACATACGCATTCGGGGCGCGCAGAAAACCGCAAGCGGCTCATGCGGCAGCCGTCAGCACAACTGGTCAGTGCATGTGGAGACGGCGCGGGTTTCCGACGTGGGCAATATGGTAAGCCTGACCGGCCCGCAGGCCCCCCCCCGCAGCAATGGCCTGTTGCGCGCGACAACCGGCAGCAGATTTCCGGGTTTCGCCTACCTTAACACCTCCGCAAGTAACGCCCTTAAAGTTACGGCGGGCTTTATCCCCGCCGCGTTGACGTTCTGGTACACGCAGCAGTGGTGGTTCCTGGCCTGGTTTGGCGCGTGGATATGGTTTGCCGTCACTGGCGTGCGCAATGCCATCCAGATGGTGATCTCCGGCAATGGCGGATCCCGCCGCAGCCTCCTTGGCTGGCGCGACCATGTCGACGTTGGCAGGCTTTGCGATTCGCTCCTGTACACGGGCGTCTCTGTTCTGATACTTGAGGCGGGCATACGAATAGGTTTGTTGGAAAAAGGCTTTGGCGTGAGTGTGCAGGATCACCCTCTGCTGGTCTTTGCCGTACTAAACATTGTAAACGGCCTGTATATTTCGGCGCACAATTTGTATCGAGGCTTTCCGCGCGCTGCCATTGTGGGCAATCTGTTCCGTAGTGTTCTGGCTATCCCCGTGTCAGGTTTTTTTAATGCCACAGCTGTTCAGCTGCTGGCTCTGGCAGGCGTAGCCGACCCGCTGTCTTACATCATACCCTGCGCCGCAATTATTTCAAAAACAGCCTCTGATGCCGTGGCAGCGATCATCGAAGGCTACGCGGACAGCCGCAACAACCTGCGGATGCGGCACTGGGATTACGCGGAAAAGCTGGACAGCCTGCGCGCTGGCAATGCCCTGTTTGAACTCGCGCATCACCTGGACAAACCAGCTGCAGATGCGCATAAAAAAGACGATGACGGCGAACGGCGTCAGCCCACGCAACGCACACTGTTTATCCATGCGCTGGACCTCATGTATTTTTGGTTTTATCTGCCCCGCGCGCAGGAGGTCTTTGCCCGGCTGCTGCGCGGCATGAGCCGCACAGAGCGCAACGCCATTGCCCGGCTGCAGCTTGTACTCTGCAGGCGGCACGACATAAGCCGCATGCTGATTGAAGGCTCGCTTGTGGGCAATAACTATCGAAGCGTTCTCCTATTTTACATCAATCATCGGCAGACCTACCTGCGGGATCTGCTCCACCTGGTCAACAGCCAGAAGTAAGCCCGCAGCGCCCAATAAATAAGGCCACCCGCTTTGCCCGCGCGGGTGGCCTTATTTATTGGGCGCTGTAAAAAATTACCACAGCCTGCTGTCAAATCCCATATGAGGCATGGCGTATTGCGTCCATAATATCAGCATTACGAGGCAAGCCAGCAATTGCAGTATGCCAAATTTGAAGGATTCCCAGCTGGAATACTGGTTTGTCAGATAACTGATGTTGGCTGGCTTGGAGTTGAAGTAGAGCACATACACCTGGTTGATAAGAAAGGCCATGGGAAGACTGAACCCTATCACGTCCCAGCCAAATTTTTTGGCAACGGCAATAATGATCGGGAACATAACGATGGTGCGGGCCGTTTTGCTCTCGCTTATCAAAGTTGTCAGCGCAAAAACCAACGCCAGCACGCCAAAAACGGCAACCTTGGGCAAGGCTGCGGCATTCCAGCTATCAAGCATGGAATGTATCCACAGCCCCACTATATCAGTTTTTTCAACCAGCCCGCCAAGTACATATGCACCCCAGCTGAACATCAGCATGTGCCAAGGGATGTCGGCGTCGTTCCACTTGATGACGCCCAGACGCGGCAGCTTGCACAAGCTGGGCATAAGCACGCAGGCAGCACCCACCAGCGCAACAACTTCCGCACGAATGCCGTGCTGCTTGTCTGTGGCCCACAACGCCAGAACTGCCAGAAACACCAGACCAGCGCGAATTTCTGCAGAGCTGACCTTTCCCAGTTTGGACAGTTCGTCCCGCAGTCGGGCGGTGCCGCCTTCCATCTTTGGCGTGGAGTCCTCCTTGCTGAGGGGGAATATCCAGCGCGTACCAGAATACCAGGCAAACAGGCACTGCATTATGCTCAGGGGCAGCATTACCTTGATCCAGTCAGCGTAATAAACCTTGTATCCGGCTGTTTCCAGCAGTGTGGCCGCCACCAGGTTGGCTGCAGAGCCGGTAATAAAGGCGGAGGCCGACACATTGTTGGCCAACAGATTTTGCAGCACCATGTTGCGGCCAACGTTGTTGCGGTTCTCTCCGCCCGTTGCGCCGTACATGGCCGAAATGACCATGAATAGCGGCAGTAAAAGAGCTGTTTTTGCCGATGTGGCACTGATAAACGCCCCAAGCAGCAAATTGAGGCCGATAAAACAGAGCAGCATCATCGCGAGATTGTTGCCCATGCGCAAAACCATATAGATGCAGATGCGCTTGGCAAGGCCTGTAACCACAAGGGCGCTGGCCATGATGAACGAGGCAATGTTCAGCACCATCACGGGCTCGCCCAGCATGGCAAATGCCGGGCGCATTTTCATAACCCCGGTGAGCACAGCTGCGATGATGATCAGAAATGATGTTAGGTAGTTGGGGATCGATTCGGCCAGCCAGAGAATGAGCGACGACACAAAAATCGCCAGGGCCGAATAGCAGTGCGCGGGGGGAACCTTGGTCTGCGCTTCAAACACTCCGATGGTACCGCACCAGCGCAGATCAAAATACAAAAACATAAAGATGGCGAGGGGGATACCTATAAACTTTACCCGGTCAACCCACACGCCGCCTTTCATTTCCGGGAGTTTTTCCAGTGTGTAGTTCCGCATATCCAGCGGATCAAACGTGCTGGGCGGCGTTTGTACTTGAGACATGGCCCGAACCTCCTTGGCGGAAAGGCGGTTTCGCCCCGATGGTAGGGGGACAGGACGAAACCGCCGGGGGTGCATCGTATTATTCCATGCCTATGATGCGCCTTGCAGCCTTAAGATAGTTGATGTTGGGCATGTCTGCCAAACCAAGATATTCCACAGCCTTACGCATTCCCGCGTAATTTTCGCTTTCGCAGCAGGCAGATTCCACCAGTGCGCCGTTAAACCACACCTGGGCAAATTCGCAGATGATGCCGTCCACGGTAAAGCCGTAGCGCATTTTTTCCACGGTGACGGGGGCCAGTTGCGGATGGGCGCGGGCCATCTCGATGAATTCTTCAATTTCGTAGGTTGATTTGTCCAACGGCATTTCAACCTTGAGGTGCCCCAATATGACAGACAGGTCCTGCCTGCTCACAGGAAACTGAAATTTGCCGCGCGGTTGAAAAATTTCATATCCTTCTGGGGTTTCACCCGTTTTTGTTTTTATATCCAGCAGGCCATCGCGTACCTTCACGTTGGCTTCAGTCGTGTTGACCGAAAGAAAATAGGTTTCCGCTGGCATTTTGCGGGCTTTGTGGAGCACTGCAGAGCAATTCCACATACGCTGCTTGACCGTATCGATTATGCCGTGGCCAAAAACACGAAACTCGGCCCTGGGTACAATTTTTTCGGCATCGGCGGCAGATGTGGCGACATTCTGGGCAAATACGTTAGGCATGACAAACTCCTTTGATCGGCGACTGGCCCATTACCACTTGGTAAAGGGGTGCTTGATGAGGTTTGAGTTGAAATACCGGGGATCGCCGGTCACTTCTTCACCCACCCACTGCGGCTTGTTGAAGACCTGATCTTCGCTGACCAGCTCGATCTCGGCCACGATAAGCCCCTGATTATCGCCAAAAAATTCGTCAATTTCCCAAACAAATTCGCCCTGCTTTATCTTGTAGCGCTTCTTTTCAATCAGGGGTTTTTCGGCCAGGTTGTCCAACAGGGCATTGCAGTCGCCAAAGGGGATTTCGTACTCGTACTCTGCCCGCGTGGCCCCGACGGTTATACCCTTGATGGTCAAAAAGGCCCTGTCACCAACGGTGCGCACGCGAACAGTGCGCTCCTTGGCACTGTTGAGATACCCCTGCCGGTACATGGTGCCCTGCGCCAGCGCCCGCCAATCGTCGCCATTTATCAAAAATTTGCGTTCAATTTCCTTGCCCATATGATACTCCTTGTTAGTGCTGCCGGACATGCCGGCAGTGATGTGCTTGATCTCTTGCGTAAAACCATACAAAAAATTTACGACTGAAAAAAATCAAAAGAGCCTTTCTCTACCATAAACAAAGCTTATGATTGACGCGCAACTATTAAATCACCAGTGTTGGTAACACACGTCGAGATCTGCATAATAAATCACGCACCCATAATCAGGATTTATCATTGCAATCACAGAACATGATTTCTGCGGATTACGTCTTTGGGATACATTTATTCAAAATGTATCTTTCGGGAGGTATCCGATGAAAAAGCATCTCGTCCTTCTCATGGCCGCGGGGTTGGCATTGGCTCCGTTACGTGCTGAATCAGTTGAATTTAAAGTCAAAGGTCAATGGATTGTAAACTTCGACTACGGCAACTACGGAAAGTTCGCCAACAGCCCGCGCGCAACCAATAAAGCGCCCAACCCCTCGCCCTACACGGGCTACAACGGGGGTGCGACGAACACGGCGGATGAATTTGGCACAAACCAGCGGGTACGCCTGCAACTGCAGGCAATAGCTTCGGAATATCTTTCAGGCACCGTATGGTTTGAAATAGGCGATCAGCAGTGGGGCAATGCAATGGACCGCCCCGGCGGCACAAATGCGTACGGCGGCGCCCTGGGGGCCGACGGCAATGCTGTTGAAGTAAAAAACGCCTACCTGGACTGGACGTTGCCCAATACGCCACTCAAGGTACGTATGGGCATTCAGGAAATTACATTGCCCAACTTTGTGGCAAAAACGTCCAACATCTTTCAGGACGACGTGCCAGGCATAGTGGCCTCGTACAAGGTCAACGAACATGCCGACGTTACGGGGTTCTGGTTTCGCTTTTACAACGACAATTACCCCGGCAGCCTTGCCGGGCAGCCCCGCACCTCCGCAAACTACATGGACAACATGGATGCGGCCGGGCTTCTGGTGCCCCTGTCGTTTGACGGACTCAAAATCACGCCGTGGTTCATGCACGCCAGCATCGGGCCCAATGTGATGAACCCCCGCGTCAACAAAGCCTATAGTTCGTGGAACAGTGTGCCCAGCAACACGTCCGACCAGATGGGCAACGGTATTACCAGCGTGTACACCGGCATGCTCCCGGCGGTATGGGCGACAAAGCAGGGGCATTCCGACCGGCTGACGGAATACGGCAATGCCTTTTGGGGGGCGGTAACGGGAGAATACACGGGCAGCGATCCCTTTCGGCTGGCCTGGGATTTTACATACGGCAGCGTGGCATACGAGCATGCCCAGCTTAACCGGTCAGGCTGGGAAGGATTTTTGCTCGGCGAATACAAGCTCGATTGGGGCATCCCCGGCATTTACGCCTGGTACAGTTCTGGCGACACGGGCGACATAAAGAACGGGTCGCAGCGCATGCCGACAATCCGCTCTACCACTGGCAACCAGCTTTCCAAATTTGCCAGCAACGGCAGCATCATTTCACGCAAAAACGCCGTTACGGCCGTCTGGACCGGCACCTGGGGATTTGGCGCAAGACTCAAGGACATTTCTTTTCTTGAAGACCTCACGCATACCATACGCATCAACCATTTCAGGGGTACAAACGACCCTGTAATGGCCAAATATTTTCTTGGAAAAAAGAATGCCAGCGGCAACTACGTCACCACCAGAGTTGGTACCGACTTTAATGCCGGCGTCGAAGGCATTTATCTTACCACGAAAGACAGCGCTACTGAATTCAGCCTTGTCAATGAATGGCAAATATACAAAAATCTTACCATGAATCTTGAAGCGCACTACGTTTTGCTTAACCTGGATACATCAAGCAGCGTCTGGGGCAGAGGCGCCGTTGCGGGCGGCGGTTGGGTCGGCAAACCCAACCTGCGTGATGCTTGGCAGTGCAACCTGGCTTTTTATTATAATTTTTAGTCTGTTAAACCCGGCATACGTGCATGACCCCGCACACATGGCCACAATCAGGAGCCTGCATGAATATTGAAAGTCTCAGAGCTTTCCACCGAGTGGCAGAAACAGGTAATTTTACCCAGGTTGCCCGTGAGCTGTTCCTTACTCAACCCGCCATCAGCATGCAGATTCAGAATCTTGAGCAAAGCCTGGGCGTGGTGCTGTTCAAAAGAACATGTCGCAGCGTCAGACTCACGAGCGAAGGGGAGCTTCTCTATAAATATACCCAGCAAATATTTGGCGTGCTCAGCGAGCTGCGCAACGCCTTTCAGGAAATAGGCGAACTGCAGAGCGGCGACCTGACCATCGGCGCAACTGCCATTATGGGTGCGTACTGGCTGCCATTTTTCGTTAACAGCTTTCATCACCGGTACCCACGCATCAAAATCCGCATGGTTATCTGTAATTCGCACAAGCTTGCGGACAAGCTGCAAAATGGAGAGCTGGAGATAGGGTTTGGCGGCTCGTCGTCAGGTCACCCCACGTTACAGCAGCACTTTTTACATCGCGAGCCGCTTATTCTCGTGGCTGGCAAACAGTCCGCCCTTGCGGCTTCGCACCGCATGCTGCAGGCAGCGGACATTACCCGCGAAACCATGATCATGCGCGAGCAGGGCGCGCGCATGACTGACAAGGTGGCAAAATGGCTAAAAAAACATGCACCCCGCGCTAACCCTCCCATGATAGTGACCGTGGACAACATGGAAGTGACCAAGCAGATGGTCATTGACGGTTTGGGCATAACAGCCCTGCCCCGCCATGCAGCAACCAGGGAGTTGGAAAATGGTGCGCTGGTTCCTTTGCCGGTCAAAGATTTTTCCATGCACACCAACTACTTTCTTGTCACGCAGCCCAACACCACCTTTAGCCGCACCACCAGGGCCTTTCTGTCCACGCTCTTTGAGCATGGCGTGCCCATTGCCGAAGAAATGCTTCACTGACGGCCATAACGCAAAAAGGCTGTAGAGCTTACGCCCTACAGCCTTTTTCTGCCATTGCAGCCAGACTACTCGCCGATGCCCTCATAAAGGGCAGACGACAGATAACGTTCGCCCGCATCAGGCAAAATAACCACAATGGTCTTGCCCTCAAATTCCGGCAGATCCGCAAGCCTCGCCGCTGCTGCAGCTGCTGCGCCCGAAGAGATACCAGCCAGAATGCCCTCTTCACGCGCCAGCCTGCGGGCAAATTCAATGGCCTCATCGTTGCCCACGGCTTCTACCCTGTCCAGCAGGCTGACATCCAGCGTTTCAGGTATAAAACCAGCACCAATGCCCTGTATCTTGTGCGGCCCAGGTTGCAGGGGCTGACCTGCCAGGTGCTGGCTGATCACAGGGCTGGCAGCAGGCTCAACCGCCACGGAAACGATGCTCTTGCCCCGCGTGTGCTTGAGATAGCGTGAAATACCCGTAATGGTGCCGCCCGTACCCACGCCCGCCACAATGGCGTCCACCTGACCGTCGGTATCATTCCATATTTCGGGGCCGGTGGTGGCCTCATGAATGGCCGGGTTGGCCGGATTCTTGAATTGCTGGGGCATAAAGAACGCGCCGGGGTTGGCGGCTGCCAGCTCTTCGGCCTTGCGAATGGCTCCGGGCATGCCCTCCGCACCCGGGGTGAGCACCAGCTTTGCGCCCAGCATGGCCACCACGCGGCGGCGCTCAAGGCTCATGGTCTCGGGCATGGTGAGCGTAAGTTCATAGCCCTTGGCGGCTGCCACATAAGCCAGTGCAATACCCGTATTGCCGCTGGTGGGCTCCACAATGCCCACGCCGGGGCGCAGCAGACCACGACTTTCCGCATTGGCAATCATGGCTGCGCCAATGCGGCATTTGACGGAGTACGAGGGGTTGCGGCCTTCGATCTTGGCCAGCACTGTGGCCTTGGGCCCCACCACGCGATTAAGCCGCACCAGGGGAGTGTTGCCGATAGAAAGGGGATTGTTCTGATAAATTCTGGACATACGCGTTCTCCTTACCCGCCTTGGCGATGCTGTGTGCAATCCAGATTGTATGGTTCAGCCGTGTCGGGCGGGCTTTGCTTCCTTTGCCCGACATTAACTACATTAATTCGACTGACTAAGTGATAATAACAGAACTCCTGAAAGGCAAGCCCTCTGCGCAAAAAAATTCTGCCCGTCCCCAAGGGGAGCAGGCAGAAGTGGTCAAATGCTGAAATCGGGTATGTTGGCCGCTTGCGCATCCAGCAGGTCCTGCAGGGTAGTACTGCCGTACACGCCTTCCAGAGCCTGGCGCGCCCGCTGCCACAGGGGCATGAATACACAGTCTGGCCCTAGCGAACATTTGCGCACAGGACTTTCGCCCTCGCAGTCAAACGGGTGCACCGGGCCGTCAAGAAAGCGTATGACGTCCAGTGCGGTTATCTGCCCTGCGGGGCGGGCCAGCACAAAGCCCCCGGACTTGCCGCGCCGGCTTTCCACAAAACCGCCACGCCTCAGCTGGTTAAGAATATTCTCGAGAAAGCGGGGCGGAATGGCCTGTGACTCGGCTATTTCCTGTATGCGCGTTGGACCATTGCCCGTGCGCCGGGCCAGTTCAAACAGGGCGCGCAGTCCGTATTGGCACTTGAGTGAAACGCTCATTGATCATCCTTGCGGCAATTGGCAATGGCAGCCCCCAGCGCCGGCAGACCCCGCGCTGGAGACGGCAATCAGCCAAAGCTTACGGTTTCACCGGGCGACATTTCCACACAGCGGCAGGAGAGCTTCATGCGCTCCAGTTCTACCTTGAAGCACGCAGCGTTTTGGGCCAGCACGGGGAATGTTCCCCAGTGCATGGGAACAGCAGCCCTGCAGCGCAGCAGCTTGCAGGCCAGCGCAGCCTGGCGCGCATCCATGGTAAACACGCCGCCCACGGGCAACAGGGCCACATCAATGTCGTACAGCTGGCCCCACAGCTCCATGCCGCTGAAAATACAGGTATCGCCAGCATGGTACACGGTGAAGCCGTCGGGCATGCGCACAATATAGCCAGCCGGAGAGCCCGAATCGCTGGAATGATAGGCCTGGGTCATGGTTATATCCACGCCCTTGTGGGACACCGTGCCTCCCATGTTGAAACCTATGCCGTTGATTATCTGCTCTGTGGGCACACCCGCCTCGCCAAGTTTGCACGCAGTGCCCACTATGGCTCCAAGATGCGCGCCGGTGCGGCGGCACAGGGAAACGGCGTCGCCCACATGGTCGGCGTGGTCGTGGGTTACAAGCACAATATCAACATCACCGGCTGCGTCGACGGTAACACCCGCAGAAGGGGCAAAAAAGGGATCAATGACCACCTGTGCTTCAGGCGAGCTGATTTTGAAAGCCGAATGTCCAAACCAGGTTATGTCGCTCATGCTGCCTCCAGCGTAAGTCTTTAGCAATACTTGAATATAAACGGAATCACAAAACGGAATGGCCGCAGACGGCACACATGCAGGGCAGGGCTATGCCTCGCCAGTCCAGCGGGCAAGGTTGTGCGCAAGTCCCACCTGATCGAAGATGCGGCCGCAAAACTGGTCCAGCAGCTCGTCCACACCCGATGGGCGCAGATAAAAACAAGGAGAGAACGGCATCACCACCGCGCCAGCCTCTCGCAGGGCAAGCATGTTGCGCAGGTGGATGGCAGAGAGCGGACTCTCGCGCGTCACAAGCACCAGAGGCAGGCGCTCTTTCAGCGCCACATCCGCAGCACGGTGCACAAGATTGCGCGTGGCCCCGCTGGCAATGGCGCCCACGGTACCCATGGAACACGGCACAACCAGCATAGCAGCAGGCTCGCTGCCGCGCCGCCACCACGAGCCGCTGGCCGGGCCTGCGCCCAGGTCTTCAGCGGCATATACGGTGTGGGCCAGCGAAGTGAGCACATCGGCAGACGCGCCGCATTCGGCCTTAAGCACGGCCCGGGCGCCGTCTGAAACCACGCAGTGGGTGCGCACCTGGGGCATGGCCGCCAGCAGCCGCATAAGACTCAAGGCCAGCGGCATACCGCTGGCGCCGCTTACCCCAACAAGTATATCGCGCATGCATTCTCCACTATTGCAAATCATTGGGGCGCGTGCCCCCTTGCCCATATTTTTATCCCACATTGCTGCCGCGCGCAAACCTGCGCAGCCTGCCCCAGCTGACTCTGTTATGCACGCCCCAGGCCTGCGCACCTGGCCGGATTGCGCCGTGTCCACTGGCCTTGACAGCCGCCGGTACAAAGCATATCAGAAATGTTCTTATGCGCTCGTAGCTCAGTTGGATAGAGCGTTGGCCTCCGGAGCCAAAGGCCGTGAGTTCGAATCTCGCCGGGCGCACCATTAAAAGTTAAAGGTTGGATGCAGACACTGCACCCAACCTTTTTTCGTTTTCTGACGCAAAAATTTTGCTCAAGCGTAATCACATCTGCCTATCAACCGTGAATATACGGCTTGATGAATTTTTCTATTTCATCCCTGAGAAAGGTTGTACCTGCCCTCTACTCCGGTTTCACTGCCACCAGATCACCGTTCCGGCTCTCAAACATGCAGTTTCTGCCCTCACGTTTGCTGCGGTACAGGGCCGCATCTGCCTGCGCCAGAAGATCTGCCGATGAAGTACTGGAAAAATCGTGCACAGAGGCAATGCCAATGCTGATGGTCAGCCACGGGTCGCATCCACCTGCATGAGGAATTTTTTCATCCTCCACGGCCTTTCGTATGCACTCGCCCACGTGCCGCGCATCATTTGCGCCACCAACAAGCAGTACTACAAACTCCTCACCGCCATAGCGAAACACAATGTCCTGCGGTCTGTTGGCGCAGCCCGTGGCCAGCGCGGCAACGCGCCGCAGGCATTCATCGCCCGCCAGATGGCCGTAGATGTCGTTGAACTGCTTGAAATGATCCACATCAAACATGATGAGAAACAGGGTCTTGCCCTCGCGCTTGGCCACACGCCACATCAACGGCAGGGCTTCATCAAAGTGCCTGCGGTTGTACAGCCCCGTGAGGGCGTCCTTGCGAGAGATGTCTGCCAGCTGCTTGTTGGCCTCATCCAGTTCCTTTGTGCGTTCCGCCACCATTCCTTCCAGTCTTGTGGCGTAGTTCTGCAGCTGCGCGCGCGAAGCGGCAAGGTCGGCGGTCATGGTATTGAATATCTGGGCGAGCTTGCCCAGATCGTCCTGCACAATCACGGGAACTTCGGAATAAAAATCCCCCTTGCCGAGCTGATCCATGCGCCGCATCAGCAGGTGCATCTGCTTGGTGCAGCGCAAGACAAGGTGGATACCCAGCATAATGGTCAGCATGCCAATCAACAACGCTGCCATGGTTGCCATGCCGAGAGCCGAGGAGGAAGCCCCGGCAATTTCCTTCTGTATGACGTTCTGTATGGTGAAAACTTCAGATTTTGGCAGCGCCACCACCACAAAGAACCTTGCGGGCGATGTGGTATTGCCGTTCCACCGCAATACGCGCCCCATTTCGTGCACTGCCAGATAGTATTCGCCGTCCCTGCCCGCCACTGTGTACAGCCTGTAATCTTCATCCTGTGGTGGCAGCCTGAGCGAGGCTATTTCTGGAATTGTGCTGCAAAATATGTTTGTGCTGTACCGGGTAACCCCGTGACCACAGGCCACCTGATCACTCACTCCCAACTGGTCCCTCTGCTCGCCTGTGAGGTTGAGCCCCTCGCCCTCGTCAGACATGATAAAGGCAAATCCCGATTGACCGACTTTGGCGCTGTGCACAATACCCGCCAGCATATCTACGCCAATATCAATGGCCACTGCCCCGCTGTTGGCGTCCCGCCCTGCCGTCCAAAGCGGATAAAAAAACGTAAGCATCGTGCCGGTGCCGCCAGCATCGTCATAAAATGGCGTGATGGTCGTCATGTCCTGACTGGACAGAGCTTCGGTCGGATGCTCCCGAAGCCACCTTTCCCATTCCTCAACCATGCCGGGAAAGAAAAAGTCCCACCAGTTATGACTGTTGTGACCCTTGTATTTTTCATCAAAAATGGCGGGCATCTGTGCCCACGGATACACGAGCATGAAGGGCTCAGCCTTGGGCCCAGCCAGGTAGAGCCAGCCCTTTTGCGCACCGCGCCGCCCCATGGCGTTCATAAGGGGTTTGAGAGCGGCAAAGGTAGAAGCATAGGTTTTTGTGACTCTGTTGATGTTGCCCGCATGGTCGTGCTGGTAACTCCATACGCTCAGGCTCATATCAGCGGCGCCACGGGTAATGTTGGACCAGTTCTGCTGCTGGTTGTGCACAAAATCGTTATGATAGAATGAATAATCTTGCAGAACCTCGCCAGCCCTGTTGGCGTCTTCGCCAAGGTCAATGAAGGTCTGGGCTGTTCCGGCGAGAATTTTCAGCTCATTGGTGATGAGCTTGACGCGCAGGTTGACATTGCTGGTGATCTCGTTGCTGTACTCAGTAATAAGGCTGTAATACAGGCTGTTCATGTGTTCGCTGAGTACAGACTGAACATCGTCGGAAAGACGGACGCGCAAAACAGAGATAACAACCAGAACGGAAAGAATGAAAAGACATGGCGGAACGATCACCAGGGCAAGAATCTTGATGCGGAAGCTGCGTAACAGGTATTCCTTGATGGCCATATGGTCGGTCCTTTAGCGTAAATCTGCACAGAGTACCCAGAAACACAGCCTGTGACAGTTAAAACTACAACCATACGTAATATTCCATACCATTTTCTAGATATTGTCCAGATTTCCTTTTGGCATATGCAGCCCCCTGACAAATCACAACAAAATTTAGGTAAATACTACCCTCTTTTGCCATGCTCTGCGCAGGTCGACACACCTTGCCCCACACAAGAAAAAAAGCCCTCACGACAACCATCGCAAGGGCTTTTTGTGGGGCCTCTCAAGGCCACGCAATTTGAAAACCGCAGCCTAGCCGAGCCTGCTGACCACGGCTTCCAGACGGGCGCGAACCCGTGTTTCGACTTCAAGTTTTTGCTGCATGTCGGCAATGGCCGCCTGGGCATTTTCTATGGTACCACACAGCCCCGTGAGCAGTGAAAATGCGCCGCCTGCAAGAAATTCCGCGTTTTCCACGGTTCCGGAATAGGGGCTGCCGCCGAGGCGCTGCCAGCGGGCGTAGTCGCGCTGCCACTCGGGAAAGCACGTTGCCGTAAGGCCGTCGTTCCACAGCTTGTAGGCTCCAAAGGCGTGCACCACCGGCGCAAAGGTAGCCGCAGGGTTACGCGGATGGGCGTTGAATCGCTGGGGCAGCAGCTGCACACACTGTGAGTTTTGCCGCAACAACATCTGCGCCAGCGCGTTAAAGGCCGCCTGATCGGGATAGCGCAGCAGCTTGCCGTGCCTGCGCACAAAATCAATGCACATCTGTCGTAGTACTTCAGGTTCGGGCAGGTCATTGCGAAATACGATGACGCCGGAATTCAGGTTATCCGCACTGCCGTTAAAATCCTGCACTGGGCCGTGCAGGTTAATCTGGGCGGGCTTGGCCCCCGCCGGGTCCGAAAATTCCGGGTCTTCCAGAGCCAGCCCCAGCGGGCCGCAGGCAAAAAGATCTTCCAGCGAATCCTGCACCAGAATGTCAGAATCAAGCCACACAACCGATTCGTACTGGCGCAGCAGGTCAAAGCAGTGGAACTTTGCCAGACTGAGCGGCGAAAATACCGACAGGGCTTCTTCGGTCAGCTCGGCATTCACGGGCGTAAAGGGCGCAAGCTGCGCGCCCAGCTCTTGCAGGATGCGGGCGTCTTCTGCGGGCAAGGCTCCATCGCAAAACACGATGATGTCTGCGTTCAGGGCCGGATTATGCCGCCGCAGGGCCAGCAGCACCGTACCCGCCGCAAAGGCCCAGTTGCCCGTTATGCCCATGACCACGGCACGCGGAAAGCGCACCGCAAGGCGGGCTTCAAAGTCATTATGCATGCAGGCTCCTCTTTTGCGTGCGCACTGATGCAGCTGGCCCGCTTCAGTCAGTGCAGACATCCGCATGGCTGAAACGGGCCAGAGAGGTTGCGCCCTAGCGCGAGGCAGCAAATATGGCCACGATATCGGGAGGCAGCAATTTTTTTACACTGCCTATATGGCTTTTGCCCACAAGGGCTTTTTCCGCCATTTCAGCAAGCTGGGCATCTGTGGGGGCGAGATCCAGCTCCTTGAGCGAAATGGGCATGTTCAGCGAGCGGAAAAAGGACTCCATGGCTTCAATGCCGCGCAAGCCGGTGACAGTGTCGGACTCAGCCCGCGCAACGCCCATGACCCTTTCAGCAAACAGGGCAAATCGGTCGGGGCGTTGCGGCAACACATGCCGCGCCCAGCTGCCCCATATGGCCGAAAGGCCCGCGCCGTGCGCCACGTCAAACATGCCACTCAGTTCGTGTTCGATCATGTGCGTGGCCCAGTCGCCACCGTCCGAGCCGCAGCCAGTGAGGCCGTTGTGCGAGAGGCTGCCCGCCCACATGACTTCGGCCCGGGATTCGTAGTTGGCCGGGTCGTCGCGCAGCACAGTGGCATGGTGCATGACCGTGCGCAAGAGGCCCTCGCTGATGCTGTCGGTAATGTCCATGTTGGAGCCGTGGCCAAAATACCGCTCCATGGTGTGCATGAGAATATCCACGCAGCCGCAGGCCGTCTGAAAGGCGGGCAGCGTGAGGGTCAGTTCCGGGTTCATGATGGCAAAGGCCGGGCGCGCCATGTCTGTCTTAAAACTGCGCTTGAAGCCGTTTTCTTCGTTGGTCACCACGGTGGAGCTGCTCATTTCGCTACCAGCTGCGGCAATGGTGACCACGCAGCCGATGGGCAGGCAAGTGTCGGGTTTGCGCTTGGCCATATAAAAATCCCAAACGTCGCCCTCGTTGGCGGCCCCGTAGGCAATAGCCTTGGCAGAGTCGATAACGCTGCCGCCGCCTACGGCCAGCACAAAGTCCACGCCCTCGCTACGGGCCAGTTCAATACCCTCGCGGATCAGCGAAAGCCGGGGGTTGGGCACCACGCCGCCCAAAGTGACGTATGCCAGCCCATCTGCCTCGAGCGAGGCCTTGATCCTGTCCACGAGGCCCGAACGTAGTGCGCTCTGGCCGCCGTAGTGGATCAGCACCTTGCGGCATTTGTGGGCTTTGACAAGCCCGCCGCACTGCTGCTCTGTATTTTTGCCAAAAATGATTTTTGTGGGCGTGTAGTAGACAAAATCGTGCATGGTGTCCTCCAGCTGTAAAAAAACGCGCTAACAGCGCGGAACAAATAGATACGAAGCCTGTCAGATATGCAAATTATTTTTACATAAGTTCTGCAATGGAAAGATGTTGCAGCGTACTGGCAGCCTCTTGCGCCAGTTGGGGCGCGACCACCTCGCGCAGAACGCGCGCCGCAAACACCACAATGTGCCGCTGCATGTGGGCATCGTGCCCGTAGCGGGTCTTCCATGCCTGCCAGAGCGTGTCGAGCCAGACCAGCGCGTCTGTTGCAGTGGCAGAATGGGCGGCTGCGCCGTACACAAGGCCCGCGTGAAGCTGTGCCTGAGCTCCGCTGGCGCATATGCCCAAAGCCGGAAACACGTGGCCCAACAGGGCGCGCACATGCCACTGCCGGGCCTGTGGCGCAGGCGCATAACGATAGCGCAACAGTGGAATTTGCAGGTTTGTGGCCCGCAGGCCAGCCGCCAGCAGGGCGTCGGCCCAAAAGGCCATGTCTTCTGCCCGCGCCAGCGCTGCGTCATAGCGTAAGCCAAAGGCGCGCACCGCGTCCAGCCGCAGCATAGAGCACCCGTTGGGTACGGGCGCGCCAAACAGGGCCGCTGCCCGGGCGGCTTCCGGTAGCTCGGGAAAGAGTTCCAACGCCTGGGAGTAGCCAAAATATTCCACGCCTCCACCGCAAATATGTGTGTCTGGTTGCGCTTCAAGGCAGGCGCGCTGCAGTTCCAGCCTGCGGGGCAAGGCGATATCATCAGCGTCCATCCAGGCCAGGTAACGCCCCCGCGCCCGCCCCAGGGCCATGTTGCGGGCAGTGGCACGCCCCATGTTGTCTGGCAGTCGTTCGGTGCGCACCCGGCTGTCTTCCGCAGCCATGGCCGTGGCAATGGCATAGGTGTCATCCGTGGAACCGTCGTCCACCACGAGCAGCTCAAAATCCTCAAACGTCTGCGTGAGAATGGAATCAACCGCCTCGCGCAGGTGTGCGGCGGCATTGTAGGCGGGCATGGCCACGGTTATTTCGGGCCTGACAGTGCTCATGGGGGTGTCGTGCTCTTGGAGTTGACGCGTTACGGATTTTGTGTGCGGCCCTGGCGGTGCATGGCGGCCACATCTGCCCTGCTGACGCCAAAAATTGGCTCTGGCACCGCAAGCATGGGCTGCTTGCGGCGATAGTCTGTCGCCGTTTCAAGCATGCGGACCGCTGAGGCAAAGACATTGGTGGTTTCCAGCATCCACGCACGGCATTGGGCCAGCTCGGCCTGCCGGATATCCCACAATTGTGATTCAAGAGCCTGTACTACCAGCGCAACGCTGGCTTCGGGCGCATTTGGGCGCAGGGGCACAATGCCTGCAGATGGGCAGGCTTCAGCAAGGTTGGGTGCGCCAAGATACAGCGGCAGCGACCAGCCAAGCCATGCGTCAGAGAGTTTTTCTGTCCAGAAGTACGGAAGCAGGTTGTTTTCAAGCACCACATGGTACTTGTAGGGCGCAATGGCCGACATTTTGTCGTCCACGGGGTTGAAGCCGCGACCATAGACATGCAGGGCGTCCCCCAGCCGATCTCTGAGCAGCTCCACCAGTGCAAGGCGGGCGCGCTGGGCCTCGGTGGCGGTTTTATTTGAGCAGACCACTGAAACAAGGCCCGTTTTCTGCGGCATTGGCAGGTGGCGCAAATCGTCCAGCTTGCCGAATTTGCTCACGTAGCCGCTGTCGCTGCGGCTGACCCCGAAGTGCCAGTTGAGGCAGGGGTTGCCAATGACCATGCTGCGGCGCTCAACAGAGCGAAAATCATAGGGCGAAACAACAATGCCGAACTGGGCAAGGTAGGAGCGGGGGTATTTTTTGATTTCAGGCGGTTCTGTAACATACAGGATGCGCCGCTCACGGGGTACGGTGGTACAGAATCCCGCCGGAGCTTCGTCAAAAACAACCAGCCATATTTCAGCATGCCGGGGGTTGGGCTGCGCCTCTACGGCTTGCTGCGCAAGCGCAAACTGGACACGACCCATGCCGCCGCAGCCGTCTTCTGTCTGGCGCATCCAGGGCCAATCGCTATGGATGGTTGCAAACTGGCAACTATACTGGGGATGATCAGCCAATGCGGCCTCCGCTTTACGTCCGCTCCGCTCTGTCTGCCCCGGCCCGTTCCTGAAGCATGTGACCTGCCCGCGCTGCAAACCGCAGTCTAATGCTCCACGGCAAATATATTGCGGAACACCACGGTGTTTTCCTGACTGCGCACTTCAAGAATGACCTGTGCATTGGTGAGGCTTATCTGTTTTTCGGTGGCGGCCACCATGACTGCGCGCTTGAAGCGGCTGATGCGGAAATTGCCCACGTCTTCCTGATCAAAACGCAGGGGGTAGGTTTTACCATCTGCAGTAAGCAGAGTGCCGCTCACCACGCCCGAAAGAATCTTCTGGCTGTCGGTATTCCGCAGATCAAGGGCCAGACGAAGCTTGCCACCCCGGATTTCGCGCACCTGAACGTTGCCCACCTTGACATAATCAAGGTCAATGGAGGGAAAGTCCTCGTGTCCCGGACCGTCATTGGCCCGCGCGGCATCCTTGGGCTGGTCTTTTGCCTGCTTTTCGGCAGCGGGGGCATTGCTGGCAGGCGCAGCCGGACCTTCACCCGGGGCTTCTGCAGCTGCGCCGCCGGTACCAAGCCTGCGAAGTACAAGCTCACGACCGGGAATATTTTCTTCGCGCAGCAGTTCTTCCAGATTTTCCAGCCGTTCGGCATTGGCCTGGGCAACCTGATAGTCGCTTTCAAAACGCAGCACGTTGTCGCGCAACTGCACGTTCTGCTGCCACAGCGTCCAGCACAGCCAGCCCAGCACGGCGCAAAGCAGTGGCATGCAGGCCATCACGGTCAGGGCCGCCACAAAACGCGCCCTGCGCACTCGATAGCTACGCCGGGGACCGTTATCCCGCATCAGGATTATGCTGAGGTTTTCGCTATATTTCAAACAGTCCTCACGGGCAATGACGTTTGAATCCTGGGGTGGCCGTCCATAACCAGCTGTTATGATTCCCCACCGTCATTGCTGACCAGTAAGCATTGGCCGCCCAGGTAGGACGGCCAATGTGATGTCGCTTCTATTGAACAGTACCCACGGGCTCTACAGGAGCGCCCAGCAAGGCCCAGTCTTCGCGTGCTATGCGCCAGTTTTTACCGTCAAAGCGCAGCAGCAGGGTCTTTGTACCCCGGTCTGTATGGCCAGAGCTGTCGGCGTAAACCTGATTCATGTCTGCGCGTATGCCCTGCTTGTCAGCCACCAGCCGCAGGCCGGTAATCTGCACAAGCGTGGGCTTGACCCGTTGCCAGAGCTGTTCTTTCTGCTTCTGGATATTCTTTGCGCCCCAACGGCCCTGCTGGATGGCGTCGTCGGCGTAGTATTCGATGTATTCCTCAATCCGTCCGGCTTCCCATGCCTTACGCCACTTTTCAACCATGGCGCTCACGTCGTCGCTTACCTGATCGAGATAATCGGCGGCAAGGCCCAGCTCGTCCGGCCTGAACTGCGTGGCAACAATGCGGAAGTCGCCCTTGTCATCACGGTTCCACCAGAAGCTGCGCACGCCCTGTTCCATGGCGTTGGGGGTCACCACCAGCTGTTCCACATGGCTCACGGCCAGCGTGCCCTGCAATTCAAACTTGGGCTTGCGGCTTATGAGGCGCAGCCAGGGCGCTGCAAAGCGGCGCTCGAACTCGCGCATGGTGGAATTGTACGAGTAACCGCGCGGGGTTCCCGCCTCGCGGTTAAAGCGGGCCTGGTCGTACAGAGAGGCAATGTCCATGGAGCGGGAGGCAAAGTCCGCGTTCCAGGCCTTAACAGCCTTTTCCAGTCCGGCCACCACATCTGGCGTGAGTGCCAGCGGAGCGGGAGCGGAAGCCGGGGTTGACGCGGCGGCTTGCGCCACAGGCTGCGCGGTCATCTGACCCGCCACCTGAGCTGTTGCCGGGGCCTGAACAGGAGCCTGCACGGACGCGGGCGGCGGCAGCTGGCTGGCTGCCAAAGCTGCAGGAGTTTGCGGGGCTGCCTGCTCTGCTGCCTTGGCGGCCGCATTTTTCTGCGCGGCTTCGGCTTCGGTGCGGGCGGCTTCTTCCATGCTGGGGCGAGCGCCCCAGTTCACTTCAGCCGGGGGCGGCGTGCTGCCACGTTTGGGAACCAAAGGATCATTGGCGGCCACAAGTTTTTCGCCCTGACCGGGCTTGGCGGTGGCGGCCTGTGCTGTTTTGTCCTGTGAGGGCTGCGGCACGGTCATGGCAACCGGCGCGGTTTTTTCCGGCGCGGCTTCAGGCATGTCGAGGCGAGGCGGCTGCGGCGCCTCGGAAGAAGCGTCGCTGACCTGCTGCAGGGGAGCCTCGGCCACCAGTTGGCCTTTCTGAAAATCGGCACGCATGCCAAGATCGCGGGGGGCCCACTCCATGCCGACAATGCGGAATTTCTGGTCCTTGCCGCGCTGCCAGTACAGCCTGCGTACACCCTCGGTGGAAAGGTTGGATGCCGTATAGAGCTGCTCTGACCAGGTTACCCAGTAACCAGGGCCTTCCAGCACATTGATTTTTCTATTGAATATCTTGATGAATTGCAGTGACTTGAACAGACGTTCCTTGTTTTGCCTGAAAGCGACGAAATTTTCTGTCATGGCTTTGGAATAGGCATCGGGATCGTAGTAGTCAAACATCTTCACCGAGCGCGAGGCCCAGGCATTGCTCCAGTTCTGCATCAGACGGCGCAGTTCCTGGGCGGTGCCAGTGTCGGACCGGGGCTGGGCGGTTTCGTCCATTTTTTCAGCCAGCACCACGGCGGTACCGGGGGTGAGCTGGGGGCCCACCTCGTCAATTTCCTTGAGACCAATGGCCACGCAGCCACGAGTGGCGAGAGGCTCAATGCCAAAACCCTTGCTGTGTATCCAGATGCCGTGGCCGGTTTTACCGCGCAGCCTGTCCACCGGGTTGGGATAGTTCAGGGTATAGGCTATGCCGCCGTATTCCTTGAAATCCAGCCCGCTGGCTATTTTGTATTCCACAAAATAGATGCCCTCGGGGGTGCGCAGGTCGTTGAGCGACTGTTTGTCGCCCGTGAGCTGACCGGTTGTGCAGGGGTAGGTATACTTGAGCTTGAGGGGACTTTTTTTCTCAAAAAACATGAAGGTCTGGCGCTTTTTATCAACAGCAACCAGATGGGTAGGCAACCCCTCGTTGTACAGCGAGGCCTGCCATTCTTCGGCCTGGGCCAGGTGCGGCGAAGCCAGGGGGCAGCCAATGCCAAAGGCCAGCAGCCCGCACGCCAGGCACTGGCGCAAACCGCCGAGCACACGCACAGCCACAGAGCTGAACATACCATGCGCCACGGCCCCATGGACCGAGGCACAGGGGGCGGTGGCTGCCTTAACGCGCAAGAGCCACCAATTCCGCACGGGTAAAGAGCGCAAGCAGGTCATATCCCGCCTCACGGAGCTTTTCCCGGCCACCTTCCTCCCGATCCAGAATAGCGCACACCGCCACAATGGACAGGCCGGCATCGCGCACGCGATCACAGGCCTTCAGCAGAGAACCGCCGGTGGTAACAACATCTTCAAGCATCGCCACACGGTCACCCGTATGAAAGTTGCCCAGACCTTCCACAAACTGCCCCGTACCGTGGCCCTTGGCTTCTTTGCGAACCAGAAGACCATCGAGGGGTCTGCCCTGCTCGTGCGAAATAACGGTTGTAGCGGCAACCAGCGGGTCTGCGCCCATGGTCATGCCGCCAACGCCCTTGATGTCCATCTCGCGAAGCATGTGGTTGAACAGGGTTCCGATAAGCCACGAACCTTCGGCATGCAACGCCGTGACGCGGCAATCAAAATAATAGTCGCTTCTGCGGCCTGATGCCAGCACAAAATCTCCCTCGCGGTAAGATTTTTCAACCAGCAAACGAGCCAAACGGCGCTTGAGTTCCAGCAGTTCTTCAGAAGAAGGAGTATGCATGACAGATCCTTACGCCTTATTGGCCGCAGCGTTCTTGAATACGCGGGCAAAGATTTCGTCTTCGTGTTGCAGATAGTAGGCCGGGTCAAAAAGCTCGGCCAGTGCGGCTTCGCCAAGGCGTCCGCTCATGTCGACATCACCGCGCACCAGATCGGGGAAGGGAATGCGGCTCTCCCAGCTTTGCATGGCAAGGCGCTGCACGGCCTCGTAGGCCTGCTGGCGCGGAAGCCCCGTGGCGATCAGGGCCGTCAGTACGCGCTGCGAAAAATAGAGACCGTAAGAACGCTCCATGTTTTCGCGCATGCGCTCGGGCTTGACCACCAGACCTTCAAGCAGCTTGGTGAGGCGGGTGAGCACGTAGTCGGCCAGAATGGTGGAATCGGGCATGATAACCCGCTCAACGGAAGAGTGGCTGATGTCGCGCTCGTGCCACAGAGCCTGATTTTCCAGCGAGGCAAGGGCGTTGGTGCGCAGCAGGCGCGAAAGACCGCTCATGTTCTCGGCGGAGATGGGGTTCTTTTTGTGCGGCATGGCCGACGAACCCTTCTGCCCCTTGGCAAAACCTTCTTCGACTTCCAGCACTTCGGTGCGCTGCAGGTGGCGCAGCTCAACACAAAGGCGTTCCACGCCGCCAGCCAGCACGGCCAGCGAGGTGAAGAAGTGCGCATAGCGGTCGCGCTGGATGATCTGTGTGGAGTGCGGGTCAACCTCAAGGCCAAGGTAGCCCAGCGCGCGCTGCTCAAGCTCGGGCGACAAAAACGCATACGTGCCCACAGCGCCAGAAATCTTGCCCACGCGAATGCTTTCCACACCGGCTTCGACCCGAGCCAGATGGCGTTCAAATTCGGCGTAGAATCCGGCCATTTTAAGGCCAAAGCTGGTGGGTTCGGCGTGGATGCCGTGGGTGCGGCCCATGCACAGCACGCCCTTGTGACGGTTGGCCAGCGATTCAATAGCGGTCAGAAGGCCGCGAATATCCTTGAGGATCAGGCGGCCAGCCTGCACAAGCAGAAGGGCGTTGGCCGTGTCCACGATGTCGGACGAGGTACAGCCAAGGTGGATATAACGCGCGGCTTCAGCCCCCACCTTTTCTTCCAGCGAGGTCAGAAAGGCGATGACGTCGTGGCGGGTCACTTCTTCAATGGCCAGAATGCGGTCCACATCAATGGACGCCTTGGCCGTGATATTTTCTACCGCTTCAGCCGGGATGCGGCCCATGTCGCTCCAGGCCCGGCAAACAGCCACTTCCACATCAAGCCATGCCTGATAGCGGTTTTCGAGGGTCCAAATGCGGCCCATTTCCTGACGGGTGTAGCGATCGATCATGGCTGCCTCATGAAGCCGCGCTGGCGGCCTTGGTGGGAGCCGACGCAGCGGCCCCTGTGGTTGGCGAAGGGGCGGGAGCCGCCTTGGCGGCGCTGGTTCCTGAATCGGGGGTAGCTGCGGGCGCTTTTTCAGCTGCCTGGCTGCCAGAGGACGCGGCAGAATCGCCAGAGGTGGAGGACGAGCTGGTGCTGGAAGCGCCTTCTTCGTTCACGCCCTTGCGGTAACCGTAGTCGCTCACGTACCAGCCGCCGCCCTTAAGGACAAACGACGTCTGCGACATGATACGGGGCGAAGACTCACCACACTTGGGGCAGGGTTCCTGCCCGTGGGATTCCGATGCCTTGACCCATTCCTCAAACGTATGCTGACACTTGGGGCACTGATATTCGTAGATAGGCATGGTAATGCTAAAAAGGCCATGACACGGCATGCCGCCGCGCTGACCGCTGCTGCTGGTTTGCGCCCTGCGCGGCTGCCGCTAAGGCAGCCGGGCTGAGCACCATATTTGTGACGGCGCGCAGATTCGCAGCCGTCGGAACGCCGGTTCCCGTGTAAAAGCTTAGGCCTTGGCGGCCTTGGCTTCGCGCACGCGCTGCTTCAGGCGCTCTTCACGGCGCTTACGACGGCGATCCAGTTCTTTCTTACGCTCAATTTTCTTATGTGCCATGGTTCCCTCCAGGGGCAAGCCCCGTTGATATAAGTGGGTATTCATAGGCCCTTTTATTGGCAAAGTCCAGCCCTGAGGCGCATGTGGGGCCGAAAACAGCCACTTGAGGCCAAAAACATGCAAGATGTGTTATGATTTGCGACCAACCCCGCCAGCATCATAAAAACCGCTGATGTTGCCGCCGATTTCCATCTTGCAGGGCCAGAATCCGAGATGCTGCAAAATGCACTGCACCCGAGGCAGCAGATGGTCTGGCATTTTTTCTGCCTGCAACACGGGTTCAGGAGTGAGCCGCAGCCGAAAATCGCCCAGCTGACCAGATTCTGCAAGATCTTCCTCCGCAGCAGCAAGCCGCGCCAGTGTGGCTGCATCCGGCCGCATGCCGTAAGCCATGCGCGTGAGCAGACAGGGCCGTGCGCGCTGCTCGGGCCTGTCCAGCCCTGTGGCGCGGGCTGCCTCGCGAATGGCGGCCTTGCTGAGCCCGGCCTCGGCCAGCGGCGAACGCACGCGGCCTTCTTCCAGAGCGCGCAGCCCCGGCCTGTATGCCAGCAGATCGTCCGCATTGGTTCCATCACACAGCACACGCCCCTGCCCTTCGCCCGCAATGACTGCAAGCTCACCGCGCAGCAGGTTCACAAGGCCGGTCTTGCAACCGTAGCAACGTTGGGGACTGTTGGTTTCCACCTCTGACAGGGCCAGAGGATCAAACCGGGCAGTGCGCAGGGGCAAGCCGCGCTGCTGCGCCCAGGCAGTGGCCCCGGCGCTTTCCTGCGGGGGAATGTGCGGGCCAAAAACGTGCACGGCCAGCACATCACAGCCGCACAGCAGGGCCGCGTGGCACAGAAAACGGCTGTCCAGCCCGCCGGAATAGGCCACCGCAACGCGCGGCAGCCCACCCAGCACTTTTGCAAGCGCTGCAGGAACCTGCCCTGTGGCGCAATCATATCTATCACTCATAATGGTTCTTTCCGGGTGTAGCCCTCATTGCCTCAACGGATTTTGCCCTGCAATCTGCAAGGCTACCAGGTGGTGCGCACCTTGGCCCCGTGTTCGGCCATGTATTCCTTGCACTGACGAATGGAATACTGCCCGTAATGGACAATGGAAGCGATGAGCGCGGCAGAGGCCCCGCCCTCGGTTACTGCCTCGAGCATATGGCGCGGTTCGCCAGCGCCCCCGGAGGCAATGACGGGAATGGACACGGCGTCGACAATGGCGCGGGTGAGTTTGAGCTCGTAGCCGTCCTTGGTGCCGTCGGCATCAATGGAATTGACGCACAGTTCACCAGCGCCCAGATCCTGACAGCGGCGTGCCCAGGCAATGGCGTCTATCCCCATACGCTTACGGCCACCGTGGATGACAATTTCGTAACCCGAAGGAATTTCAGCACTCACTGGCACGGCAAGCACGTCCATGCCCACCACAATGGCCTGCGAGCCAAAGGCATCGGCCCCGTCACTGATGATCTGGGGATCCTTGACGGCAGCGGAATTGACAGAAACCTTTTCCGCACCAGCCAGCAGCACGGCGCGCATGTCGGCCACGGTAGAAATGCCGCCGCCCACAGAGAAGGGAATGAAAATCTGTTCCGCCACGCGCTCAACCACATCAATAAAGATACCACGCGCCTCGGCTGAAGCCGTGATGTCGTAAAAAACGATCTCGTCCGCACCTTCCTCATAATAGCGGCGTGCGGTTTCCACGGGATCGCCGATGTCTTCATTGCCCACAAACTTTACGCCCTTGGTCAGCCGTCCGTTGCGCACATCCAGACAGGGAATGACTCGCTTACTGAGCATGACGGGCCTCGCAGTAATCGTAGAAGTTGCGCAAAATGGTCAGACCGGGCCGCCCGCTCTTTTCGGGGTGAAACTGGGTGGCCCACAGGCCGTCGCGCCCGTAAACAGAGCAGAACTGCTTGCCGTAGGTGGTTGTGGCAATAACAAAGGTGGGGTCTGGCTCCACATAATAACTGTGCACAAAGTAAAATTCCGCCGAGGGTGCCACGCCTTCAAGCAGGGGGCAGGGGGCGGTGACATTCAGGCTGTTCCAGCCCATGTGCGGAATGGGCGCGGGCGTTCCGTTCTCTTCAACCATGTTGTCTTCAAAACGGCGGCACAGGCCAGGCACAATGCCGAGCGTCTTGGTGTCGTTTTCTTCACTGCGGTCAAGCAGAATCTGGCAGCCGAGGCAAATGCCCAGCAGGGGCTGGCCGCGCTTGACGGCATCGCGCAGCAGATTGTCGAGTCCGGTGGGGTGCAGGGCGCGCATAGCCTGACCGGCCGCGCCAACACCGGGAAAAATGATGCCGTGGGCGCTTTCCAGCGTTGCGGGGTCTGCTGTGATGGCGCAAGGTATACCCAAATGCTCAAGGGCACGGCGCACGCTCGTTTGGTTGCCTGCCTTATAATCCAGAATGGCCAGCATGGTGCATCCTCTGCTTGTTGTTGCCGTGGGGGGAATGGCGGCTAGTGGCTTTTAAAAGAAGAGTATACCTTTTTGCCTTTGCGCAGGCAACGCGCACAGTGGACACGCCCCGCCAGATTCGGGCCATAAAAAAACAAGCAAACAGGTAGTGAATTACGTGACAATCTCAATATTCACGGTTAATATAAAAACCGTGAACATGAGGATGTGCAATAGACAGATAAAATTCTTTTTTTAAAGATAGATAGCTTGCCACAAGTGCAGGAGGCCCGCATGTACTTTCCCACTGCTGGTATTGAATGCAACCCGGTCGTTCCCTTTGCCGTGGCTCTTGGCATCTCCTTTATCACTTCCATGGGCGGTATTTCGGGCGCATTTTTGCTGCTGCCCTTTCAGATGAGCGTGCTGGGCTATACCAACCCCAGCGTCAGCGCCACCAACCAGTTCTTTAATGTTATTGCCTGTCCATCTGGCGTGTGGCGCTACTGGCGAGAGGGGCGGCTGGTGTGGCCGCTGGCCATTACCATTGCCCTGGGCACGCTGCCCGGTGTTTTTATTGGGGCAGTCGTACGCATAAATCTGCTGCCCAACCCGCATAGCTTCAAGATATTTGCAGGCCTTGTGCTGCTTTACATAGGCGGACGCATGGCCCTGACCACATGGCAGGGCAGGTCCTCGCTGTGGACGCGCAAGGAAAAGAAAGAAAACTCGCCCGTGTGCGAAGACAAAAACGGCAGGCGCATGTGCTGCAACGTGCTGTACTGGAACATGAAGGAAGTTGCCTTTGTTTTTCAGGAAACCAAGTACGTGGTCGCCACCCGCGGCCTGATGCTGCTGAGCCTTGTGGTGGGGCTTATCGGCGGCATTTACGGCATCGGCGGCGGGGCCATCATGGCACCGTTTCTGGTTTCGTTTTTTGGCCTGCCCGTTTATGTGGTTGCAGGCTCTACCCTGTTTGCCACCTTTATAACATCTGTGGCTGGCGTGTCGTTTTATGCGATGCTTGCGCCGCTGTACCCGGCCATGGCCGTCGCGCCCGACTGGCGCCTTGGCATGCTGGTGGGGCTGGGCGGTATGTGCGGCATGTACGCCGGTGCGCGTTGCCAGAAGTATGTGCCCTCCATCGCGCTTAAGGCGCTTTTGGCCGTAGTTTTGCTCTTTACAGCCATGCGCTATTTGGGCCAAGGTTTCTAGCGCCGCAGCCGCCCGGATTTTTCTGACCAGAGAATCTGGCCCACAAGTTTCTGGACGGAGCGTCTTTGGCCTGCCACGGCAGCCAGGGGCGCTCTGCCTGTTTCGGGCTGGCGCAAATTTCAAGCGTGCGCAGGCAGTTGCGCACGCGGCACTGTAAAGGAAATGCAATGAACGATTCTTCGCGGTTGCCCATTGGCCTGTTTGATTCGGGCATGGGCGGCCTGACGGTTTTCAAGGCGCTGGCAGAACGCCTGCCCCACGAAGACCTGCTCTACCTTGGCGACACAGCCCGCCTGCCCTACGGAACCAAGGGGCGGGACACCATCATACGTTACACCCTCAAGGCCGCCCAAAAGCTGGTGGACATGGGCGTAAAAATGCTGGTGATCGCCTGCAACACGGCTACCTCGGCGGCGCTTGAAGCCGTGCGCGAGCAGTTTGCCCCCCTGCCGGTCATGGGCGTTGTGGCCCCCGGCGCGCAGGCGGCAGCGCAGGCCAGCGTAAATGGCCATATTGTGGTTGTTGCCACAGAGGCCACCATTTCTGGCGGCGCGTACCAGCAGGCCATTACCCGCATCCGGCCAGAGGCCGTTGTCACTGGCCGGGCCTGCACGCTGTTTGTACCGCTGGCAGAAGAAGGCTGGATGAACGGCCCCATTGTTGAAGGAGTGGCCAGCCGCTACCTTGCCGACATTTTTTCGGACAGCACCAACGAGACCTGCGCCACCGGCACAGCCGCACCCGACACCCTGCTGCTGGGCTGCACGCACTTTCCCCTTTTGCAGGAGGCCTTGCAAAACGTGGTTGGATCGCAGGTGCGCATAGTGGATTCTGCCGCCACCACAGCCCTGCGAGTGGCAGAAGAGCTCAAGGCCACAAACCTGCTGTGCCAGGGCAACGGCCCCGCCCATTACAGATTTTTGACCACAGACAACACCGCCCGCTTTGCCCGCACCGGCAGCCTTTTTCTGGGCCGCGAGCTTGGTCATGGCGAAGTGAGCCTGGTGGATCTGTAGCCAGCTTGTATAAGCATTATATTTCAGCAGGATAAAAAACAAACTGTGCGGCTTTAGAATTTTCCCGGTTACTGTTCAGCTAAACGGTTTTGCTTGAAAAGCTAGAGCGGACGCGGGATTCTGCGGTTTTTCGTTGACATGAAACCGCCCCTAACGTAAGGAAACAAAAGTTCTGACCGCAGCGGAAGCGGTTTTGCTTACGATTCCCCCATGACGCTAGAAGGCCTTGGCGGCTTTTTGGCGACAGTTTCATTTGAGTGCGACGAATCGGGTCACAAACCAGCAATCTGGCATGTTGCCCGGTACGGCTAGCAGGGAATAACCGAAATCCTTTATGGAGTAGCATCATGACCAAAGCTGAGCTTGTAGAAAAAATCCATGCCAAAGCCGGCCTGCCCACCAAGGCCAAAGCCGAAGAAGCTCTTGACGCCGTGGTGGCCTCGCTGCGCGAAGCCCTGGCCTCTGGCGAATCCGTGACCTTCACCGGTTTCGGCAGCTTCAAAGTGGTTGAGCGCGCCGCCCGCAAGGGTCGCAACCCCCGCACCGGCAAGGAAATCACCATTCCTGCCAGCAAGGTTGCCAAGTTCACGCCCGGCAAGGGCCTGAAAGACGCCATTAAGTAAGTGGCGTAGCGGCACAATTTTTTCGGCGGCGCTATTGCCTTGCAAACAGGGTAATTGCGCCGTCGACATTTTCTCCCGGCGTGTACGCGGCTTTTAGGCCGCCACTGCACCAACCCGGAGAAAACACCCCTGCGGAGGGGTGGCAGAGCGGTTGATCGCGGCGGTCTTGAAAACCGTTGAAGGTGTGAGCCTTCCGGGGGTTCAAATCCCTCCCCCTCCGCCATTTTACCTGTACGTAAATCAAGAGAGCTGGAACCTGCGAAGGTTCCAGCTCTCTTGATTTTTGACTTGCAGATTGTTTGAAGCGCTAGCAGCTCTGCGTATAGAACAAGGCCAGCCCGCCCCTGGCGGTTTCGCGGTAGTCGTCCTTCATATCGCGGCCGGTCTGGTTCATGGTGCGTATGCACAGGTCGAGCCCCACAGGGTGCTTGGTTCCCTGCCCGGTGCGGGCCATCATCCAGGCGTTCCACGATTTCACAGAGCTCATGGCGTTGCGCGAAATGCAGGGAATCTGCACATAGCCGCCCACCGGGTCGCAGGTCATGCCAAGGTGGTGCTCCAGTGCAAATTCCGCGGCGTTTTCCACAACATCGGGCGTTTCGCCCATCACCTGCGCCAACATGGCCGCCGCCATGCTTGAGGCAGAGCCTATCTCGCCCTGACAGCCCACATCCGCGCCTGCCACACTGGCGTGGCGCTTGATGAGCGTACCTACCATGGAGGCAACCATCAGACCGTCCACAAGCTGGGCCTCTGTTTTGCCGCGCTCCTTGATGAGCATATGCACCACCGCAGGCATAACCCCCGCCGAGCCCGCCGTGGGCGCGGTAACAATGGGGTGGCCCATGGCGTTTTCTTCCGAGCCCGCCTGCCCGTAGGCAGAAAGACGCGCCGCAAAGGCATCGGCCTGCTCCGGCGAACGGGCGGCCTGTTCGAGCATGAGCTTGGCGCGGCGCTCAAGGCCAAACGGCCCCTTGAGCTTGCCCTCCAGCCCTAGGCCCGTGACTGCGCAGCTGTCCATAACATGGATGATGCGCTGCGCGCCCTGCCGGATGTTCTGCTCCGACTGCCCCGTGATGGCCATCTCGTTTTCAAGCATGATGAGCGGAATGCTCTTGCCTGTGGCCTTCACTATTTCGAGCAGGCCGTTCATGGAATCAAAGGCATGCACGGGCTTGCCTTTTTCCGGTGCTTTCCAGCCCTTCCACTGTAAAAAGCCGCCGCCCACCGAATAGTATTCGCGCGAGGCCAGCTGTTTGCCCTTGCCCAGCAGCTCAATGATCAGCACGTTGCTGAACGGGGCCTCGATGGTTCCCTGCTCAAAAATAACGTCCGAATCCTTGAGCGAAATTTTGGCCGGGCCAAGCAGCACGGTGCGCGTGTCGTCCGGTTTTACAAACAGGTTATCCAGAAATTCGGCCTTGCACTCCTCGGGTTTTTGCCCAAGCAGGCCCGCCGCCACGGCGCGGTCTGTACCGTGGCCCTTGCCCGTGGCCGCAAGGCTGCCGTACAGGTGCACCTTGATGGCATCTGCCTGGGCCAGCTGTTCCTGCGGCAGTTTGGCGCACAGGCCGATAAAGTCGTTGCCCGCCGCCATGGGCGCGATGGTGTGCGAACTTGAGGGGCCGGGGCCGATCTTGAACATTTCAAACACGGTCACATCAATGGGGTTGGCGCAGACTGTTCCCGGTTTCCACAGGGGGTCAAAGCCCGCCCAGCCAAGTGTGGGCAGGCACAGGCCCGCGCCCGTCACTGCCATGGATTGCAGAAAACGCCGACGATTGCATTGCATACAGCATTCCTCCTGACATGTTTGGCAGATTGCAAAGCCTACTGCCGGGGCTTTTTATACGAAATCGGGCCCTTGTAATAATCTGTACGGCGCAGCCATTCATCGGAATAGCCAACTTTCTGGGCCATTTTGTCGGGGCTGTTGATAAAGCCCTGGCAATACCGCGCCACCAGCTGCGGAAAATACTCGCGCCAGTCGCGCACAGCACCCTCGGCCTGTGCACGCAGGGCCTTGGCAAAGGCGGCCTGTGCCTGTGCCGGGGCAGACGCCGCCTTGGGCGCAAGCTCTGTTTGCAAGGCGGCCACGCGGGCGGTAAAGGCTTTTTCCATGCCTGCGGCCTTGCCCTGAATATCCTTTGAAACAGCGTCGTAGCGGGTGTTGGCATATTCGCTCACCAGCGCATAGGCCCACCAGGCCGAATCGTTGGCAAAGCGGCGGGTGTCGCCCTGTTCATAGCCTGCAGGCATGGGCGCAACGGCCAGTGGCACAAATACCGATTCCGCCGCCGGGGCCAGCGCCATCCAGCACACCAGCGAGAGCGGCTCCGGAGCTTTGGGCTGATACTGGGCAATATAGGTGTAGCCGGTGTAGAACATGCCCATGGGCCGTTCCCACGCGCCTTCTAGCTTTGAGGCCGGGGTTACGTCGCCGCTGGGGTCCTTGGGGCCGAGAAACCGGTTGGGATTGCCGTAAGGCCCCGCTGCCACGCCCCTGGTGAGGTCAAAGTCCGTGCCTTCGTAGTGGTCGCGGTGCATGCGCTTGAGGTCGTCAATCGTCAGCGGTCTGTCAGGCTTGATGGAGAAAGGGTAAGCGCGGGTTGTACCACTCTCTACCCAGGCGGGCAGTTTGAGCGAGGGGGCCGCCATGGAGAGCGCCCGCCATACGCGCCGCAACGAGTAGTAGGGATGGTTGTATTCGCCGTCGCTCACTGTAGCCAGCCAGTCCATGGGCTTGGCGGGGTCTCTGGGGCTGCGCATGTTGTAGCGCTCAACCGTGGCAAACAGGGTTTTGCCATACATCTGGTCGGGATTGCCGGGCGTGATGTCACGGATGCGAAATTCGTTGGCTGCCACAAAAAACTGGCCGTCCGGCACGCGCTGGGCCACCCACAGGCCGCCCGTACCCGCCGGGGAGGGAGCCATTTCCATGACCCAGGCTTCGTTTTTGTCGGCCACAGGCAGGGTTTCTCCAGTGCCATAGTAGCCGTACTGTTCAATGAGTGCGCCCATCAGCTCAATGGCCTCGCGGGCGGTTTTGCAGCGCTCAAGCGCCACGCGCGAAAGCTCGGACGAATAAAAGATGCGCTTGCCCGGCTCAGCCGTGCAGGTATTGTGCGCGCCGTCGGTGCATTCGCCAAACATGAGGCCGTGCTCGTTCATGATGCCGTAGTTGCCATCAATGTAGGCAAAGGTATGGCGCACCTGCGGGATAAAGCCGATGGGAATCGTGTGCGGTGTATCGGGGTGGTTATAGCCGGGCGCGCGTTTTGAGTCGGAAAGGCGCGGCACAAGAAAGGTATTGGTGGCGGGATTTTCCTGCACGGCCACGGCAGAATCGTATACGGGACGTTGCGCACCCTCTGGCCAGTCACGGGCTGGAACATACACGATGGACTGGTCCCCAAGGTCGTTATCGTCCGAATGGCTGACCATCACCGAGCCGTCGGCGCTGGCCCCCCTGGTGACAATGGTAGTGGTGCAGGTAAGGGCTGCCGAGGGCAGCAACAGGGCCAGAGAAACACAGCAAGCGACGATCAGTGGTTTCATGAAGCCTCCTCAGTAAGGGTCAGATAACAGAACCCACGAACCCCCAAACAGATATACAATCCCCCGAGCCCCTGCGCGGCTGCAAGGGCGTAATAAACAGACATCAGCTAACTGTTTTTATTTTTTTGTAGCGCATGGACGGCAGAGGCACAAGGTTTGCCTGTCCTTAAGTGCTTTTAGCTCCCAAAACAGTAGCCATCCGCCCCAATAATTGTTACTGTTAATTCATTGTCATTTACAGATCAGCACATCCCCGCATACGCACATTTGCCGGGGTCCCATCCAGGTTTTGAACGGCAGCAATTCCCCCAGCGCACCATCAGCGCCCACGCAATGACGGCATGAGCCGCCACGGAGGTTTGTCCATGCTTGCATCTCCCTACAAGGAATTTAAGGAAGCCCTTTCGGACTTTATTCCCAAAGACCGCATTCACACAGACCCCCTGCGGCGGTTTGCCTACGGCACAGACGCCAGCGTGTACCGCCTGATTCCCAAAATCGTGGTGGATGTGCTGGACGAGGTCGAGGTGGTGCAACTGGTGGGTCTGGCCGACCGCATGCGTGTGCCTGTTACCTTTCGCGCGGCGGGCACAAGCCTTTCGGGGCAGGCGGTCTCTGATTCGGTGCTGGTGCGCATCGGCAAGGGCTGGCGCAACTGGCGCGTGGGCGAGGGGGCAGAGCGCATAACACTGCAGCCCGGCATCATCGGTTCTGGTGCCAACAAGATTCTGGCAGAATTTGGCAAAAAAATCGGGCCTGACCCAGCCTCCATCGACAGCTGCTTTATCGGCGGCATTTTTGCCAACAATGCCAGCGGTATGTGCTGCGGCACCTCCGACAACTCGTACAAGACCGTGATTTCTTCGCGCATGGTGCTGTCCGACGGCACGCTGCTGGATACGGCAGATGCCAAAAGCCGCGCTGCCTTTGCCCGCACCCACGCCCATATTCTCAACGGGCTTAGTGACCTGCGCAAACAGATCATGGACAAGCCGGAGCTTGCAGACCGCATCCGCCGCAAGTTCAAGATCAAAAACACCACGGGTTACAGCCTCAACGCCCTGGTTGATTACGAAGATCCCTTTGAAATTTTGCAGCATGTCATGGTTGGTTCGGAAGGCACGCTGGGCTTCATCGCCGAAGTGACCTACCGCACAGTGGAAGAAGCCCCCTTCAAGGCCTCCGCCCTGCTGTTCCTGCCCACAGTCAAGGCCGCCTGCGATCTGGCATCTGCCGTGGCAACCCTGCCCGTGGCAGCGGCAGAGCTTATGGACAGGGCCTCCCTTCGGTCCGTCGAGGGAACCCCCGGCCTTCCCGAGGGGCTGGAAACCCTGGGCGACGAAGTGTGCTCACTGCTGGTGGAAACCCGCGCCTCCACCCACGAGCAGCTTGAAAAGAACATTGCCACCATCAACGCTGCCTTCAGCGGCGTAACCTTTGTGCGCCCCTATGCCTTTACCGACAAGCCCGAGGAATTCACAAAGCTGTGGCTTATCCGCAAGGGCATTCTGGCCTCGGTGGGCGGCATGCGCCCTGTGGGCACATCCATTGTTATCGAAGACGTGGCCTTTACCCTCGACAGGCTGGGCGAAGCCGCCACCGACCTGCAGGAGCTGTTTGCCCGCCACGGCTACACGGTGGCCCCGCTCTTTGGGCACGCGCGCGACGGCAACCTGCACTTTGTGTTCTGGCAGGACTTTGGCGCGCCGGCAGAGGTGGCCCGCTACAAAGGCTTTATGGAAGACTTCTGCAAGCTGGTTACGGAAAAGTACGATGGCTCGCTCAAGGCGGAGCACGGCACTGGCCGCAACATCGCGCCCTTTGTGGAACTGGAGTGGGGCACGCAGGCCTACGCCATCATGAAGGGCATCAAAAACCTGCTCGACCCCAAAAATATTCTCAACCCCGGCGTGCTGCTCAACAGTGATTCGCAGGGGCACCTCAAAAACCTCAAGCCCCTGCACCCCGCCGACGAACTGGTGGACAAGTGCATGGAATGCGGTTTTTGCGAATCTGTCTGCCCCTCGCGTGATCTTACGCTCACGCCGCGCCAGCGCATTACCGTGTACCGCGAAATATGCCGCCTGCGCGCCACCGACCCCGGCAGCAGCGAGCTCAAAACCCTGCAAAAGGGCTACGAATACATGGGCAAGGCCACCTGCGCCACAGACAGCCTGTGCCGCCCCCGCTGCCCCGCTGGCGTGGATACGGGTGTATTCATCAAAAGCCTGCGCAAAAAGGACGCCGGTTCGCTCGGCAAGAACATTGCCGGAGCCATCGCCGACCACTTTGCGGGAACCTGCAAGGCCATGTCCATTGCGCTCAACGGCGTGGATACCCTGCACCGCATGCTTGGCACCACCCTCATGCGCGACGGCTCGCGCCTGCTGCGCTGCCTGACCTTCAACAAGGTGCCACTGTGGAACAAAAACATGCCCAAGGGCGGGCGCTCGGTCTTTCTGCCCTCGCCCTACACGGCCAATGCCAAAAAGGTTGTCTATTTCCCCAGCTGCATTGCCCGAAACATGGGCCCCGGCGAGGAACACAGCGACCGCCGTACAGAGCCAGAAGCCGTCATCAGCGTACTGCTCAAGGGCGGGTACGATGTCATTCTGCCCAATAACCTGGACAAGCTGTGCTGCGGCATGGCCTTTGCCAGCAAGGGCCTGGCCGATGCTGCCCACAAAAAGGAACAGGAGCTGGAAAAAGCCCTGCGCCAGGCCAGCAACTACGGCGAATACCCCGTGCTGTGCGAAACCAGCCCCTGCCTCTTGCACATGAAGCAGACCCTCGACCCCAGTATCAAGCTGATGGAACCGGTGCAGTTTATTCTTGAGAACCTCATGGACACGCTCAAGCTCAAGAAGCTGCCCAAAACCGTGGCCCTGCACGCCACCTGCTCCATGCGCAAGATGGGTCTTGAGGGCAAGCTGGAAGAACTGGCCCGCAAGTGCGCCGAAACAGTGGTGGTGCCGGATGGCATCAACTGCTGCGGCTGGGCTGGCGACCGTGGCTTTACCCACCCCGAACTCAACGAGGCCGCGCTCAAGGGCCTGCGCATGCAGGTAAGCACCTGCGAGGTGGGCTATTCGTCCAGCCGCACCTGCCAGATCGGTCTTTCGCTGCACGGCGGCATTCCCTATTACTCCATTGTCTATCTGGTTGACGAAGCCAGCGATTAAACGAACAGGCGGGGGGGGGGCCCGGGCTGCCGCACCCC
>NZ_WASP01000005.1:155145-186099 GCF_009712225.1 Desulfovibrio sp. | reverse complement strand
ACCTCCTCCCCCCCCGCCCCCCCGCCCCCCCCCCCCCCCCCCGCCTTGCGCTACAGGCCTTGATGGCCGAACTGTCCACAAATTCTCTTTTACGACTGCCGCCGCTTGAACAGTTTTTCCAGTTCGGCGGAGTCCCAGCGCAAGACGCAGGGGCGGCCATGGGGGCAGTATTCGCGGTCGGGGGTTTCCAGCCACTGTTGCAGCAGCCCGGCGGCCTCGTCGTCGGCAAGGCGCTGCCCAGCCTTGATGGCCCCCTTGCACGACATGGATATGAACATGTCGGCCAGGTCATCCTTGCGACCGGCAAGAGCCTCGCGCAAAAAATCCCTGGTCTCGGCCCGCGAAAGCACCGGGGGCATGGCGTTGACGCGCAGGTTGCCACCACTGGTTTCCAGGGCAAAGCCCAGTGATTCGAGCCGGGGCCGTAATTCAAAAAACCGTTCCGTTTCAGCCGGATGCAGGGGCAGGTCAAGTGGCAGGGCCAGCAGCTGACCAGATCCGGCAAAGCCTCCGCGCCGCAGACGGGCGTAAAGCACACGCTCGTGGGCCGCATGCTGGTCGAGCAGCAGCAGTGCGCCAGAGGCGTCACGCAGCACCAGATAGGTCATGGCCACCTGCCCAAGGTAGGCAAACTGCCCCACGCTCAGGGGCTGGCGTTCCTGCCCGTGTGCGAAAACCTCAACCCCGGCATCCTCCCCAACCGCCGTACCTCCCGGCTGGAAGGGGAGCGTGTCGGATTGCATGCTTTGCGCATAGCCGGAAGCGTCTTCCGCAAGACCAGCACCCTCATCCAGACCAGATCTTTCCGGCGCTGCAACAAACAGGGCTTCGCCCCGCTGCACGGGCTGATAATCTGTAGCCTCAGCCCGCCAGACTGCGGCTCCGGTGGGGCCAGGAATGCATTGGTTTGCGCTTGCGGCATTACCGGGCACACTGGCCTGCCACTGCAGGTCGCGATCAGGCTCGCATTCCCGCTCCTGCGGGGCAATGAGCGGCGGATTGTCCAGCCGCCCCCAAAAACCCTGTGGGCGGGGGGCAGCATTTGAGGACGCAACGACGGAAGCATCCTCGACGCCGGGCCAGATGTTCTCCGCCACGTCAAACGAGGTGACCAGGGCGCTCTGTACGGCGTGCAGCACTGCAGAAAACAGGGCTGATTCATCGCGAAAACGCACCTCGGACTTGGCCGGGTGCACGTTCACATCAACCTCGGCGGGGTCCATTTCCACAAACAGCGCCACCTGCGGAAAATCGCGGCTGGTCATGCGGCCCTTGTAGGCCTCGCGCACCGCCGCCAGCAGGCGCTTGTCCGTAACCGATCGGCCATTGACAAAAAAGAGCATGCGGTCGCCGCGTGGCTGGCTCACGTTGGGCAGGGCGGCAAGCCCCCGCACCCGTATGCCGTGGCGGGTGGCGTCAAAGGGGCGCAGGGCCTCCACAATCAGCCGGGGCCAGAGCACGGCCAGCCGCTCGGCAAGATTCTGCCCGGGCAAAAATCGCAGGGCCTCGCGCTCGCCAGCGCTGAGGCTCAACCCCACGGCGGGGCGGGCCAGTGCCAGCCTCGCCAGCCAGTCCTGAGCTCGCTTGAACTCTGTGGAGGGGGTCTTTAAAAATTTCAAGCGTGCTGGTATGTTGGAAAAAAGATCGCGCACTTCCACGCGAGTGCCCCTGTGCAGAGCGGCAGGGGCAGAGACTGTCAGCAGGCCGTGTTCCACCTCTACCCTGTGCGCCCGGGACTGCCCGTCAGGGCCAACAGTGGCCGAGGTAATGGAAAAACGCGAAACCGAGGCGATGCTTGGCAGCGCCTCACCCCTGAAGCCGTAAGACCTGATGCGTTCAAGATCGGCCAGACTGGAAATTTTGCTTGTGGCATGGCGGGTAACAGCCAGTTCAAGATCGTCCGCGGCGATGCCGCAGCCGTCGTCCTGCACGCTGATAAGGCTCTGGCCCCCGTTTTCAAGGCAAACATCAATCTGCGTGGCATCCGCATCAAGGCTGTTTTCCACCAGTTCCTTGAGCACACTGGCAGGGCGCTCTACCACTTCACCGGCGGCGATCTGATTGCGCAATTCAGGCGGGAGCAAACGTATATGACGGTGTTTTTCAGACATGGGCCCAGTGTATTCGGGGGCGCTTCACAAGGCAAGCGGCCCTGTCTGCGCCGCATGCGCGCCTGCGCATGGCGAACAAATTGCGACCACGGGGCTTGCCTCGGCGCACGCTGTGCTTATGTATGGAAGGCGAGGCTGCGTATGCGCGCTGCCAAACTACTGGCGGCACGCAAAGCCAGCAGGGAGGTTTATATGCAAAGCAACACCATGAAAGCCATTGCCGAGCCGCTGCGCGGTACACCCGTGCCCACTGGCTACGATCCGGAACTGCTCTATGTAGAATGCGCCCGGTGCGGCTCCCCCGTAATGTGGGAGCAGGGCAAGGCAACACATATTCTCAATCTGGCGGGCATTGACCCCCTTGAGCTCGATTCTTCCTGCATGCTGGTTACAGACGGATGCCCCATGTGCAGCGGCAAGGATCAGTATTCAGTACAGATTTTCAGGGTCAGCGGCGAAGCCAAGACGCGCCGCCCTCCGTTTTTCGGCAACGCGTAGTAGCCAGCGCGGGTCTACCCCGCCCGCGTAAACCCCAGCAGAAGGCTGCCGGATCATGTGCCCGGCGGCCTTTTTGCATTTCTGCCACTCGTAACAATTTGTTGTAACAGACAAATTTCGCACTCTCAGTTCGCTCCCACGGTAAGCCCTGGGGGCTTTTTCTATTTTTGATGGGCTTCCTGTGGCCGGGCAGGCACAAAGGCCCGCCGGAAAGGGGCATCACGTTATAACAAAATGTAACATTGTTTGAACAGCATACAAATTTTTTAAGTTTCTATTCGGCAAAATATCCCCGTCCATCTTGACGATATCACCCACGAGGAGCATAACACAAAACAACAAATTTGAACCTAAATTAACACACAATTGTCACAAGCGGAGCCGCCATGTTGCCAGCCGAACGCCGCAGAGAAATGGCCCGACTCATCAAGAACAGGGGCGCCGTCAACACGCGCGAACTGGCCGAGGCTCTTGGCATTTCCACCATGACAGTGCGGCGCGACCTCAAGGTGCTGGAAGAACGCAACCAGCTTGAGCTCACCTGGGGCGGGGCCGTGCCCCTGAGCTTTGAGGCCAACGACATTCCCCGCGCCCGCAAGGCTGTTTCCATGCTTGAGGCCAAACAGGCCATTGCCCGCACTGCCAGCCTGCACATCAAGAACGAAGACTTCATCGCGCTGGATGCGGGAACCACCAGCCTTGAGCTGGCCCGCCTGCTGCCCGCACTGCCCCTCACCAGCCTTGGCGTGGTTACCCCCGACCTTGAAATAGCCCTGCTGCTTTCGGGCTGCGACCATATTTCCGTCTTTCTTTCCGGCGGGCTCGTGGACCCCGTAAGCCGCGCCTGCAACGACAGCGACGCCGTGGCCTATCTGCGCGGTCTGCGCCTTACCATGGCCTTTGTGGGCACCAACGTGTGGGACGCCCACCACGGTGTCACCACCAGCACCCCTGCCAAGATGCACTACAAGCGTCAGCTCATGGCCAGCGCCGACAAAACCTTTTTGCTGGCCGATTCCTCCAAGTACGCCAAGTTCAGCCCCTGGCTGGTGGCCGGAGTGGAACGCTTTGACCACATCATCACCGACGGCGGCCTGCCCGCTGAAGCCCAGGCAGCCCTGCACAATGCGGGCACGAGCCTGCGTGTTGCCGACTAGGCCCGTCACAACCACTGGAAGGTTACCGCATGATCATAGCCGTTATTGCCGACGACTTTACAGGGGCCAACGACAATGGCGCCCTGCTTGCCGCCAAGGGCTTTTCCAGCGCCACCTGCCTGGGCCTTGCCCACTGGAACCCGCAGGAATTCACGCAGTGCGACGCCGTGTGCCTCAATGCCGAAAGCCGCCTGCTGCACAAGCAGGAAGCCTGGCAGGCCGTGTACGACGGTATAAGCACGTTTAACAGGGAAAAGCCCGCCCTTGTTTCCAAACGCATAGATTCCACCCTGCGCGGCAACGTGGGCGCAGAACTTGAGGCTTCCATCAAGGCCATGGACGACACCCACGGCCACAGCGAAACCCTTGCGGTAATGGTTTCATCCTACCCGCATTCGGGCCGCATCTGCGTGGGCGGTTACCAGATTGTGCACGGTGTGCCGCTGGAGCGCTCGCCCATCGCCAAGGATGCCGCCACCCCTGTGCACCACACTGCTGTGCTCAAGATCATTGCCGACCAGACCAGCCTGCCCTGCGGCTTTGTGCCGCTTGAAAAGGTACTGGCCGGGCCTGCCGCCGTGCGCGAAGCCATTGAGGCCGCCCGCGCAAAGGGCTGCCGCGCTGTGGTTTGCGATGCAGTGTCGGACGACGACGTGGCCGTGATCGCCCAGTCGCTGGCCGATGCCCCTTACCCGCTGGTTTCGCACGACCCCGGCCCCTTCACCGCAGAACTGGCCGCCGCGCGCATCAAGGCCCCGCGTGCGGAATTTGAAAACCGCATTTTCCTGACCGTGGGCAGCACAAGCGAACTCTCGCGCGTGCAGATGGAGGCCCTGCGCCTGGCCCACCCCTGCCATATCGTGCCCATGGACGTGCGCAAGGTTCTGGAAGGCGAGGCTCAGTCGCAGGCAGAATGCCGCCGCGTGCTCGAGGCCGTTTTTGCCGCGCCTGAAGAAGCCAAGGTTCTTGGCGTGTGCACCTCCACCAGCAAGGAAGATGTTTTTTCCATGCAGGAGATGTCGCAGGCCCTCGGCATACCCCCCAGCGAAATTTCCCGCCGCATCAACATGGCCTTGGCCTATGTGGCTCAGGAAACCCTGAAGAACGAAGACCTGCGTATCGGCGGCCTGTACACGTCTGGCGGCGAGGTGACGGTTTCCGTCATGCGCGCCCTTGAGGCGGGCGGCTTTTCCGTGCGGGTCATGGTGCTGCCCCTCGCTGTTTACGGCCACATCATCGGCGGCCAGCAGCCCGACCTGCCCATGATCACCAAGGGCGGCTTTGTGGGTGACAAGGACAGCCTGGTGGAATGCGTGGAGTACCTGTTCACCAAGATTTCAACCCGCAAGCGCCCTGCCTAGACGCGGCCTTGCAGACAACACGATCAAAACAAGGATTCTGAGATGAAACCCCTGATTTGCGCGCCCATGGGCGATCCTGCCGGTGTGGGGCCGGAAATTCTGGCTGCCTCGCTGGCAGACAGCACCGTTACCGATATCGCCAGTGTTCTGGTAGTTGGCAATACCGAAATCATGCGGCGTGCCGCCGCCATCATGAAGGTGAACCTCGACTTCAACGAGGTGGACACCGATCTCAATGGCTGGCGCGATGACGCGGTCAACATCATCAGCCTGAACAACGTGGACATGTCCACTTTTGCCTACGGCAAGGTTCAGGCCCAGTGTGGCAAGGCCGCTTTTGAGTACATCAAGACCTCCATCGAGCTGACCATGGCGGGCAAGACCGCGGCTGTGGCCACCACGCCCATCAACAAGGAATCGCTCAAGGCTGGCGGTGTGCCCTACATCGGCCACACCGAAATATTTGGCGACCTTACCGGCACAAAAGACCCCCTGACCATGTTTCAGGTGCATAACCTGCGCGTGTTCTTTCTCACCCGCCACCTCTCGCTTATCGACGCCTGCCACGCCGTGAAAAAAGAGCGTGTGCTCGACTATATCGCCCGCTGCACCAGCGCCCTCAAGCTGCTGGGGCTGGAAAACCCCAGCATGGTCGTGGCCGGGCTCAACCCCCACTGCGGCGAGCACGGCCTGTTTGGCAACGAGGAAGACGTCGAGGTTGTTCCGGCCATTGCCGAAGCGCGCCAGCAGGGCTTTAACGTATCCGGCCCCAACCCGGCGGATTCTGTCTTTCATTTTGCCCTCAAGGGCGCGTGGGATGCGGTGCTTTCGCTCTACCACGACCAGGGGCACATTGCGACCAAGATGGTGGATTTTGAACGCACCATCTCCCTCACTCTGGGCATGCCCATTCTGCGTACCTCGGTTGACCACGGCACGGCCTTTGACATTGCCGGCACGGGCAAGGTCAGCGCCGTGAGCATGGTTGAGGCCATTCGCCTGGCGGCGGAATACGCGCCCAATTTCAAGAGGGCCTGATTTCTGGGCAGAGGATGTGACTTGCGCACCACAGCCGGAGGACGAGCAGAGCAACATACCAGAACACAAAACCAAACCGTCAACCGTTCCCCCAACCCTAACAGGTGCGGGCTGTTCCCCACCGTAGCGCAACCACATCCACGGAGGTTGAGATGACTGCCGTCCAATCGTTCGGCATCGGCTATTCAATGACCATGCTGTGCATTGCCATTGCCATAGTCATTGTGCTGTGCATTTGCTTTAAAATTCACGCCTTTGTTTCGCTGACTGCCGCCAGCCTGTTTCTGGCGCTGACGCACAACATGGAACTGGCCAAGATTGTTGTGGCCTTTGAAGGCGGCCTTGGCAAAACCCTGGGCTTTCTGGCGCCAATTCTGGCGCTTGGGGCCATACTGGGCAAATTGATGGAAGTTTCTGGCGCGGCCGAACGGCTGGCACGAACGCTCATCAATATTCTGGGTCAGTCAAAAGCCCACTGGGCCATGATGGTTGTGGGCTATATTTGCGGTATCCCCGTTTTTCTGCAGGTGGGCATCATTCTGCTGACGCCGCTCATGTTCTCCATCGTCAAGGAATCCAAGCTGCCCCTCATTCAGGTAGGTATGGCCCTTGTGGTGGCCCTTACCACGGTGCACTGCATCGTGCCGCCGCACCCCGCCGCCATGGCCGTTACAGATCTGCTCAAGGCTGACGTGGGCAAGGTTATCTTTTTTGGCCTGCTGGTGGGCCTGCCCGCCGCCAGCGTGGCTGGCCCCATCTACGGCAAGTTTATTGCCAAGCGCCTGCCCGCCGTGCCGCTTACCGGCGTTTACGCCAACACCGAGCCCCGCAAGGAATCTGAACTGCCGCCCTTTGGCAGCTCGCTTTTCGTCATGCTGCTGCCCCTGCTGCTCATGATCGCCAAGACCGTGGTGGAACTGACCATCGACAAGCAGCACCCCCCCGTTTACATGCCCTATGTAAACTTTGTGGGCACGCCCATGATCGCCCTGTTCATCTCTGCCGTGGTGGCCTACATCGTTTTTGGCCTCAAGCGCGGCTTCAACTGGGATCAGCTGGGCCGCTTCAGCGAGCAGGGCATGGCCCCGCTGGCTTCCATCATGCTGGTCATCGGCGCGGCTGGCGCGCTGAACCAGATCATCACCGACAGCGGCGTGGGCATCGTACTCAAGCAGGTGCTTACCAGCATCCACATCAGCCCCCTGATTCTGGCCTGGATCATCGCCATTGCCCTGCGCTTTGCCCTGGGCAGCGCCACCGTTTCCATGATGACCGCCGCAGGTCTTATCCTGCCCGTGCTCAGCAGCAACCCCGGCATTGACCCGGCCCTCATGGCCATTGTCATTGGCGCGGGCGCAACCGGCGCTTCGCACGTGACAGACTCCGGCTTCTGGTTTGTCAAGGAATCCCTTGGCATCCCCATGGGTTCCATGTATGCGACCTACACGGCTGGCACCACCATTGCCTCTGTGCTCGGCCTGTTTGGCACCCTTCTGCTTTCCATGTTCCTGTAAGAACCACAGCGCCGGGGTCTGGTATTTCACAGGCCCCGGCGCTATCATGGAACACGTAGTCTCTCTGCCACCGCAAGCCCCTCCACCAAGGAATCTGCAATGAAGATCGTCATCGCTCCCGACTCGTACAAGGAATGCCTGTCGGCCCTGCAAGTGGCCATTTCCATAGAATCCGGCTTCCGCGAGGTTTTTCCCGACGCGCTCTACATCAAGGTTCCCGTGGCCGACGGCGGCGAAGGCACGGTTGAGGCCATGGTTGAAGCCACCGGCGGCCGCCGGGTGGATACCACGGTGCGCGGCCCACTGGGCGACCCGGTAGAGGCCTTTTACGGCCTGACCGGCGACGGCAGCACTGCCGTTATAGAAATGGCCGCCGCCAGCGGTCTTGCCCTTGTACCTCCCGCCATGCGCAACCCCCTCAACACTACAAGCTTTGGCACGGGGCAGCTCATACGCTCTGCGCTGGATGCCGGGGCGCGCAAATTTATTCTGGGCATCGGCGGCAGCGCCACCAACGAAGGCGGCGCGGGCATGCTTCAGGCTCTTGGCGTGCGCCTGCTGGACGCAGACGGGCAGGAAATCGAACCCACGGGCATGGGCCTTGGCAGGCTCGCGCGCATAGACATGTCGAGCTTTGACGCGCGCCTTGCCGACTGCACCATTGATGTGGCCTGCGATGTGGACAACCCCCTGTGTGGCCCGCGCGGCGCATCGGCCATTTTTGGTCCGCAGAAGGGGGCCAACCCCGACATGGTGCAGCAGCTCGACGGGTATCTGCAGAATTTTGCGGCCATTGCGCGCCGCGACCTTGGCGTGGAAATGGCCGACCTGCCCGGCGCTGGTGCTGCGGGCGGTATGGGCGCTGCCATGTATGCCTTTTTGAAGGGCAGGCTGCGCCCCGGCAGCGAAATTGTAACCGAAGCCGTGGGCCTCGACGCGCACGTGCGCGATGCCGACCTTGTGGTGACCGGCGAGGGCCGCATTGACGGCCAGACCGCCTTTGGCAAAACCCCGGTGGGCGTGGCCCGCGTGGCCAAGCGCCATAACAAGCCCGTGATCGCCATTGGCGGATCGCTGCGGCACGATGTGGACGCTGTTTTTGCTCACGGCATCGATGCGGTTTCAAGCGTGCTTTACCGCCCCTGCACCATCGACGAAGCCCTGACCGAGGGCAACGAAAACCTGCGCAGGGCCGCGCGCAACATTGCCGCCATTCTGGCCATGGGCCTGAACCTTGGCGCAAACCCCACTGGCAGGTAACCATGTTTGCAGCCTACAGGCAAAGCTGGCGCACCCACCCCGGCTTCAATCTGCTGTTTCTCTGCGCCATGGCAGTGGCCTGGGGCATCTATGCCCTACTGTATACCGCGGCCCTGCCCTGGGGTTCGCAGCAGGCCAACGTGCTGGTTTTTGTGGTGGCGGCCCTGTGCCTCATTTTTATCTTTGGCACCCCGCGCTACGGCTTCAAGCCCACAGCGGTGCACTACGCCATCATGGCGGTTACCCTGCTGCCCTCGCTGCCCAACGGGCAGGAAATTATCCGGCAGAGCGGCCTGTTCTTCTGAGTTGCCGCAGCAGCGCAACACGCCAACATAAAGACGGCCACACCCCAGGGTGTGGCCGTCTTTCATTATCCTGCCCTGCGGAGATTGCCCCGCAGAATTTTTTGTCTTGTTACGCTTTCTTGGCGCGCAGGCCCGCAAAGGCCAGGATCACGCCCAGGGCAATGCCCAGCGCCGCCGCAAACACTACCTGAAAGTGGGCGGGCAGCATAAAGGTAACGGTGTGGGCCGGAATCCAGAAGAAAGGAATGGTCTTCTTGAGCACAAAGCTCCACATGGAATTCCAGTCAATGGAGCAGAACAGCGAAGCCACGTCGGGCTTGCTGCACAGACTGCGGAGCGTGCCGCCGGTCTTTGCGATGTGCAGGTCGGTGAGCTTGTGGGTAATCATCAGCACCGGTGCAAAAAGCACGTTGATGAGCACGCTGATGGAAAAGGACATAAGCAGCTTTGCGCCAAAGGTCGTGGGTGCGCCCGAAAGCAGACCCATTTCGTTGAGCAGCTTGAACGTACCCGCACCGTACACGGTAAAGGCAATCTTGATGCCCATGCCCAGAAAACCCCAGATAACAGCCTTGGGCAGCACACCAAAACCAGGCCTGTTATAAACACCCGTGGTAATGCGCAGGGCAATGCATTCGCCAAGGGTGGCCAGAATGGCAAACTTGAGAAAGCTCATGCCAAAAGGATACTGGGCAGTCAGGCTGATAAAGCCCTCAAGCGCTCCAGGGCCAAAAGCCAGCCAACCGAACGCCGCCACACAAACGCCAAAAACCACCAAATCCTTTTGCCGCATACCCTCTCTCCGTATTCTCGTTGACGCATACCCGGTTGGTCCGCGCTGCGAATGCCGTCTGCAGCGGGGAAGGATCAGCCATGGCCGCGCAAAAGCGCGGCCCGTCGCATCAGCCGTCAGACGGAGGGGGGAACCGTCAAAACCGGCTGCCGCATACTAGAGGCATTTTTGCTCCGCGTAAACACCCGGCAGGCACAAACCAGTCGATATGTGAGGGCAGACAAGAATCAGGCGCTGGGCCAGCGCACAGGACGGATTTCGGGGCTGTCCTCGTGCAGCGAGCTCTGCCCCGCGTCAGCGTGTTCTTCCACCGGCTGCGGCTTGAGCCCGCCCGCAAGCGCCGCCTGCCTGAGCACCTCACGCGTGCGGGCAAACAGGTTGCTGAGAATGGAGTTGGAAACCAGCATGCCGCTACGGGTAAGCCGCATATAGCCCTGACGGATGCGGATAAGCCCGTTTTCGTGCAGGGCCTGCACAAGGCGCTGGTGGTCGCGCACAAAGTCGCGTCCGGTCATTTCGCGGTAAGCCGCAATGCGCAGCCCCCGCGCCGTGCGCAGTCGCAGCATCAGCAGCTCCAGCACCCTGGTTTCGGGCGAGAGCTCTTCCACATCCTGCCCCAGTTTGCCCTCGCGCGTGCGCGCGTTCCAGGCGGTCTGGCTTGAGGGATTGGTCCAGCGGCGATTGTTGACCGTGGACGTGGCCGAGGGGCCAAGTCCCAGATAGTCCTCTCCCTCCCAGTAGCCCATGTTGTGGCGACATTGAAAGCCCATGCGGGCAAAGTTGGAAATCTCATAGTGCAGGTAGCCGTGCTGCTCAAGCATGGCTGCGCCTTCCATGAACATGATGTTCTGGTCGCGTTCTGGCGGCAGGGTCAGGCGGCCTTCCTCCACATCAAGCTCGATGGGCGTACCCGGCTCAAGGGTGAGCCCGTAGGCGGAAATATGGTCGGGCGCCATGCGTATGACGTCCTTGAGCGTTTGCAGCCACTGACGCACACTCTGCCCCGGCAGACCCCACATTAGGTCAAGGTTGATGTTGGCGCAGCCCGCCTCGCGCGCCAGAAAAGCCACGTGCAGGCTGTCCTGCGCCTTGTGCGGACGGCCCAGCAGGCGCAGCATGCCTTCGTCCATGCTCTGCACGCCGATGGAAAGCCGGTTGATGCCCGCATCCAGATACTGGGCGGCCCGGTGGCCCCCACGCAGGGATTCCGGGTTCGCCTCAAGCGTGATTTCTGCCTTGGGTGCCAGCTTGAAGTACTTGTTTATGCGCTCCATGGTCAGGCCGATGATGCGCGGCGAAAGCAGGCTGGGCGTGCCGCCGCCAAAAAATACGGTCTGCACTTCGCTGCCGCCCAGTTCGTCGCCCCAGTGGGCCAGCTCAAGAAACAGCGTATCCACATAGTCTCGCACAACTGGCGAGGTTGCGGCATCCACCCCACGCCCCAGCGGAATGGAATGGAAGGCACAATAGCGGCAGCGTGTGGAGCAAAAGGGAACATGAACGTACAAAAGCATAGACAATCCTGTGGGTGACAAAAACACGACGCTCCGCAGGCCTTGTGGGCCGCGCGAAACCTTGATGGGCCAATGTTGCAATAACATTGCAAGGAATATGCCCGCACCTGCCTCTCTGGCAGGAATTCCGCGCATGGGCGGCTGCCCGCCCTTGGCAAAACGGCCAGGGCGAAGTATATTCACCTATTCGAACGCGGCGCAAGCATCAGGCCACGGCCTGCCGCCTGCCAAAGAACCACGTACCGCGCCAGCATAGTACTTCAGGAGAACGCAGCTCTATGGATATACGCTTTCAAAATCTTGGGCCGGAGCACTGGAAGGGAGAAGTTCTGCTCGCTCCCGCATGTCAGGGCGAGGCCCTGCTCGAACAGATTCCGGAACTGGACAAGGTGGCCCCCTGGCTGGTCATAGCCCCTGCCATGCGCGACTTCAAGGGCAAACAGGGCGAACTTACCCTGGTGCACGGTCACCCCGACCTCGCGGTGCCGCGCGTGCTGGCCGTGGGCCTTGGCCCGCGCGAAAAAGTCACCACAGATATCATCCGCAAAGGTATTGCCGCCGCTGTGCAGCTGTGCCGCAAGCAGGGCTACACCTCCATGGTGCTGCCCGAACCGGCGCTGGCAAAACTGCCCGGTGGCCGCGAACGGCTGGTTGAAGAATGCGTTTGCGCCGCGCAGCTTGCCCTGTACCGCTTTACAACCCTCAAAAAGGCCGATGACGACGAAGCTGCAGACCCGCAGTGGCTGGCCGTGGCCTTTGACGGGCAGGAAGTGCCCGACGCGGCCCACGCCGCCGCCCGCAGAGGCGAAAATTCCGCCTGGGCCGTGTGCCTTGCGCGTGATCTGGCAACCACCCCGCCCAACCTGCTCTACCCCGAAATGCTGGCTCAGAAAGCGCAGGAGCTCGCGCGCGAAAAGGGCTTTAAATGCACCGTGCTGGACGAAAAAGAGCTGGAACGGGAAGGTATGGGCTGCCTCATGGCCGTGGGCCAGGGCTCTGGCCGCCCGCCCCGTCTTATCGTGCTTGAGCACGCCCCCGAAGGTCACGGACAGGATAAGCCCCTGATTCTGGTGGGCAAGGGTGTTACATTTGACACGGGCGGCATCAGCCTCAAGCCTGCCGCCAACATGCACCAGATGAAGGCCGACATGACCGGCGCAGCAACTGTGCTGGCCACAATTGCGGCTCTTGCGCAGGAAGATGCCCCCCGCCACGTTATCGGCCTCATGGCATGCGCCGAAAACATGCCCGGTGGACGCGCCATGCGCCCCGGCGATGTGGTGCGCGCCGCCAACGGCGATACTGTAGAAATTCAGAACACCGACGCGGAAGGCCGCCTTGCCCTGTGCGATGCCCTGGCCTATGCCCAGAAAAACTGGATTCCCGCCGCTGTGGTGGATATAGCAACACTCACCGGGGCCTGTGCCGTTGCCCTGGGAACACAGGTGGCTGGTCTGTTCAGCGACGACGCCGATCTTGCAGAGCGCATCCGCGCTGCTGGCGGCGCGTGCGGCGAAGAATACTGGCCCCTGCCCCTGTGGAAGCCCTATATCGAGAGTCTTAAAAGCGAAGTGGCCGACATCTGCCACATGGGCCCGCGCGAAGGCGGGGCCATCAATGCCGCACTCTTTTTGCAACACTTTATTCAGGAGGGCGTGCGCTGGGCCCATCTGGACATCGCCGGGGTAGACTGGGCCGCCAAGGCCACGCCGCTCGCCCCGGTCGGTCCCACGGCCTTTGGTGCCCGTACGCTGCTCGATCTCGCCAGGGGAGGCGTGTAATGAAGGTATTTCTCATCGGAGCCGGTCCCGGAGATCCGGGCCTGTTGACCCTCAAGGGGCGCGATGCCCTGGCCGCCGCCGATGTGGTGGTCTATGACGCCCTGGCCAACGACAGCCTGCTCTCGCACGCACGCCCCGACGCGGAAAAAATCTATGTTGGCAAGGTGGCGGGCAACCACGCCCTGCCGCAGGACCAGATCAACGCCCTGCTGGTACGCAAGGCCAAGGAAGGCAAGATTGTGGCCCGCCTCAAGGGCGGCGATCCCTATATATTTGGTCGCGGAGGTGAAGAAGCCGAAGAGCTGGTGGCCGCAGGTGTGCCCTTTGAAGAAGTACCGGGCATCAGCAGCACCATTGCCGCCCCCGCCTACGCCGGTATTCCCGTAACGCACAGGGATTTTTCCTCCTCGGTGACCATCATCACCGGGCACGAAAACCCCGACAAGCCAGGCTCGGTGCACAACTGGAAGGCCCTTGCCTCCAGCGCCTCCACCCTGGTTTTTGTCATGGGCATGAAAAACCTGCCCGACATTGCCCGTAACCTGCTTGAAGCAGGCATGGACCCGCAAACCCCCGCCGCCCTTATCTATCGCGGAACCACGCCCTACCAGCGCAGTCTGGTGGACACGCTGGCCCGTTTGCCGCAGGCAGCCGTAGATGCCAGGTTTACCAACCCATCGGTCATTCTGGTGGGCAAGGTGGCCGGGCTGCGCGACACCCTTGGCTGGTTTGAAAAAAAGCCCCTGTACAGCCGCAGCGTGGTTGTTACCCGCGCCCGCGAACAGGCCAGTGGTCTGGCCCAGAGCCTCATGGACCTGGGAGCCGAGGTCATCCAGTGCCCCACCATTGAAATCAGCCCTCTGGCTGATTACGCAGAGCTCGACGTGGCTCTTGCCAATCTGGCCTCGTACGGCTGGGTGATCTTTACCTCGGTTAACGGCGTAAAGCACTTCTGGCTGCGCCTGGCCAAGGCTGGCAAGGACACCCGCGTCCTGGGCAACTGCAAGGTTGCGGCCATCGGCCCCGCCACTGCAGACGCCCTCGCAGAGCGCGGCATCACCCCCGACTTTATCCCCGACCGCTATGTGGCCGAGGGCGTACTTGAAGGCCTCATGGCTCTTGAAGGCGGCAACGTGGCTGGCAAGCGCTTTTTGCTGCCCCGCGCCGCCAAGGCCCGCGAGGTGCTGCCCGAAGAACTGCGCAAGGCTGGCGCTGTGGTGGACGTTATCTCTGCCTACGAAACCGTGCCCGCCGCCCACAAGAAGGACGAGGTGCTTGAGCGCATCAAGGCCGGAACCCTGAGCTGCGTGACCTTTGGTTCTTCCTCAACGGTTGAGAACTTCCTGTCGCTCATACCCGCGTCCCTGCTCAAGGCACACCCGGAAGTAAAACTGGCCGCCATTGGCCCAGTTACCGCCGAAACGCTGCAAAAGCATGGACTTACCTGCAACATCATGCCCATGGATTATACCATTCCGGCACTGGTGGACGCCCTGAAAACGTACTTTACGAGATAACCATGCCCCTCAAAATCGCCATACTGGCCTCTGGCAGCGGCACCAACGCCCAGGCCATGATCGACAAGGCCGCCCAGGGAACGCTGGATGTCAGCATTGCGCTTATAGTCTGCAACAGGCCGGGAGCGGGCGTTATTGCCCGTGCGGAAAAGGCGGGCATTCCCTGCCTTGTGCTCGACCACAAGGTCTTTGCCGACCGCGAGAGCTTTGACGCGCGCATGGTGCAGGCCCTGCGCGAAGCAGGGGCAGAGCTGGTGGTGCTGGCGGGCTACATGCGCCTGCTGACCCCCGTGTTTCTCGAGGCTTTTGCCGGTAAGGTCATCAACATCCACCCCGCCCTGCTACCCAGCTTTCCCGGTGTGCACGGCGGCGCTGATGCCATTACCTACGGCGTAAAGGTCTCTGGCTGCACCGTGCACTTTGTGGAAGAAAAGGTGGACAGCGGCCCGGTGCTTATTCAGGCCGTTGTGCCGGTCAACGCTGGAGAGAGTGAGGACGACCTCATGAGCCGTATCCATGTGATGGAGCACCGCATCTACCCCCAGGCGATTCAATGGCTGGCTCAGGGCCGCATTGACGTGCAGGGGCGGCAGGTGCACCTCAAACCCGGCAACACCCCCAGAGCGCCGCACGACGGCGACTGGCTGGTCTGGCCGCCGCTGGAACAGGGTTTCTAGTCTGTTTCCCTACCGCAGCATAGCAAGAGGCCCCGAAAGGGGCCTTTTTTGTTGCGGCAGCTCCCTCCATTGACCTGCATCATGTGACAGACCTTTTTCCGGGGGCTTCGTCCGATATCGTACACGCGGGAAAAAATGCAAAAAAAGAGTTTTGTAACCAGTTTATCATCCTGCCCCAAACCTCTTTGCTGAACAGTTGCAGGGGGATGGAATGCCACAATTTCCGCTCTGGACGCCATTTTTCCGCCTTCACTTACATTAATTACAAAACTTACAAATATCGATAGGGCGTTGAAAAATGGCTTTTCCCTGTGCTAGATTTCACGATCATTCAATGGAGCAGCTATTGATTGTGTAACCAATCAGCATTACTGTCCCGCTGTCAGCGGCACAAGCTGCAGGCACAAATGACAGCACATTACCAATCCTTGAGGACACCCTTATGACGCAGCAGTTTACCCGCAGAAAATTTCTGCAATCGGCCTGCATCACCATCAGCGCGCTGACGGTGAACATGAGCGGCATTGAAAAAGCCCTTGCCGCCGCTGCCGGCGTAGGCCCCATGGCCACCTGCGATATCCTGATCATCGGATCGGGCGGCGCGGGCCTGAGAGCCGCCGTAGCAGCCATGAAAAAGAACCCCAAACTCAACGTGGTTGTGGTCAGCAAGTGCATGCCTTCGCGCAGCGCCACCTGTATGGCCGAGGGCGGCATCAACGGCGTTACCGATTTCAGCAAGGGCGACTCGTACGAGCTGCACTGCTTTGATACCGTCAAGGGCGGCGACTACCTGGTCGACCAGGACTCCACGCTCAAGTTCTGCGAACAGGCTGGCCCGGCCATTCTTGAACTTGATTATCTTGGCATGCCCTTTTCGCGCACGGCAGAGGGCAAGGTTAAGGCCCGGCCCTTTGGCGGCGCTTCCAAGGTACGCTGCAACTACTCTGCCGACAAAACCGGCCATATCGTTGCACACACCTGTCTGGACGACGCCCTGAGCAACGGCGTCAAGTTCCTTATGGATCACGAGCTGCTCGATGTGGCCGTGGACAATGGCCGCTGCGAAGGCGCAGTACTGCGCAACATACGCACGGGCGAAATCGCCCCTGTGCGAGCCAAGGCCGTGGTGCTGGCCACCGGCGGCTATACCCGCATTTTCTGGAACCGTACCTCTACCCCCTACATTGCCACTGGCGACGGTGTGGCCGCGGCCCTGCGGGCTGGCGTGCCCTTCAAGGACGCCGAAATGGTGCAGTTCCACCCCACGGGCGTGGTGCACGGCGGCGTGCTGATTACCGAAGCCGCGCGCGGCGAGGGCGGCTACCTGCTCAACAACAAGGGCGAGCGCTTCATGAAGACCTACGCCCCCGCCAAGATGGAACTGGGACCCCGCGATATCGTGGCCCGCGCCATCGAAACGGAAATCCGCGAGGGCCGTGGCTACGGTCAGGGTCTGGAAGCCTACGTGCTGCTCGACCTGCGGCATCTGGGCAAGGAAAAGATCGTGCACGACCTGCCCCAGATCCGCCACGTGGGCAAGCTGTTTGAAAATATCGATCTGGTGGACGCCCCCATGGTCATCCGCCCCACGGCCCACTACTCCATGGGCGGCATTGATGTGGCCACGTTCGATGATATGGCCACGACAGTGCCCGGCCTGTTTGCCGCTGGCGAAGCCTCGTGTGTTTCCATCCACGGCGCAAACCGCCTTGGTGGCAACTCGCTGGCCGATGCAGTGGTGACCGGCAAAATCGCTGGCAACGGCGCGGCTGCTTTTGCCAGTCAGGCCGACTTTGGCGCTGGCAAGCGCCTTACCGACCTCACTGGCCGCTGGCAGGACCGTTTCCGCAACACCACCAACGGTGGCGATGCCAAGCAGATGTACTCCATTCGCGAAGAAATGGGCGCACAGCTGTGGGACAATATGGGTATTTTCCGCACCCAGTCCAAGCTTGACTCCCTCACCAGCACCCTGGCCGACCTGCGCTCGCGTTACGACGCCCTGCGCGTGCCCAACGCCAACCCTGTCTACAACACGGTTTTCACCGAATACGTAGAGCTGGGCAACATGCTGCAACTGGCCCAGGCCGCCTGTCTTGCCGCCTCTGAACGCAAGGAATCGCGCGGTGCCCATACCCGCGAGGACTTCCCCAAGCGCGACGATGCCAACTTCCTCAAGCACAGCATGGTCACCATGGACGAGAGCGGCAAGATGCGCATGGGCTGGAAAGAAGTGGAAATCACCAAATTCAAGCCTGAGGAGCGGAAGTACTAATGGCCACCATCATCATTGACCGCTTTGACGGCAAAAACAGTTTCGAACAGAGCTACAAGCTGGACGCGGCAGACGTTGCGGGCAAGACCGTGCTCAACACCCTGCTGTTCATCAAGCAGACCCAGGACCCCACGCTGAACTTCACCGCTTCGTGCCGTTGCGCCATCTGCGGTGCGTGCGCCGTGCGCGTGAACGGGCATGCGGTGCTGGCCTGCGACACCAAAATGGATGACCTTATCAAGACCTATGGCTCGGATGTGCTGCACATCTCTCCCCTGGCCAACTTCAAGGTCATCTCCGACCTTGTGGTGGACTGGGAACCCGCCATGGAAAACCTGCGCAGGGTGCATCCCGGCATGGTGGCCAAGTCCGAATTCTCCATGAAGGAAGGCTGCCGCCAGAACCAGAAGGAATTCGACCGCATCATCAAGCAGTGGGACTGCATTCTCTGCGGCGCGTGCGCCTCTGAGTGCAACAAGCTCAGCGCCGACCGCAGCGACTACATGGAACCCTTTGTCTTCACCCACGCCTGGCGCGTGGCCAACGACTCGCGCTCCAAGGATTCCCTGCTGCACGGCAAACCCGCCGTGGCTGGCGGCCTGTGGAACTGCGTGCACTGTCAGGAATGCGCCAGCCGCTGCCCCAAGGGCATCAGCGCGGCCGACGATATTGCCGGTCTGCGTGCCATGGTTATGGCCAAGGGCATGACCGACGGCGTTGGCCCGGCCCACGCCAAGTCGTTCTATACTGACCTTGTGGACGATTCTGGCCGCCTCAACGAGGTACGTCTGGCCCTGCGTACAGAGGGCATAAGCACCATCGCCCGCGCTGGCATGGCCGTTACCCTGCTGCGGCAGGGCAAGATGAATCCCCTTGAGGCCTTTGGCGGCGAAACCATTGAAGGGCACGATGCCCTGGTGAAGATGATTCAGGCGGCCCATGCCGCAGAAAAGGAGTAGCCGTATGCAGACCGAATTCGCCTTTTTTCCCGGCTGCGTGCTGACTCAGGCCGCCAAGGAATCCAAGATGGCGCTTGAGGCCGTGGCCCCCCGGCTTGGCATCAAGCTTAAGGAAATACCCGGCTGGAGCTGCTGCGGCGCCTCGCAGGCACAGGATGTGGACCCCGTGGCAACCCTTGTTGCAAATGCCCGCAACCTGGCCCTGGCTGAAAAAATGAACCTGCCCGTGCTGACCTCGTGCAGCACCTGCCTGCTCATGCTGCGCCGCGCCAAGGCCGAGCTCGACGGCGGCAAGAAAGACCGCATCAACACTTTTCTTGCCAAGGGTGGCATGCACTACGCGGGCACGAGCGAAGTAACCAGCCTGCTGTGGGTGCTGGCCCAGAATGCCCAGATGCTCAAATCAAAGGTTGTGAGACCGCTGGCAAACCTCAAGGTTGCGGCATTCTACGGTTGCCACAGCCTGCGGCCCGAGCACGCCCTGGGTTTTGAAAGCGCCGTGAACCCCACGAGCTTTGAAACCGTGGTGGCCGCCCTTGGCGGGCAGACGGTTCCCTTTGCCAAGAGGCTTGACTGCTGCGGCTTCCACGCCGTTTACCCGGCAGAAAAATCCGTCATGCGCATGACCGGCCAGATTGTGGACAGCGCCGCGGCTTCCGGGGCCACCTGTCTTGTAACCCCCTGCCCGCTCTGCCAAATGCAGCTCGACATTTATCAGGAAGCGGCGCAGGATATATCCAAGTCAAAGGCACGCATGCCGGTGCTGCACCTTTCGCAGCTGGTGGGTATTGCGCTTGGCATTCCCGCCAAGGAGCTTGGCCTGGACTATAACGTGATCGACGCAACCAAGGTGGCATAAGCCACCAAGGCATACATTCCAAAGGCGGCCCTACCCCTGGCCGCCCCATGCGCCCCCTCCTGTGTCCCTACCCAGGAGGGGGTTGCGCGTTAGAGCAGTATTGGCTTGTTATGCAAGCGGTTCAAAATGAACATGCTTTAAAAAAGATGACGCATGCACAGCAATGACCATCATTGTGTGCATGCGCTCTGGCGCAAGGCAGAGCTTACGCCAGTCTGGCGATGCGGCACAGATCGCCAAAACCCTCCGCCAGGGTGGGGTGAGCGTGAATGGTGCGTGCCACATCCTCGACACTTGCGCCCATATGGATTGCTAGAGCAGCCTCGGCAACCAGGTCGGTGGCATGCGGGCCGCAAATATGCGCCCCAAGGATTGTCTCACTCTCCGCGTCAACTATCAGTTTAAACAATCCGGCGATTTCTCCCATTGCATGGGCCTTGCCCAGTTCACGCACGTGTAGCCTGACACAACGCACATTGCGCCCCAGCGCCAAGGCCTGTACTTCTGTGAGCCCCACGCAGCCGATCTCCGGCGTAGTAAAAATGGCTGAAGGAACAAGCGAGTAATCACAAGGGACAGACTGCTGCCCAAGATTAGCAACTGCGCATTCCGCCTCCACGGCGGCCATGTGGGCCAGCATGATCTTTTCCGGGCCAAGAATATCACCGATGGCGTACACGCCCGGCACGGAGGTTTCAAGAAAGGCATCGGTTTGTACCCAACCACGCGGGTCGCATGCCACACCCGCGGTGTCCAGGCCGAGCCCTGTTGTATCCGGTACACGCCCAACGGTGACGAGCACGCTTTCCACTTCTAGCTTGAGCGGCACTGACGCACGAGCACTCCCGGCGGCGGCATGCAGGCGCACAATGCCGTCGCCCACTTCGGCCCGGCTAACGGTTACACCCGTTTCAACCCTGATTCCCGCTTTCTTCATTTCACGCTGCAGCAGCTTGCTGATTTCTTCATCAATCGCAGGCAGGGGAAGCAGGCGGTTCTGTCCTTCAATTACCGTGACCTCTGCACCAAATGCTCTGAAAATGCAGGCCATCTCACAGCCGATCACGCCACCGCCCACAATGCAGATGCTTGCGGGAACATGGTCCAGATTCAGAGCGTCATCACTTGTCAGGATACGGCACCTGTCTGTGGGCAAGGCTGAAAGCTCCATGGGCCTTGAGCCCACGGCAAGAATAACAGCGTCGCCGTCAAGCGGCTGTACGCTTCCATCCCGTGCCGTCACCAACACCTGCCGTGCACTGACAAGATGTCCCCTGCCACGGACCACAGCGACATTTAGATGTGCGCAGGATTTCTCCAGACCTTGGGCCAACAGCCGGATCACACTGGTTTTGCGCTCCAGAAGACGGGCCATATCAATGGCAGCCTGCGAGGAGCCTGTGATAGCGAATTCGCCCATATGCCGGAACTTGTCCAAAATGTCTGCGGAGCTTTTGAACGTCTTGGTGGGAATGCAGCCAGAATTGAGACAGGTGCCGCCAATAGCTTCGCTCTCCACGAGTGTTACGGCATGACCGGCGCGCGCCGCTGCAAAGGCCGCCGTATACCCGGCCGGGCCACTGCCGATTATGGTCAGTTTTTTCATGCGATCACTCTCGCTCGTATTGTAAGGCCGTTGCGGGCCTAACTGTTTTGGGGCAATAGCTGAGCGTACCACTCAGCATGCGACAGAGCATACGATTGCACCGGCGACTCAGGACGTACGCGCGCAATCCAGCCTTTGCCATAGCAGTCCTGGTTTATCAGGGCTGGAGAATTTTCCAGAGCACCGTTTACCGCAGTCACGATACCTGTAACCGGGGCATACAGCGCACTGACAGTTTTCATAGATTCAAGTGAACCAAATTCCTTTTGGGCATCCACTTGCGCACCAACGCTGGGAATATCCACGTAAACCACTTCTTCAAGCTGACTTTGGGCAAAATCTGTCACTCCCAGCACCAGCTCATCTCCCTCTTGCCGTACCCATATGTGCTCAGAGGTATAAAATAAATCTTCGGGCAGATTGTAGTGGGGCATGCTTTCTCCTGTGCACGAGGCCGGGAAGCCCGTGGGTTTCCCGGCCCTTCTGGTATAGGGGAATGATTGGCTGCAGCAATAAAGCAGGCAGCTTTAGCGGTTCAGCCCCAATTAGGTCGAAGCGGTCGCCAGAGGGTAGGCATGGTGCTCGCCATTGACCAAAAAGCAATAGTTGATGTGGCTGGCGGCCTTGAGCATATTCGCTACAGAGCAATATTTGACGGCTCCGAGTTCAAACGCACGCACAAATTTTTCCAACGTGACGGCTTCGCCGTTGACCGTATATTCCACATTGATTTCGGTAAAAATTTGAGGAATTTCTTCGCGGCGCACGGCATCGGCCTTGATTTTAAATTCCGTAAAAGGAACCCGCATCTTGTTCAGGGCATGGCCCACTTCAATGCCTGTGCAACCCGCCAGCGAAATGAGCAGCAGCTCCATGGGACGCACGCCCTCATTATTGCCGCCATATATGGCAGAGGCGTCCATGATCACAGGACGGTTATCGGAATCTCTTCCCTCAAACAGCATGTTTCCTTTCCATTCCACAGTAACCATAGCCATGACAGACCCCTTTAAAGCTTTTTTTACTTTGAAATATTTGGCTGACCGCGAAGCTCTTCGCCTTGCAAGCTTTTTGCGGAGCGGCCGTGTGTGAAAATCAGTGCCGGGCAAATACACATTTTCAGCGGCTTTCCGCTCTAGAGGGGCGAGGGCCGCTGACGTTCCGTGCTGACAATGAGGGCAATCCAGGCAAAAAGAACGAGCAGAAATGCCGTCATGCCCCAAAGGCCTGTGGTATAAAGCCAGCCCCCAGCAGAAATCAGGCATACGAGCAAAGCCAGGGCTGCCAGCAGCGCCCCATTGCGCAACATGGCGGCTCCGCCCTGCGGGGCAACAAGGCTCCAGCCCCTTTCTGCCAGTGAAACAACGGTCATGCCGATGATGTTGGCGGCCATGGCCACCCACACAGGATGGATCTTGAGATAGAAGCTGTTGACGGCCCAACCGCCCATCCAGTTCCACACAAGGCCGGCACCGCAACCAGCCACAAGGGCGGTAATGGCAGCGCGCGGCGTTGCCACACCCCAGAACAATGCCGCGACCATGGGGGCAAAGGTTGCACCGTTACGGGCCGTCCAGGCGAATATGTTCCACCATGCGGCCTGCTCGGAGCGCAGATAGCCAAACAGGATCATGAGCGCCGTCAGTGCCAACAGAGAAACGCGGGTAAAATGCACCAGTTTGGCGTCAGACGAGTCAGGAAACAGGGCCGATCCAACATCCCTGCCAAGGCTGGTTGCGCCAGAGAACTGGCAGGGCGCACCCCAGCCAAGTGCGCAGGCCCATATGCCCAGCGTAAATATGCCCACCAGGGGTGCGGGCAAGGTTTCCATAAGATACTTGGGCACGGCCACAAGGCCGCGTGCGTTGCCGGGCATGGTTATGGCTGCGGCAACGCCCACAAGAACACCCATAACAATAAAGATTACGTTAAACCCGCCAGCGATCAGCAGACCTTTGCGACCTTCATCAGCCGTTTTGCACGACAGGGCCATCTGAAACGCGGCCTGCGCGAGCAGCACATTAATCAAAAAGGTACCAAACCACGCCAAGATGGTTTGTAAACCAACGCTGGTCAGGCTGCCGTATTTGGCGTTTGTCTCCAGAAACGTCGTAAGCGCGCTGTAGCCAGGATTAATGCCAATGGCATAGATGGCCACTGCAAACATGCACATGAATACAAAAAAGTTTGCCGTCTGGGTCATGGCCACAGACCACATACCCCCGGCGCTCAAAAAAACATACATAAGCACCGCGGTAATAACGACCGAGGCAAGCATATCCAACCCGGTAAGAGCGTTGATACACGAGGCAAAAGCCAGCGCCGTCGCCACAGACCACATGGGAAACGTGATGGCCGTGATCGCGCCAGCTATGCCCTTGGCAGTACGACCGTACTTGTCGCCTATGAGGCCCGAAATGGTCACCATCATCCTTTTGCGGAAGGGTCCGATCAGCACCAGCGCAATGATGAGCACATGTGTCAATTCGGCAACGCCGTACCATAGGGCAGAAATACCTGTGAAATACGAGAGCTCTAGGATGGCGATATAGGTCGACCCAGAAAAAAGGCCTGTAATGCAAAAAGCCACAGTCCATCGGCTGAACTTGCGCCCGCCCACAAAAAAGTCTTCGCCCGCCCTGGCCTTTTTTTTGGCTATCTGGCTCATGACAATGAGCAAGAGCGTATACGCAAGAGCAAGCCCAAACATCCAAAAAGCCGCAGATGTCATACAAACTCCTCATCATGACGGATGATTCCGTCGTTGTTTGCCGCAATCAGACGGCTGAACGGCAAGGGTACAGCCCGTGCGCACGGATCATACAGTTGCAACCAGTGACCGCCTGCTTTTTCTCTAGTTCAGACGCATCTCGATCAACCCCCTGGACGGAAACGGCGACTGAATGTTCTTGTTGTGTTTTGTAAATCACCACCCTAATGGCGCGTTTGCGCATTGGGATGCTTGCCGTGCACCGAAGTAAATCCGTAGAGCTCTTTTCTCATGTCGCGGGTGCGCACCCCCCCCGTGCAGGGCAGACAAACATGTTCAACAACAATCTGCATAAGCAATGTTTGTTCCAAAAAGTTTTATATTTATTTTCAGCTAGATATAAAAAAGCCCGCGTATAAGCCGCGGGCAAACCGACGCACAGAGCATCACTAGTGAAATATATAATATACCGATTTAATTGAAATAATATTTTTCAGCTCAGCATCTGCCCATTTAAAGAGATGGTTCAAAACCAAACCAGATGGTTCATTTTCAAACCATAGCCGGAATAGCCCGCATTCATAGACAAATGGCCCCTGACAGACATGCGGAACGAACTTTCCGATGCAAAGCCAAGCAGATTGGTTTATTCCCGAACCACGATATCGTACTCCCGCATTTTGCGCAGCAGGGTTGCGTGGGAGACTCCCAATTTTCGCGCGGCTGCGCGGATACTGCTTGTGGCGGCGAGCCCGCTTTCAATGCACTGACGCTCAAGCATCTTGACCTGCTCGCGCATACTGCCATTGCCAGCAGCAACGGCACGGCCAGTCGGAGCAATGCTCTCCCACACCGAAGCGCAATATCCTGCGGAAAAACTGGCAATAGTCAGCCTCTCCACAAAGTTTCCCAGCTCACGCACATTGCCCGGCCATGGATAGGCCAGGAGCATCTGCTCTTCTTCTGGGCCGATCGCACACGGAGTGGAGTATTTTTTGGTGAAACATTCCAGAAAATGCTGCGCCAGCGGCAGTATGTCTTCCAGCCTTTCACGCAAGGGTGGAACTGCCAGCGGGATCACATTAAGACGGTAATACAGATCTTCACGAAAGGCATTTTCACGCACCATTTTCAACAGATCCCTGTTGGTCATGGCAATGATGCGCACGTTAAGGTGGACAGGCTTGCGCCCACCTATGCGATAGATCACGCCCTCCTGAAGCGCGCGCAGCAGCTTTACCTGCAGGGACATATCCATTTCGCCCACTTCATCGAGCATGAGGGTCCCCTCGTTGGCGAGTTCAAGCATGCCCAACCGACTGGCATTGGCCCCGGTAAAACTGCCCTTTTCGTAGCCGAACAGCTCCGCTTCCTGGAGATGCTGGGGAATGGTGCCGCAATTGATCTGCACAAGCGGCCCGTTACGGCGGCCACTGTAGCTGTGAATGTGCATGGCCAGCACTTCTTTTCCCGTTCCTGTTTCGCCGGTAATGAGCACAGTTGAATCCACACTGCCGAGCCTTTCAGCCTCACGCAGCAAGCTCTGCATGGCGGGGTTGCACGCAATAACTTTTTTGCCTTTGTGCGAGGCCTCCTGAAAAGCCGCGAGCCGCCGCCTCGTATTTTCGGCCTCTGTCTGCAGGCGTGTGATTTCCGTCATATCCTGCGCGGAAAGCACGCAGCGGAAAAGTTTTTCATTTTCATCAAACAAGGGGGTAATGGTAAACACAACCTGCTTACCGTTGCAGTTTTCAAGCAGTGAATTGTGCGCCTTGCCCTGAGCCACCGCTTTTTTTAGCAGATCAGCCACTATCTCCATATCCGGAGAAGCGGACTCATTCATATTATCACAGTCGGGCAGCAAGCTACGGATTTTGTCGTTACTGAAAAGCGCGCCACCTGCCGCATCAAAAATCATGATCCCGTCGGTGGCGCAGTTGATAACCTCGCTCAGCTCCCGATTATGAATATCTGCATTCCTGAAAGCCACATATATTTTGTGGATCAGCTCTTTCTTGGTCAAAACGCCCACAAGTCTGTCCTCGTGGTCCAGCACAAGCATCCTGTCGATTGGCATGCTGCAGGCCATTCCGAAGGTGTCGTCATTGCGGATACTGACCAGATTGGTGTCCATGACCTCGCTGATAGGCGTCTCAAAAGCTTTTCCTTCACGCACGGCCTGCACAAGACGAAAAATTGTCAATATTCCCCTGACACGCTTTTCCCCATCCAGAATAGGAACACAGTTTACGCCATGCCGTTCATAAACCGGGAGCGCATCCTTGAGCATGTGGTCAGGGGTCAGAGTCTCCGGGTTGTCGTGCATTACCTGTTCAACAAGCATTTTTTCTTCAGGCTGGGCGGTCATAGGCGTCCCATGGTAAAATAATGGCCGCTGGAGCAGCAGTCTTGGAGGGGTTTACAGAGTACTTTGGAACTTTCAGGCAGCATACTGAAGGACTCAGGGGGGAGCAAGAAACCACATCCCGGTTGTCAGTGAAACAATAAGAACCCCGTAACGGCAAAGGCTCCGACCAGTGTGGTCAGAGCCTTTGGAACATTCTTACTTTAACGTCTTTTGTACACGCGAAGCATCTTGGCTGCTTTTGCCCGTAACCTTCATTGTCATAACGGACGATGCAGATTCGTCTTGCAAACTTCTTGCGACGTGAATTTTTACAAGAACCCGCGCAGGGCAATGTGCACTTCCAAAGTTTACCTTTGATAATTTTCTAGTATAGTTATCAATATTTATTCTTTCGATGCTTGACTGCTTAGCCCCAGGCCTGGGTAACCAGGTCATAAAGCTTGACCGAAAGCACCTTGAGGTCGGGCTTGGTGTACTGCACATCCGCGCCCACCAACGCGCATTTCTTTGCCAGAGCCTCGTTGATCATGGACGAAAAGATGGCTACGGGCAATTCTTTGAGAATCTTGTCTTCCTTGATGTTTTTACACAGGGCAAGGCCGTCCATGCCGGGCATTTCAATGTCGGTGATGATGCCGTGCACAAAGTCCGAAATGGGGCGTTCCTCGGCCTCGCAACGGTCACGCAGTCCCTTCAGGTAATCCCAAGCTTCCTGCCCGTTGACCTTCTGGGTAACGGTAAAACGGCCTTCCTTGTTGAGCAGCTCGACCAGCAGGCTGCGGATACTGCTCGAATCGTCCACATGCAGAATATTGTAGGTCTTTTCGCCGCTGTGCTTCATTTCCGAGGCGTCAAATCGCATGGCCATGGCCGGGTGCAGTTCGGCCACAATGGCCTCAAGGTCGAGCAAAAAGATTACCCGTTCTTCAAGGCGCACCACGCCCGTTACCGAGCTGCGGCTCACGTTCTGCAAAAACTGACCAGGAGCTTCGACGTCTGTCCAGCTGAGCCGGTAGATGCGGTTGACCCCCGACACCAGAAAACCCGTACACACGCCGTTGAATTCGGTAACGATGACCTTTGCGTCTTCGTTTTCAATGGGGCCGCTGCCCAAAAACTGGGCCATGTCGATCAGCGGAACCACGCGCCCGTTGCGGTGCAAAAAAGCGCCCAAAAGAGCTTTGTGACGCATTTCCGGCATGGCTGTAACAGGCTGGCGGCGACCTATTTCAACAACCTTGGCCACATTGAGCCCGTAGTGAGCTTCATAGCCGTCCTGGTTGACGTAAAATTCAACAATTTCCAGCTCGTTTGTGCCGGTTTCCAGCAGGATGTTGGTCTGCGTCATGGAAGCTCTCCGTTGGGCCAGGGCCCGTTAATGTCGGACGGCAGATCTGAACCTGTTGCTGCCAGCCGGTGAGCGAAGCTTTCGCTGCCTCTCTTATCGGTTGCATGGTGCGAATATTTAGCCATAAGGGCGGAAAAGAAGTTTTTTGTTCTTTTACATCCTTAAAAAGCTTTTTTCCAGACTATGCATCAAGAAAAAGGCGCGTGGACATGTAGCGTTCGCCCGTATCACAGGCAAAGGTAACGATATTTTTGCCCTGCATTTCTGGCCGCGCGGCCAGATCAAGCGCCGCACGCACGTTGGAACCTGTTGATATGCCAACCAGAAGACCCTGCGCCATGAGCTGACGGGCAGTTTGAATGGCCAGCTCGCCATCCATCTGCACAATTTCGTCCAGCAGGCTGCGGTCAAGAATGGGGGGGACAAAGTCTGCGCCGATTCCCTGGATAAGATGCGGGCCTGCCTTGCCGCCAGAAAGCACCGGCGATGCCGCGGGCTCCACAGCCACTACCCTGAAACCGGGGATGCGCTCTTTAAGATAGCGTCCCGTACCGGTGATGGATGAGCCGGAACCCACACCGGCAACCAGCACATCCATCTTGCCCACGCTGTCTTTGAAAATTTCCGGCCCTGTGGTCTTGTAGTGGGCCACTACGGCCTGCTGGTTTGTAAACTGACCAAGCACAAAGCCATCCTGCTCTTCAGCAATGCGCTTTGCCGCAGCCACGGCCCCGCTCATGCCCTGCTCTGCCGGGGTAAGCACAAGCTCAGCGCCCAAAGCCCGCAGAAGATTACGCCGTTCAACGCTCATGGATTCGGGCATGGTCAGCACGCAGCGCAGCCCGCGCATGGGGGCCACCAATGCCATGCCAATACCCATGTTGCCGCTGGTGGCCTCCACCAGCAGGCCGCCGGGCTCAACACGACCTTCTTCGAGAGCTTCGCCGATAAGATGAAACGCCACCCTGTCCTTGATGGAACCACCGGGGTTGCGGTTTTCAAGTTTGAGCCAGACCGTACCAGGCAGATCGCTCGAAAGGTCAAGACGGAGCAGGGGGGTATTGCCTATGGTTTGCAAAACACTGGTTAACATGGAAACGCACGCCTCTTGGTAAAAAAACGCCTGAAAATTCGGCTCTATGGCATGTATACGCTTTACAACAGAGAAATTTTGCTTAACTCTTAAGACATAACCATAGAAGAAAGCGTTTGCATTGGCAATTTTTGCAAGCACAGGTTAAAACGGCCCACCTTGGGAGGACACCATGAAGATTCTAGCTGCACTGCTCGCTACACTTGTGATTACCCTTTCCGGCGGTCTTGCCCAGGCCAAGCCCGACACCGTGGAGCTGTATACCGAAGCCGTGATGATCGGCGACGTTCCCGCCCTTGAAACCCTGCTGGCTCCCAACTACTGGCACATCAACGCCAATGGGCACATCGAGGACAAGGAACACTTCATCAACACCATCAAGAACAAGGAACTGGTCATTGACCGGCTTACCTTTACAAACGCCCGCACGGCCATGATTGGCGATTCCAAGCTCATCACCGGCACAGGCTACCTCAAGGCCAAGGCCACGCCGCCCCTGCCCCAGGGCCTCATGCGCGTGACGGTTGTGGTGGTTAACAACAAGGGCCGTGAACAGGTGGTGCTCTTCCAGGCTACCCCCGTTATCGCCACTGAAGACTGCAACGACGGTAACTGCAAGATCCAGTAACCGCCGCCAATAAATATGCCGCCCCGGCACTGACAGGGTGCGGGGCCAAGGGCCGGGAGCGAAAGCTTCCGGCCCTTAATTCTGGCATGCGCGAGTATGCCACGGGCAGACACAAAAAAGCCGCCTCTGCGAGCAGGGGCGGCTTTTTAACGTAATGCGGGGTATGGCGGGCCGGATTACGCGTGGTGGGTAAACTTAGGCAGGGGAAACCTCAAAATTGGCGGCAACCCGTACCCTGTCACTCACAATGGCGGCGGGGATGTTGGGTCCGATGCCAAAATCGCTGCGGTTCACCTCGCCGGTAATACTGAAAGACTGCGTTTCCTTGTTGTTGAAGGGGTTGGTGATCCTGTCGCTGGCTGTAATGGCAAAGGTAACCTCGCGGGAAACACCACGCATTTCCAGAATGCCCGTGATTGTGCCAGCCCTCTCTGCCCCCAGATGCACCGCAGAGCTCTGGAAGGTCAGGTCCTGATGCTGGGTCACGTCAAAAAAATCCGCTGAGCGCAAATGCTCGTCACGAGCATGCACATGTGTATCAATGCTGGCGGCCTTGGCTGTCATGGAAAAAACAGCGTCTGAAAGGTCGTCGTTGGCAACTTCAAGGTCAATATCCACATCGGCAAACCTGCCGTTGATATCCGTAATCATGAGATGCCGCACCACAAATCCCAGATGCGAATGATCGGGATCGTTCTTCCAGGTAGCCATAACAACCTCCTGCATAGTGCAGGTTACTGTATGTATTGTAGTTTTTTGGGCAACGCCTGCCATCCAAAAGCATACTTTCAAACTATGTATTCTACATAAGTCTCCACCCCGCAGAGTCAAGCGCAGCAGGCGGCTTTTGTGCAAAAAATACAGAGCCTGAAATGGGAAAAAACGGCGAGCTCACAGGCGTGGCCTGCCCTTGCCACAGCCAGAGATTGAGAGGCTGCGGCAGGCAGAACGCCAGCCGCAGCCCGCATGTCTTAAAAAACGCCCGGCAGACCGTGGTCGCGCAGGGCCGCATCGCACGAGCCCAGATGGTACATGGTGTGCGAACCAAGCATCACCATGACTGCGCCGTAGCTGAGGTCGCGGCCAATTTTCTTGCTCACCCGTTCCTGAATGCGGGTCAGGTCGGCATCGGTCAGTCTGGCCACACGGGTATCCACAACCGACATGACCGCTGCGCCATAGGCCTTCATGGCTTCCTTGCTTACCACCTGCTGACCCTGCTCCTTGAGCATGAGCACGCCCAGCTCGGCAGGCGCGGACACAAAGGTGTCGTCGTCTTTTTCAAGAACAAAGAAATTGAGCACGGCAACCGCATGCGCCACCTGCTGCCACACGGGCCAGCCGCCGTTGGTTTCGGCCCATATTTCTTCGGGGCAGACATCAATAAACTGGGTCATCAGGCCCCAGGCGCGCTGGTACGGGCCTTCAAGCTCTGCAACTATCGCTCTGGACATGGAGATATCCTCGCTTTGAAGGGTGTTGGCGTGTACGCCAGAAAGCCAAAAACCGCCGCTGCTCCGCTGGTGCGGGCATACGGCGGTTCAGCATTGCACAGGGCAGGCCCGGGCCTGGCGCGAGGGGG
>NZ_WASP01000005.1:0-155135 GCF_009712225.1 Desulfovibrio sp. | reverse complement strand
GCGCGGACGCCCTCCCCCCCCGTCCGGCGGGGGCCGGCCGCTTCGCTTTATTCGAAGCGGCTCGCCCCGGTGATCAGCACCATGTCGGTGGGCACATTTTCATGGAAGCCCACGGTCTTGGTTTTGACCTTGGCAATTTTATCCACGTTTTCAATGCCTTCGACAACTTTGCCGAAAACGCAGTAGCCCCAGCCGTCAAGGGTGGGCGAAGTGTGATTGAGAAAATCGTTGTCCACCAGGTTGATGAAGAACTGTGCCGTGGCGCTGTGCGGGTCGCGGGTGCGGGCCATGGCAAGGGTGCCGCGGTCGTTCCTCACGCCGTTGTCGGCTTCGTTGGTAATGGGTTCGCGGGTGGGCTTTTCGTCCATACGCGCGCCCATGCCGCCGCCCTGAATCATGAAGCCGGGGATAACGCGGTGAAAAATGGTGTTGGTGTAAAAGCCGTCATCCACATATTTCAAAAAATTGGCAACGGTTTGGGGGGCCTTGTCAGCAAAAAGCTCCACCAGAATGTCGCCGGAGGAGGTCTCCAGCAAAACCGTAGGATTGTCGGACATGGGTGCTCCTTGAGTGGTTATTCGCATAGCGGGGGCTACCCCGCCATTGGCGCGAATATAGGGCATGCCGCCCCGGATGACAATGCCCGTTTACCGGTATAGGCTGCTTGCCATGAACCGCAAGACTCTCAAAGCGCAGCCAGCCACCCTGCCGGGTCTGCCGCAAGGGGGCCAGCCCCGGCCCCACCACCTGCCCCCGCACGAACACCTTGCAGAGCTGCAAACGGCCCTGCTCCAGTGGTTTGCCCAAAATCAGCGCAGCCTGCCCTGGCGTGTAAACTACACCCCCTACGAGGTGTGGATATCAGAGGTTATGCTGCAGCAAACCCAGATGGAACGTGGCGTCAGCTACTTCAAAAACTGGATGCGCCGCTTCCCCGATATCGCCACTCTTGCCGCCGCCAGCGAAGAAGAAGTGCTGCGGCAGTGGGAGGGGCTTGGTTATTATTCACGCGCCCGGCACATTCTGACCGCTGCGCGCAAGATAATGACAGAGCACGGCGGCGTTTTTCCTTCAGACCTTGCTGACATACGTGCCCTGCCAGGGGTTGGCCCCTACACCACAGGCGCAGTGGCAAGCATTGCGTTTGGCGAAAAACTGCCCTGCGTGGACGCCAACGTGGAGCGCGTGGTTGCCCGTATTTTTGATGTGGACAGCCCCGTAAAACTGGATCCGGCGGCGGGGATCATACACCGGTGGGCGCTACGCCTTGTACCAGAAGGCATGGCCCGGGAGCACAACCAGGCCATGATGGAACTGGGCGCGCTGGTGTGCCGCAAAAAACCCCTGTGTGGAACATGTCCGCTGGCGAGGTTCTGCATCAGCCTGCACCTCGGCATCACCGATCAGCGTCCTGTACCCGGCAAGAGGGCCACCATCACACCCGTCAACGCCGTTACCGGTGTGCTGCACTGCGGCAACAGGGTATTTGTGCAAAAGCGCCCCCCTTCGGGGGTGTGGGGGAACCTGTGGGAATTCCCCGGCGGCAGGGTTGAGGCGGACGAAAGCCCGGAACAGGCCAGCGTGAGAGAATTTATGGAGGAAACGGGCTTTGCCGTATGCGTGACTGAGCGGCACGGTATCATTCGACACGGCTATACTACCTACAGGCTGACGCTGCACTGCTTTGGGCTGGAACTTGAAACACCGCCCGACACGGAAAGCCCACCGCAACCGCCGCAGCTCACTGCAGCCTCGGAATGCCGCTGGGTCACACCCCAGGAACTCAACGAGCTGGCCATGCCCGCCGCGCACCGTAAACTGGCCGACAGGCTTTTTGCCGGGCCGGATGGGAATGCCGCGCAGCAGAGATCTCTGCCTGGCAATGTTCAGAAGTGAAAAGGGCGGGTCGTTGAAACCCGCCCTTTTTCCAGAACCAAACCTGTTGCCGTAACGGCAAACCTAGTCTGCGATAACCGAAAGCACCGTTTTGTTGGGGTTCTTCTGACAGACCTTCATGATCTGGGTCAGGTTGTTTTCAACAGCGCCGACATCCAGCTTTGTATCGCCGGTTTTGGCGCTGGCATAGCCATCAAGCCAAAAATAAAGCATGGTCATGGTTTCGGAATCCAGCTCCACAAATGCACTGCACTTCAGTTTGCCAAAATCAATTTTATCAGCCTTGGCAGAGGCGTTCATGGGCATGGCAAACATGGCCGCCAACACGATTGCAAAAAACAGTTTTTTCATCTTGCACTTCCAGTGTTACAGGTTTCAGGACGTACCGTATGCAGCACAAAGAGGACACGATAATGATCAGTCTGTGCAACATGCATTAATACAGCCGTGCACAGTTCAGTAAACCTTTTACACGCTGATTTTCTGGCATGCCTGCATTTAAACACCGAAGAGCATTATGATGAAAAACTCTCCGTAAAGGATATTGCCTCATTGCCCTATATGCCTTGCATTACATCAGAAATACTTACTCATTTTTCTTGTTTTGTCGATACTCTCGGATATCAGATAAATTTCAACAATTATTCTGTGCTATTAGTTTTTAAAAACTTCACATCACACCAGTTTCACCCCAAAACACACTTTTCAGAACATTTTGAACGCAATTTTCCACTTTTTATATCAGTATCACGTAGTGCTGCATTCGTATTGCGTTGCTATGTTTTGGGCCACAACCGTTTGCAATAATGGCTCAACCTCTCTGGAAGAAAATAAAAAACGCGGCCCGGGAGCCGCGTTTTGAGCAATATACAGATAGTCTGAAATTATTTTCCAGCCGCGTCAGAGGCCATTTTTTTACGTTCCATGCCCTTGGCCACAGCCTCGGCCAGACCGCCGAGCGAGGTTTCCTTGTAACGCGATTGCAGGTCCAGCCCGGTGTGGTACATGACCTCAATGATCTCATCCAGCGAGATGACGCGCTGGCGACCGTCCTCAAGCCGCGAAAGCTGGGCGCAGTTTACCGCGCGCTCTGCGGCAACACCGTTGCGCTCAATGCAGGGAATCTGCACAAGACCACCCACGGGGTCGCAGGTGAGGCCAAGGTTGTGCTCCATGCCGATCTCTGCCGCCACCTCCACCTGTTTGACGTTGCCGCCCGTAACCGCGCAGTAGGCCCCGGCAGCCATGGAGCAGGCCACGCCCACCTCGCCCTGGCAGCCCACCTCTGCGCCCGAGATGGACGCGTTGAGCTTGTAAAACAGGCCAATGGCCCCGGCAGTGAGCAGAAAGTCGCGTGCGCCCTCGTCCGTGGCATGGGGGTAAAAATTGAGATAATAGAGCAAAACGGCTGGCACTATACCCGCCGCGCCGTTGGTGGGGGCCGTGACAATGCGCCCGCCGGAAGCGTTTTCTTCTGCCACGGCAAAGGCATAGAGCATGGGCCACAGGCTCAGGTCTCGCCGCCCCGCCGCCTGCAGGGCGCTGACCTTGCGCAGCAGGTTGGGCGCGCGGCGACGCACGTTGTACCCGCCGGGCAGCACGCCGTCGGTGTAGCACCCGCGTTCCACTGCCTCGCGCATGACGTCCATTATGGCCGTAATACGCTCGTTCACCTCGCTCTCTGAACGCCAGAACACCTCGTTGGTCATCACGATCTGCGCGATGGTCTTGTTTTCGCGCGCGCAGATTTCAAACAGTTCGGCGGCTTTTTCGTAAGGATGGGGGGGCGTGGCGTACAGCTCGCGCTGGCGGTCAAAGTCGTCGTCCGTACGGATAAAACCGCCGCCGATGGAATAGTAATTTTTGGTGTATATCTGCCGACCCTCGGCATCATAGGCCGAAAGCGTCATGGCATTGGAATGACGCGGCAAAAAAATGCCCTTGTGCTGGCACACATCGCGCTGGAAATCGAACGGGATTGTGTAGGCGCACATAAGCACCAGATCAGCATTATTTTGCAGCTCGGCGGTACGGCGGGCCATCTGTGCGATGTCCACCTCCTGCGGTTCTTCACCCTCAAGTCCGGCCAGCACGGCGCCCATGGTGCCGTGGCCCTCGCCGGTTAGCGCCAGCGACCCGTAAAGCTCTATCTTTACCCGCTGCACAAACGGCAGCATGCCCAGAACGGCAAGCTCGCCCGCAAAGGCCTTGCCCGCCACCATGGGGCCAACGGTGTGGGAACTGGACGGCCCGATGCCAATTTTGAAAAGGTCAAAAACGCTGAGCATGACGCTCCTCCCGCAAATCGCATGACAGGGCGCAAAAGCCCATGTCGCACCCTATCCCGGAAAGGTTACGGTGCACAAGCAGTTACCGAAAACCACACTATTTTTTTAGGGTATGGGGCGTTGCGTCGCGCAGCTCTGCCGCGCGCCCTGACAGCCGCCGCATGAGATCAAGCAGGGTTTCTTTTTCCTGATCAGAAAAAACCTCGGTCACCGCGTCGTCCCATACCTGGATAACGCCCATTATCTGCGGGTACAGATCGTGAGCCCGTTCTGTAAGAAAAACCGTGGCCGTGCGCTTGTCTTCCTGATTGACCTCGCGGCGGATAAGTCCCTTTTTTTCAAGCTGCGCCAGGGTGCGGGCCACGTTGCTTTTGTTGATGCAGATAAGCTCGGGCAGCTTGTCCTGGGTGATACCCGGATTCTGAAAGAGATTCAGGATGAACTGGTACTGGCTGCTGTTGAGGCCGTAGGGCGCGAGTGCCCTGTTGAGGTACAGAAAGTAGTTCCTGTTGGCCAGCGTGATCCACCTGTAGGCGAGTTTCATGGTTTGTTCCTGTAACTGGTTGAAGACTTCCCGCGCAAAATGACCCCGAAGAAACAGTGCAACATGTACCGGTATGTTATAAAGCTACCCTTGTCTTGCTTGCCTTGACAAGGGGTTCACCCAAAGGCATTTGATGTTGCAGACGCAACGGTTTTTTCTTTCAGAAAAAAGAGACCAGCCATGCCCCAAAAAAGATGCCGCAAGCAAACAGCCCGGCAGGCCAGCGCCAGCTTTGGCGAGTCGCTTGCCGCCATCTGCCGTGGCAATTTTCTGGTTGTGACCTGCATAAACCTGCTGCTGATGACAGATTATTACCTTATCTTTGTCACCGGCACTGCCCATGTGCAAAAAACCTTTGGGGTCAGCCTGAGCGTAGCCGGGTTTTCATCGGGCATCATGGTTATCGGCTGTCTTGCGGGCCGGTTTGTTACCGGCAATCAGATGTCGGCCATTGGCGGCAGACTATGCCTGCTGGCGGGTTTGCTGCTGTTTGCGGCCAGCATTGGCGCCCTTGAGTTTGCGCACTCGCTGCCGCTGATATTTATCCAGCGTTTTATGGCCGGGTTTGGCGTGGGTGTGGCGGGCACGGCCACAGGGGCCATTGTGGCCTATGTGGTTCCCGTGCGCTTTCATGGCCTTGGCATAGGTCTTTTTACCATGAGCGCCGCATTGGCGCTGGCCCTCGGGCCCTTTCTGGGCATCAGCCTTTCCCTCAGCTACGGCTACCGTACACTGATGCAGCTCAGTGGCATTGTCAGCCTGCTGTGCCTGGGCATCTTTGTTTTTTTGCGCAACCTGCCGCCCATGCACCTGCGCCTGCGCCCGGTGTTCAGCATGAACAGCTACATAGACCCGCGTGTGGTGCGTTTTTCGCTGGTGGCCCTTGTTGTCTGCCCTGGCTACGGCTGTATACAGGCCTTTTTGCCTTCGTTTGCCGCAGAGCACGGCCTTACGGGCGCGGCCAGCATATTTTTTCTGTGTTATGCGGGCGCGGCTCTGCTCACCAGGCCACAGACCGGCCGCCTTTTTGACACACGCGGCGAGCATGTGGTCATGTATCCGGCCCTGCTGATTACTGCGCTGGCCCTGTTTGTGCTTTCGCAGGCGCACAGTACGGCCATGCTTTTATGCGCCGGGGTGCTGCTGGGCATAGGCTTTGCCAACTTTCAGTCTGTGGGGCAGGCGGTATCGCTCTCGCTGGTTTCACGCTCGCGCTATGCGCAGGCCACCACCACCTTCTATATCTTTTTTGATCTCGGAATCGGACTTGGCCCTTATGTTTTCGGGCATGCCATCCCTCTGGCCGGGTACAGCGGCATGTATATGGCCCTGAGCGCGCTTGTTGTGTGCGGCGTGGGTGTATACCACCTTGTCCACGGCAGACGGCCACAGTAAAAGTGCCGTAGCCGTACGGTTGCGCCCAGGCTGCGGGCTTGCCTCTTTTTTCCTCCGGTTGTAGGCTGGCGGATAAAGATATTTTCCAAGCCAAGAGGAATACATGGCAAGCCAGAAGCCCACCAAAGAATCCGCAGAATCCACATCGGCAGCCCAGTCCGCCGATGCCAAATCCACCAGCGCACAAACCTTGCAGGCTGCCTCTGAAGCCGCCTTGCAGACCGAACAGCACAAAGGCCTCAGCAAAGTGAGCAAAGGCGTCTTTTTTGTAGGTATTGGCCTTGCTCTTGTGTTGGGCATTTACGTGGGCAGCCTTGTGCCGTCCATGTTTGGCTCCGAACCTGCCCAGCAGGCTCCTGCGCAGCAGGCCGCGGCCCCCGCACAGCAGGGAGCTCAGGCTCCTGCCCAGCCCCGCCAGGACAACCAGCCCCCCATGCCGCCCGAACTGGTAGCCAAGATCGCGGCCATGGAGCAGACCGTTCTGGCTGACCCCAAGAACGCGCAAAACTGGACCGAGCTCGGCAACCTTTATTTTGACACCGGCCAGTCGCGCAAGGCTGCCAGCGCCTACGAGCGTTCGCTTGCCATTGCCCCCGACAATGCCGACGTGCTCACCGATCTTGGCATCATGTACCGCGAGCTTGGCGAATTCGACAAGGCTGTCTCCAGTTTTCGCCGCGCCTCCAGCGTGAATCCCCGCCACGAAAACGCCATGTTCAACGAAGGCGTGGTGCTTTATTTTGACCTCAAGCGCAAGGACGACGCCATGAAGGCATGGCTGCGCCTGCTGGCGGTCAACCCTGGCGCGCGTGCCCCCGACGGGCAGACTGTTTCGGACGTGATCAAGAATTTGCGCTAGCCACCGGCTGGCCGCAAATCTGTCGCAACACGGCAAACCGCCCCCTGCCGCGGAATCGGAGGCGCATCTGTGCCTGAAGGGGGAAGCATATAGATATACCGGCGAACATACAGGCGGAACAACCATGATTGTCTTTTTCTCCGGCATTTCAGGTGCCGTGTTGCGCGTGTGCGCTCTGTTTCTGTGCATTTTCTGCGCAAGTTTCGGCGCACCTTCCACAGCGCACAGCGGCACGATTCCGCCTGTACTGCGCGCGCCCAGCGTGTCGCTGCTGCCTGACCTGCAATACTTTATCGACGTTACGGGAACCATGGATGTGGAGGAGGCTGCGGCCCCCTCCAACAGCCAGATGTTCAAGCCGCTGAACGTCAAAGCCCTGCCCCGCCTTGCCGGGGTGATGTGGCTGCGCTTTACCCTCGCCCCCCTGCCCGCTGGCGGCCGCTCGCAGGCCATGCTGCTCGACATGGGACCGGATGTTCCCGCTGATCCCGTTCTGTACCAGCCCGCGCCCAGCCCCGTTGCCGACAGCATTGAATGGCGCGAAATTCTGCCAACCCACCGTAATGTTTTGCTGTTGCCCGAACCGGGAACAGAAGCCATTACCTGCTATATCCGCCTCGACGGTCTGCCGGGCATCTGGTTTTCGCCCACCCTGCGCACCCCGCAGGACGCAGCCACCAACTGGGGCAGCCTTTCTGGCACCGCGGCCCTGCTAGCCCTTGGCGTTGTCATGCTGCTGTGCCTTTTGCGCGGCCTTTCCGAAAGAGGCCAGTGGCGTGTGTGGACAGCCCTGTATGTGGGAGTGGCCCTGCTGCAGGGCACGCTTGGCATGCCCGCTTACGGCACCGGGCACATAACGCTCAATCAGGCCGTGGCCGTGCTTGCGCCCGGTCTGGCCCTCATGCTTTTGCCCCACGTGGGCCGTCATCTCATGCGCACACGGGGCCGCTCGCCCCTGCTTGACGCGCAGTTTGTGCTGCTTTCGCTGCCTGGCGCAGCGCTGGCCCTGCTGCCGCTTTTGCCCGGCTTTGGCTGGAGCATACGCTTTCTTTCCCTCTGGCCTGCCTGCACCGCCATCTTTACGCTGAGCGCCCTTGGCGGCGCCATCATGGGCCTTGGCGGCGCGCGTCGTTTTCTGCTGGGCTGCATTGTGCCGCCCCTGTTTGTGGCGGCGGGCATCATGGGGCTTGATTACGGCTACGCGGCAAACCTGCTGGCCTCTGCCCCCTTGTGGGGCACGGCCCTGAGCGCCCTGCTCATCGCCGGAACCGGCCTGCCGCGCGACGCGGCCCAGACCGGCAACGACAGGGCTGACACCAGCGGCACGGAACCGGGCAAGGGTAAAAAACGCGAATCCTCACCTGCTGCCAAAAGAAGCATCGCGGGGCTGGACGCCGCCCTTGTAAGCTCTGGCCTTAACGACGGCCCCATCAATCTTGACGCTCCGCTGGACGACCCCAACCTGCGCCTGCTGCCCCCCTCTGCGGCGGGTAAGACTGCCGCAGATTTTTCCGCCCTGCCCGTAGATATTTCAGACAATGCCGAACCAGCGCCCCGCGCCCAGCGCGCATCCCGACAGGGTGCGGCCCCGGCCAGCGTAAGCCCCGGCATGTGGGAAAACCTGCTGCGCCCGCCGCTCGACCGACTTATGCGCGAGGGCGCTGCCCTTGGACATTGTTCACTGCCGCCCGCCGTGCGCCAGTATGCGGAAAACATGATCAACGCCGCGGGCGACCTGGCAAAGATTCTCGACAATCCAGGCGAAACGCAGGAACACACCGGCGTTGGCGAACAGCGCTCGCCCTTCAATCTGCAGCACCTTGTGCGCGAAGCCCACGATGCCGTGACCACTGCGGCGGAAAACGCGGGCATTGGCCTTGCGTGGTACATGCCCCCCCTGCTTGGGCATATGTATGAAGGGCAGGCCCGCGCCCTGCGCGAAACCCTGAGCCTGCTGCTCGAAAGCGCCGTGCGCGCCACCTCGAGGGGCGCAGTGCATCTTTCTGTGCGACGAGTGCCCGAAACAGCCGACCCCGGTCATCTGCTCTTTACCGTAAGCGACAATGGCGCGGGTATTCCGCCGCGCGACAGATCCGCGCTGGCCCTCACCCGCGCATGGGAACTGGCCGGTTCCAACAATGGCTACCTCAATGTGGAGTGCGGCCCGCAGGGAACATCCATTGCCTTTACCCTGCGCCTCAAGCCTCTTGAGAATGCTGGCGAATCCGACAAGGCCGCCGCTCAGGCGCGTGGCCCGCACATTGCCGTCGTGGCCGAAAGCGCCGTTGACCGTCAGGCCCTTGCCCACATGATAGCCAATCTGGGCTACAACAGTACAGAATCGCGCAGCATGCGCGAGGCCCTACAGTGCAACCGCGAGGCCCCCGCACTCATGCTTGTGGTGCAGTACCCGCATCACGGCCCCGCCGAAGCCGACGCTCTTGGCCGTTTTGAGGCCGAGGCGCTGGAGACGGGTCTTTCCGTGTTCAAGGCTCTGGCCATCACCAAGGACGACAAGAACTGGGATGCACTGGCCGAAACAGGCTACACCCATGCCCTGCTTGATCCGGTGGATGCCGAAGCCTTTGCGGCAACCCTGAATGAAGTGCTGACCGAAGGCGGATTCTTGGGTGGAAGCCCTGCCGCATCTACGGGCGAAACCCCGGCGGTGTCCGCTGCCGAGCCTGAAATGCCCGATCAGACAGGAGTGGCACTGGCTGCTGCCGCAGCTGGATCTACAATTGCCGAAGCCAGCACGGTTGACGCCGCAAGTTCGGTTGAGTCCGCTACGGAATCACAACCTATTGATCTTTCTGATCTCTCAGACTCTTCCTATCTGCCCCCTGCGGCACAGGAACACCCTGTGGATGCGCCCGCGCAGGCACTGACGCCCAACGGATTGCCCGACCTTTTCGGAGAGGATGCGCCGGCACAGGGCTCGCTGCTGCCCGCGGTGGAGCAGCATGATCTGACCCAACGTGATTTGTCGCAGTCCGACCATGCCCCGACCCCGCCCGTCTCTGATCTTCAGCTGCCCCTGTCCTACGAGGAGCCTCTCTCGTTCGGCACGCAGGAAAAGCTGTCTGTGCACCATTCCGCCGATCAGGGCAGCCTGCTGTTGCCGCTCATGGACGAGGCCCAGCAGGAAGAAGATCAGGCCCCCATTGAGCTGACCGATCTTTTGCCCGAAGAAGGCAAGCCCGGCGACGATGACCAGCTGCCCCTCTCCATGACGGAAGCAGCCGAAGCCGAATTGCCCGAGGTGTTGACGGAAACAGCACCCGACAACGCGGCAGACACGCTGCCGGACATCAAGATGGAAACGGCACCGGCTCCCGCTGCCGAGTCCCCGGACATGCAGGCCGAAACTCTGACGGATGCGGCTTCTGAAAACCAGCCCGAAGAACGGCCCGAAGCTGTCACAGAGGCAGTGGCAGAACCCAAGACGGAATCAGTACAGGAAGCACCGTCAGAAATCCTGACCGAACCGCAGACCGCTGAGGAAGCCCCTGCCGCATCAGCGTCAAGCGAATTTGTGGCTGACGAATTTCTGGCTTCAGCGGGCCTTGAAGGTCCGCATTGGTCCGCAGAAGATACTGCAACGCCAGACCAACCGGCTGCCACCGAAATGCTTACTGAACATACTGAAATTACAACAGAAATATATGCAGGTGACGTGGTGGCTAAGGTACAAGCATTTGAGCAGCTTGCATGGCCAGAACCTGCCCACGCCGAGCCCGTGCAAACTGAACCGGTACAATCAGAACCCGTGCAGTCCGACGCTGCACAGCTCGACACACCCGCAGTGGATGCCAGGGCAAGTATAACCCCTGCCGAATTTATTGAAGCATCCCTGCCAGTCGAAGACACCTATGCCGAACCAGCAGAAGCAACGGCCGAGCTCGCCGCCGAGGTGCTTGCCGCCCAGACCATAACGCCTCTCAAGTCCATGAGCGACAGGGTTGGTGAAGCCACGCTTTCCCCGGTTAATGGCGCAGCCAGCTTTGCAGATAGCATTGCGGACACTGACAGCGAAAATGCCAGTGCCAAAGGCAGTGGTTTTGACGTGCCCGCCCCCGCAGGCAGAGGTGCATGGGACAACTACAGCCTGCATGAAGAATGGGTGGGTGAACCCATGCCTATTGGCACCCCCGTGCCCACGGCGCGCATGACAACTCCGGCCCAGCCAGCCAGGCAGAGCTCCGCTCAGGGCTCTGCACCAGCCAGCGCAGCGAACGCAGCAACACGGCAGGAGAAAAAATCCTACGTGAGCCCCAGTCTTGCGCACCCCGGTGAATGGGTGGGCGAACCCATGCCCATGACCAAGCCAGCCAGGCAGGAAGAACCCGACGCAGCCCAGCAGCCCGCAGAGGCTCAGGCCGATGACCGCCGCAACCGCCCGGTGGAGATGCCCCGCACCGCCACTGGCAGGCTGATTCTCAAGCTTCTGGGCAGCGCTGGCGACAGGCCCGCTGATACCGAAAAGGAAGCAGCAGCCAGCGGCAGGCCCGACCTTATGGCTGACCTCGCCGCCATGCCCATGCAGGATGCAGCCCCAGCTTCCCCCCCCATTGCCGAGCAAGTGTCTGCTCAGGTATCCATGCCCGGTGCAGCTCCCGCGGCGGCAGAACCACGCCGCGCCGCCACGGCCCTCAAGACCAGCGGCAAAGGCAATTCCATCATGAATTTTATTGCCGGTGCGGCCGATGCCCTGCGTCATCCAGACCACAGCGCAGCGCCTCAGGCAGAGCAAAGGGCCGAGCAAAAGACCCAACCCGTTGCCGACGCAACCGCATATGAACCGATGAAGACGCCAGAAAGGACTTCTGCCGCCTCTTCAACAGTTGGGTCAGCACAGCCCGCCGCGCCCGCTTCCGTGCCTCCTGCGGCCCTTGTGGCTCCAAATGCGCCACGTGAAACCGACCAGACAATTCCCCAGCTTGTAGCCCGTCTCGACACGGCCATGGACGATGCCCAACAGGGCTTTAAAAACCGCCGTTGCGCGGTTGTGGGCGAGGCGGCCAACCGCATCGCCACCGAATCGGACGCCTTTGGCTTCCGCGTGCTGGCTCGCATGGCACGTTGCGTGGAGCGCGCTGCCAAGGCCAACGACATGAACGCCCTGCGCGACCTCTTGCCAGAGCTTGCCGTGGCGGTTGAGCGCAACCGCATCGGTCTTACGCCGCGCCGCTAGAGCAAGCCAGGGAGCGCACGCAACAACTGACCCAAGGAACACCATGTACAAAACAGTTCTTATTCCCGTAAGTGGCAAAAACGGTCTGACCCGCGCAAAAACGGCCCTGACCCACGCCCATAGCCTCGCCAGCGGGGATATTGTTTTACTGCACGTTTTTGAACCCCTGCCCCAGATCGTGGGCGGCGAAGCCCATGCCGAGCTTCTTGCGGAACAGAAGGCCAAGGGGCAGACCCTGCTCAACAGCGTCATGGCCGATTCCAACATGGCGGCCGAGCGTGTTCGCTGCCGTGTGGACGAAGGCACCCCTGCCGAGACCATCATCCGGGTGGCCCATGAGGAAAATGCCGACCTCATCATCATGTTCACCGATGGCCGTGACGGCCTGCAGGACATGCTGCTGGGCTCTGTGACCGAACGCGTGCTGCGCAACACCGACACCGCTCTGATGGTCATACGCCGCTAGGGCGCACGCAAGGGTGCTGGCACGCATGTAACAGTGCGGACTTACTGCTGACGCGCACTCACTGAGGGGCAGAAATGCTGCTTTTTGTAGAAACTGTGGGTCTGATTGTTGCCCACATTTTGTCGTGGGTTGCGGTGTGCCATGCCCTGCTGACCAAGCATGACCCCCGTGCAGCCCTTGGCTGGACAGTAACAGCCCTCTTTCTGCCTGTTCTGGGGCCCATTCTGTACGCCTGTTTTGGCATAAGCAGAGCAGAGAGCAGGGCCAGCCGCATCATGCGGCGGCAGCAGCCGCTGGAACCCGACTACGCGCACCCGCCTTTTTCAAAAATTCCGCCAGAAAACATCCCCGACAGCATTGTTCGCATGGAGCACATTGGCCGTGTGCTCACCGAGCAGCATCTGAGCAGTGGCAACAGCATCAGCCCCCTGCGCAACGGAGATCAGGCCTACCCTGCCATGATCGAGGCCATCGAAAAGGCCAGGGACCATGTTTTTCTCTGTACCTACATATTCAATGCCGGGCAGGTGGCCACCGCCTTTGGCGAAGCCATGGCCCGCGCTGCGGAGCGCGGAGTGGACGTGCGCCTGCTGGTTGACGGCATCGGCATGCTCTACTCGCTGCGCAAACCGTGGAAAAAGCTTGCGCAACGGGGCGTTCAGGTCACCCAGTTTCTGCCGCCGCGCCTGTTCCCGCCCAATTTCAGCATTAACCTGCGCAACCACCGCAAAATGCTGGTGTGCGACAGCGTGGCCTTTACCGGCGGCATGAACATTGCCGACGACAATCTGGCCGCAGGCAAGACAAAGTACGTGCAGGACATGCACTTCAGGTGCGAAGGCCCCATTGTGGACCAGCTGCGCCGGGCCTTTCTGCTCAACTGGGGCTTCTGCACAAACAGTTACACGCCCCTGCCGGCCACAACCACCCTGCCGCGCGGCGACAGCCGCTGCCGTATCATCATGGACGGCCCAGGTTCAGAAGCCGATATCCTCAACGATATTTACTGCGCCGTGATCAACGCGGCCCGCCGCTCGGTGCGCATCATGACGCCCTACTTCCTGCCATCGCACGGGCTGGTTTCAGCCCTGCGTTCGGCTGGTCAGCGCGGGGTGGACGTGCGCATTGTGCTGCCCGCCAAAAACAATCTTTTTTACGTGCACTGGGCGCAATACCGCCTGCTGCCCACCCTGCTGCAATCGGGCGTGCGCGTGTGGTACCAGCCGCCGCCCTTTGCCCACACCAAACTGCTGGCCGTGGATGGCTATTATTGCCAGATAGGCTCTGCCAATCTGGATGCGCGCAGCCTGCGCCTGAATTTTGAGCTGAACATGGAAGTGTTCAACCCGGACGTGCACGACCAGATCACCGCCCACATCGACAGGGCCATCATCATGGGCAAGGAAATCACCGACGACGATCTGTCCAGCATGCCCCTGCTCATAAAGCTGCGCAACGCCGCCTGCTGGATATTTTCTCCCTACCTGTAGCTCGGCATACAAAAGCCCCCCACGCGCCTCCTTGCCCGTATTAAGGACAAAAAAAGCACATGGGGGGCCAAAGCTGTTACGTAACGGTTCTAGCCGAAAACCCGCACTATTTCCCTAGCGTCCATCTCGGGCGTGATGGGCTTGAGCGCCAGACGGCAGAAGTCGTCGGGCCTGTCCATGTCCAGCTTGAGGTCGGGACGGCGTAGCCAGTCTTCTTCTGGGTCAAACGTGCCTATTTTAAAACTGGTGGCATTGTCCCATATGTAGTTGAGGCAGTGCTCGCGCTGCGAGGTCTGGGTGGCCCTTGCGTCCAGTTCGTCCAGCAGTTCGCGAGAGAGAATCTCTGCCCCAAGGCCGTCAGGCCACAGGTTGTTGCGCGGAATATGGTTGTACGCGTAATCCCAATTGCCCTGATCATAAAAATCCACCAGCCGGTCAATGGCCCCACCCCAGATAAGGGGGTTATCGGCGCACACGCGCACCACACGCCCGGCGTCGGCCGTGCGGGCCGCCAGACAGAAACGGGCCAGCACGTCGTCCTCCGACCCGGCCACGCAGGGCACGCCACGTCTTTTCAGGTGGTCGAGCAGCACGAGATCAAGCGGGGTATCGGGCACGGCCACCATGATGCCGTCGAGCTTTGCCGCCTGGGCAAGCCGACGCGTAACCCAGTCGATAACGGGCACATCACGCAGGCAGAGCAAAGATTTCATGGGAAGCCGCGTGGAGCCGAGGCGGGCCTGAATAATGGCTATAACCTTGCCGGTCTTGGGCATGGGCGATCCTTTCTGACTGTTGAACGTGGAGCGGTTACGGCGCGGCAGATTCCGCCTGTGGGCTGGCTGAGCCTTCTTGCAGAATGTTCTGCATCAGGCCCACCACGCGCGCCTTGTTGGCCGTAAAATCAAGGGCATTCTGCCTTTCCCAGAAGCGCTGCCGCCGGGAATTCTTGAGCATGGCCAGAAAAACATTCCGGATCTTGGCATCGCTCACCCTGTCCATGATGCCCACAAAGGCAAACCCGTTGCGGGGACGGGCAAAGGTGTGGCGCGCCTCGCGCTCATGGTGGGCCAGCACCATGGAGGGAATGCGCATGTGGGTCAGCTCGTACACAGTGCGCCCGGCGGAACAGATGGCAAGGTCGGCCCCTTCCATCATGCGGCTCATGACGTTGGTGGCCCAGGTAAACTGCACAAGCGGGTTGTCCAGTTTGGCAAGGTGCGCTTCCATGGCGTCTTTGTGCGCATAACCCGGCCCCGCCACCAGACGGATGGCAATGCCGTAGGCCCGACAGATGGGCTCAATGATATCGAGCACCCGGCGCGAACAGTCGTTGAGATCTGTACCGCCAAAGGTAATGAGCACGGTCTTGAGCTCTGGCCGGAAGGGATTGCGTGCCGCACCCAGAAATTCGTCGCGCAGGCAAAAGTAGTTTGGCCCGTAGCACAGGCGCTCGTTGCTGTCCCTGTCTTCATACAGGGCATTGACCACCAGACGCGCCCAGTCGGCACCGGGGCCTTCGTCCTCAAAATTCACGCAGCGCACGCCCGCCGTGGTCAGGCGCGCCATGTAGGCAGAGGTGGTGTTGAGAATATCGTTAACCACCAGATCAGGTCGCATGCGCAGCACAGTGTCCGCCAGTTCCTCGTTGCCCTGACGCACGATTTTGTAATCCTTGCGGGCAATGCTTTCTACGGCAAGCTCGCTCTCGCGCGTGCACACAAAGCTTACCTTGTGGTTGGTGATTTCGTGGGCCAGCATAAGCGCGCGAAACACGTGCCCCATCCCGATGGCCGGGCAGCCAGCCACCACAAAGACCACATGACGCCGCTGCAAAAGGTGTTCGCAAATCCACCAGTCCTGATAGCCCTGAATTTCAATGGCCCTGTCGTTGAGAAAATAGGGCACGATCTTGCCACGTCCCAGCGTGTGGCCGTTGGCTTTTTCAAGCAGCGACATGCGCAGGATGATAAGGGCGCGGCTTTCGACCACCATGGTTTTTTCGCTGCCTTCACCCGCGCCTTCGTCCAGCAGGCTTTCCAGCCCTTCACCCTGCACGTTCCAGATACGCTGACGCATGCTCTTGACCGTAACAAGGCTGTCGGCATGGGCATCGCGGTAGCGCTTCCAGGCGTCTTCCACATCCACCCAGGTCAGCAGGGGGCACGAGGCCCGCAAAATCATGCAGTGCGCATACTCGCGCGCAAGCTCGGTGAGCAGACCGCGCATTTCGGTAACAATATCAAGGCTCGTGAAGCGCAGATCCTTGTTCCAGTGGTGACGCACACCCGCGCGCTCACAGATGAGCGCAATTTCCTGGCTGTCGGTCAGCACCATGATGTCTTCACCGGGCAGCACGCTGCGCGCGGTGTTGATGGCCCTTTCAACAAGCGTAACCCCTGCCAGCTTTTTAACCAGCTGGTCAGGAATGACGGCGTTTTTTTTGATGGCAGGTATGACGATGCAGCGTTCTTTCACGTTTTGTTCTCTACTGTGCGGAAAGGGAACAGGGCAGGGTACGCAAACCCCGGGCTACACCGGCAGTACCGGTGCGGCCCGGGGCATAACAGGCGCTAGCGCAGGCTGGCCAGAACCTCGCGGGTGGAGGTCAGCATGTAGTCAAATTCTTCCTCGGTCAGCCAGTGCTGGAAGGGGAAGGAGATCATGGAGTCAAAGAAGGTGTCGGCATTGGGGCAGTTGGCCGTACCCATGCCAAGGCGGCGGTAGTAGTCGTAGCGGTCCAGCGGAATATACTGCACCACGCACTTCACGCCTTTTTCATTGAACATGGTTCGTATAAAACGGTCACGCGCCTCAACGCCCGTGGTCATACGCGCGGCCAGCAGGTGATAGTTGTGGCGGGGTGAATCCACGCGGTGGAATTCCAGCTCGGGAAAGTCTGCCAGAGCGTCGATGAAGCGCAAGGCGCGGGCGCGCTTTTCGTCGTTGATGCTGTCGATGCGCTCAAGCAGCTTTGCCCCAAGGGCGCATTCCACTTCGCCAAGGCAGTAGTTGTTGGGCTGCATGGGCTCGCCATCCAGCATGGGCAGGTCAACGTTGCCCATGGCGGGCTTCCAGTAATCGGGGCGCTCATAGTCAAAGCCGCAGTGGCCGTTGTGGCGCAGGGTGGGCACAAGGGCCGCCAGCTTGGGGTCGCGCACATAGAGCATGCCGCCTTCACCAAGGGTGGTGAGGTTCTTGTGCGAATGGAACGAAAAAATGGACATATCACCAAAGCTGCCAGCCTTTTTGCCGTCAACCACAGAGCCGATGGCCTGAGCCGCGTCCTCAATGAGGATCAGGCCGCGTTCCTTGCACAGGGCGGCGATGGCGGTCATGTCGGCCACGTAGCCATAGAGATGCACCACCACAACGGCCCTGGTGCGGGGCGTAATGGCTTTTTCGATGGTTTCGGCAGTGACGACGCGGGTCAGCAGGTCTACGTCGGCCCAGACCATCGTAGCGCCCTTTTTGATGTAGGGGTAGGCAGAGGCCGTAAAGGTGTGCGAGGGCATGACCACTTCGTCACCGGGCTTGAAACGGCACAGCTGGGCAGAAAGCTCCAGCGCCGAAACGCCGTTCATGGTCACAAAGCAGCTGCCAGGGGCCACGCCCTGATAGGCGGCAAACTTGCTTTCAAAATCGCGCATGTGCACGCCCTGGGTGAGCGTGTCGGCATTGCGCATGACATCCACAACCACCGCAATTTCTTCTTCCGTATAGCGGATGGCACGGCCACTGAAATTTACTTTAATGTCCATGCGGACTCCTTGTGGCAAATGCGCCGCCGGAAAGCCCGGCGGCGCACAATATTCGGTTATCACTCCAGGCGCGTGCGCTCGTGGCGCAGCGGCCTGTTACATGCGCAGGAAGCGCTCGATAACGTTTTCCTTGGTAAGGATTTTTTTGAAATCCGGGCCAAGGCGGTTGGAAAGCGGCTTTTCGTGCACAATGCTGGCACCGTAAAGGGCGTCGTACTGCGCATCGGTAAGACCCTTGCAGATGCCCTTGGGCAGATCGATGCCCTGACGTTCCATCATGACCATAAAGTCTTTGTATTCATCGGGGTAGATGTCTTCAAGCACGGAGAGGGCGTAGCAGTTGGCAATGCCGTGGTGCATGTGCAGCACCATGCTGAGGCCTGCCGAGATAGGATGCACCACGCCCACAAAACCGGCAGCCATGCCGCCAAGGAAGGAGGCGATCATGAGCTTTTCGCGGTTTTCGTCGCTCATCATGTCGCTGGAAAGGTAAACCTGCTTGCTGAGGTCAATGGCCTTTTCAGCCAGCGAATCGACCACCACGTTGCGGTAAGAGCCGGTGATGCTCTCAAAGCAGTGCATGTAGGTGTCGATGCCGGTGTAGAAGTACTGGTTGCGCGGCACGCTGGCGGTCAGGTCAGGGTCGAGCAGCACCTGCTCGAACATGGTGTAGTCGCTGTTCATGCCGAGTTTGATGTTCTTGGCCTCGTTGCAGATGATGCCCGTGCGCGAGGTTTCTGAACCAGTACCCGAAAGGGTGGGAACGGCGATTTTGTAGGGGGCGGGATTTTTGACCAGCTCCCAGCCCTGATAGTTTTCGGCCTTGCCGGGGTTGGTCAGCAGGTTACCCACGCACTTGCAGGTATCAAGCACGCAACCGCCGCCAAAGGCCAGCAGGGCGCAGGGGGTCGCGCCGTTGAGGAAGGCCTTTACCTGATCGGTATAGCCGTCCACGCTGTCTGTGGTGGGTTCGTCGGCGGTATCCACATAGAGCACCATGTCCTTGTTTTCCACAGGCAGCTTGGCAAGCAGATCCTTGCCTTCAAAAAATTTATCCACAAAAAACACGGCGGGGCCATTCACTGCGGCGCGACGCGCGCCAAGCAAATCGCCAAGCTGGGTAAGACTACCCGAACCAATCATATAATAACCGACATTTTTCGCGTTGCGATACATAGTTGCCCTCTCAATAATGGCAGATGATGACCGGGCCATACGCTATAGCCAAACGTCTGGCAAGATGGCCTGAAATGGGCCAGCGGCGCGGATTTTCGCCTGTTTCCGCCGGACGGCGGTGTAACTTTTTATGTTGCCCCTCAGACCCCGGCCCCGTCAAGGGGGTCAGGCCCGAAGCGGTTGTGGCCGCTAGTGCCCTTGAGCGCGTAAACCACCAGAAGCCCAAGGCTTGTCAGAGCCGCAGCGCAACCAGCCAGCATCAGCAGCCAGTCGGCGTCAAGTGCCACGGCAATGATGACCGGCAAGGCAGCAACCAGCGGCAGCAGCTGCCACCAGCCCGAAAGGTTGCGGTCGTGCAGCCTGCGCGTGGTAACCCCCACTGTGGGCAGCAGCAGCCACAGGGCCTGCACGGCGCTCACAATGGAACCCAGCGCTGGCAACAACGAGCCCAGCAAGGCCACAATCAGGTTCAATATAAACGTAAACAGGCAAAACCACCAGAATTCAGACCTTGAGGCCCGGCCCTTGAGGCAGCAGTACTTTTTGGTCAGGCAGATTTTGACAGCCTCTTTGAATTCCATCCGGTTCTCCTTGTTGTGTTGCTAGACTCCGGCCCTGTGCGCGCGCCACGACTGCACGGTATTGCTCAGCAGCATGGCAATGGTCATGGGGCCAACGCCGCCGGGAACCGGCGTAATGGCGTGGGCCTTGGGGCTGACGCTGGCAAAGTCGGCATCGCCGCACAGGCCTTCGGGCGTGCGGTTGATACCCACATCAATGACCACCGCACCCTCGCGCACCATGTCGCCCGTGATGCAGCGGGGCCTGCCCATGGCAAGAAACAGAAAATCGGCCTGACGGCACTGCTCGGCAAGGTCGGGCGTGCGCGAATGGCATACGGTCACCGTGGCATCGCCAAAGCGGCCAGAACGGGCCAGCAGCATGGCCAGCGGCTTGCCCACGATGTTGGAGCGACCCACAACCACGGCTTTCTTGCCAGAGGTGGGCAGGTCGTAGCGGCGCAGCAATTCCATGACGCCAGCAGGCGTGCACGACACATAGCCCGGCAGACCGAGCGAAAGCCGCCCTACGCTTACAGGGTGGAAGCCATCTACGTCCTTTTCAGGATCAATGGACAGCAGGCATTCCTGCGCGTCGAGCCCCTTGGGCAGAGGCAGCTGCAGCAAGATGCCGTCCACATTGGGGTTGGCATTGCACTGGTGGATGAGGTCGAGCAGTTCCTGCTGTGTGGTTGTGGCAGGCAGGTGGTGGGGAAAGGAAACAATACCGGCCTCGGCGCAGGCGCGCTCTTTATTGCGCACGTAGACCTGCGAGGCAGGGTCTTCGCCCACAAGAATAACCGCAAGGCCCGGTGCGCGATGCCCCTGGGCGATGGCGGCGGCCACTTCCGCGCCAAGTTCCGCGCGGATATCGGCGGCTGTTTTTTTGCCGTCAATCAAAATCATGATGAGCTCCGAAAGTATGATGGGCGCCCAAAACAGGGCGACCGCCGCTCCCGGCCGGTGCGGCGGTCGCTGGTAAACCCGCGCACTTCCATTGGCGGTTGCACGCGGGTTGGAGGTCCATACGCGATCAGCGGTACAAAAGCCCGCAAACCCGGCCCAGACTGGCCGGGCCTGCGGCCCTGTGGATTTTAGTCTTCGTCTTCAAGCTGCAGATAGTATTCGGCCATGATGGGGCCAAAGAAATCCGCGTCGTCGCCCAGTTCTTCTTCGATGCGCAGCAGCTGGTTGTACTTGGCCATGCGTTCGGAACGGCAGAGCGAGCCGGTCTTGATCTGGCCGGCGTTCACGCCCACAGCCAGGTCGGCGATAAAGCTGTCTTCCGTTTCGCCGGAGCGGTGCGAAACCACGGTGCTGTAAGAGGCTTCCTTGGCCATCTCGATGGTATCGAGGGTTTCGGTAACCGTGCCGATCTGGTTGAGCTTGATGAGGATGGAGTTGCCCACGCCCTGATCAATGCCCTCGGCCAGAATGGCGGGGTTGGTCACGAACACGTCGTCGCCCACCAGCTGCACATGGTCGCCCAGCGAGGCGGTCAGCATGCCCCAGCCGTCCCAGTCGCTTTCGGCCATGCCGTCTTCGATGGAGATGAGGGGGTACTTCTGGGTGAATTCGGCCAGCCAGTCGCTCATTTCCGCATTGTTGAAGCTCTTGCCTTCGCCGCCCAGAACGTACTTGCCGTCCTTGTAGAATTCGCTGGCGGCAGCGTCGATGGCCAGGGCCACTTCAGAACCGGGGTTGTAGCCCGCTTCTTCGATGGCCTTGATGATGTAGCCAAAGGCTTCGTCGTGGTTCTTGAGGTTGGGGGCAAAGCCGCCCTCGTCGCCCACGCTGGTGACGTGGCCGTCCTTCTTCAGAATGGCCTGCAGGGTGTGGAAGATTTCCGCACCGATGCGCAGCGAATCACGGAAGGTCACGGCGCCCACGGGCATGATCATGAATTCCTGGATATCAAGATTGTTGGGAGCATGCGCGCCGCCGTTGATGATGTTCATCATGGGCACGGGCAGCACCTTAGCGTTGATGCCGCCAAGATACTTGTAGAGCGGCAGGCCCAGAAATTCAGAGGCCACACGGGCGCAGGCCATGGAAACGCCAAGCATGGCGTTGGCGCCAAGGCGGGCCTTGTTGTCGGTGCCGTCGAGGTCGATGAGCGTGTTGTCGATCTGCACCTGGCGTAGCACGTCCATACCAACAATGGCTTCGGCGATTTCGCCGTTGACGTTGTCAACGGCCTTGGTCACGCCCTTGCCGCCAAAACGGCTTTTGTCGCCATCGCGCATTTCCAGGGCTTCGCGGCTGCCCGTGGAGGCTCCCGAAGGCACGGCCGCACGGGCGCTGTGACCGGATTCCAGCGTCACTTCCACTTCAACAGTGGGGTTGCCGCGCGAATCGAGAATCTCACGGCCATAAACAGAAGCAATGCTGCTCATTGTCTACTCCTTTTGCCCTGGCGGGCTTGTTTACGAAATATGTACCGTCAGCATGGCCGACGGAGGAAAGTACGGTCAGAAAAGGCAGGCCCGTAAAACAGATCTCCGGGCCCAACGGGCAAACCCGGAACTGCGCCAGAGGCGCTGGCAAACGGACGCTGCAGGGGCAGCACGGCGTTATTCCACCGCGCCGCGTTCTTCATAGTGCAGCCTGCGCAGGCCATCAAGAAGCAGCATGGGCAGCACCTGATCAAACACGGGGCTGACCCGCGCTATGGAAGCGGAAAAACCACCCGTGCCAAGCACCTTGACCGGGCCGGACATCTGCCTTTTGAGCCTTTGGGTAAGACCCTCGACCATACAGGCAAAACCAAAAACCAGACCGTGCTGGATGCTGGTGGTGGTGTTGCGCCCCGGCGTGGGTTCATCGGCGCGTACGTCCAGGTTGACCCTGGGCAGCTTGGCGGCCTCGCGCGAAAGAGCGGTGAGGGCCGTGCGGGGACCGGGAAAAATGAGACCGCCCATATAGGCATCACCGCTGACGCAGTCGATGGTCACGGCAGTGCCAAAATCAACCACGAGCAGCGAGGGAGTTTCCGGGTACATGCGGCGGGCAGCATACGCGCCCACCAGCCGGTCTGCGCCGACTTCGGCGGGGCGTTCGTAGCGGTTCTCGAGCGGAACCGGCAGTTCCTTGCCCACCCGCTGCAGGGGGCAGCCCACATAGCGGGCCACAGCCTCGCGCAAAAGCGGGTCAAAGCCCGGGGCCACAGAAGAGGTCACGCAGGCCTTGAGCTGTGAAGCCGTAACGCCAGCATGCTGCAGCAGGGTAAGGAGAGTAAGGCCAAAATTGTCCGCAGTCTGGGCGGTATCGGTGCGCAGGGTGTACGAGGTCAGCACATGCCGCTCGTTGGCCAACCCAATCTTGATTGATGTATTACCTATGTCAAAAAGCAGAATCTCGGGCTGCATGTGCGCCTCCGCAAAGGCCTGAAAGGTTACAGATACAGATTATGCCCAATTTGGCTCGGCTAGGCAAGCCACAGGGGCAAGCGTCCGCGTTTTGTCGCCCAGAACTGCCGCACGAACGGAACCGCGCACTTCAGACAGGTTTTTCCCTCGGCAGTTTTCCCAACCTTAACCGGCAGGTTACTGAACGAGGGAAAGATCAACCTTTCCCTCAAACAGGTCTTTGAGCGCAAAACGGTATTCCTTTACCGGATGATCGGGGTTGGCCATGCGCAGATACAGCGTTCCGCTGCCGTCGGGCATCTGCCTGATGATCCATGAGGAAAGGGTTCGCGTGGTCGAGGGCGTGGCACCTGCCCGCCACAGCGTCGGATCGGTGCTGAAAGCCTGAAATTTTTGCACGTCAAATGGGGCACCAGCCTGAAGGAGGCTGGAAATCTTATTATATCTATCCAGACTGGTTGATAATTTATGCGGGTTTAACGGCTCAAGCTGCGGCGACACATAATGGTTGGTATGAAAAACCACCCCGGAGCCCTGCTGCGCGACGACAGCATACTGACCGCCAGGGCCAAACTCTACACAGGCTATTTCCTTTGCATCAGCCAAAACCATAAACTGGGGGTTGGTAACCCAAGCGCCAGCCTTCAGGGCAGCCAGGGCCTCCTGCACACTGGCGTAGGAGGCCAGCAGGATTCTCAGTTTTGTCATACCGGCATTTTTGCCTGCCCGCTCAACCTCGCGCGGTGCCGATGCAAGCACTATGGCAAGCCCTTTTTCGTTTATTCCCTGTTTTGCACCCGAAAAACTGTTACCTTCCGCCTCAAGGTATATGAACCGGTATTTGCCCTTTGTCGCGAGGCGAATTTTCTGCTGGTTGTCAGGCCGCCAATCCCTGTTCTTAACGATTATGGTTCCGCCGCCAGCAACCTGAGGGCCCGCCGCAGCCCACAACGTGCAGGCATCTGCCCTGACAGGGGCAGCCAGCAGAACCAGCGCGCAAAGCAAATACAGAAGTTTTGGCATAGCAGCGAACCCTTGTGTTGAGGAGCCTCTCACCCCAAAAAAAACGCCGCCCCCAGCGATTAACTCTGCCGAGGGCGGCGCCATGCGCATACCGTGCACGGGGAGTTGTTTCCACCGAGCCTGTTAGATCTGGCTTATTCCACCGTAACGCTCTTGGCCAGGTTGCGGGGCTGGTCAACGTCCTTGCCAAGGTAGTCGGCAGTCTCGTAGCTAAAGAGCTGCAGGGCGGGCAGAGCCATAAAACCGGCCAGCGGCGCGGGCAGCTTGGGAATAATCCAGGTGTCCTCGGCCCCAAGGTCAAAGCCTTCGTTGGTCAGGGCGATAACCTTGCCCTGACGCGCCTGCACCTCGACCATGTTTGACTTCACCTTGGGCAGCAGGCTGTCGTCCAACGCCAGGGCAAATGTGGGGAAGGAGGGGTCGATAAGGGCGATGGGGCCGTGCTTCATTTCGCCGGCGGCGTAGCCCTCGGCGTGGATGTACGAAAGTTCCTTGAGCTTCAGCGCGCCTTCGAGGGCCAGCGGGTAGCAGTGGCCGCGTCCAAGATAGAAGAAATTACGTGCCTGCGCGTACTTACGCGAGAGTTCGCGCGCCTTTTCATGCATGGCGGGCAGGGCTCCGTCCAGCAGGGCAGGCAGGTTTTCGAGCATGGCGATAACGTTGCGGCGCTCTTCGGCAGACATGGTGCCGTTACGCTTGCTCCAGTACAGGGCCATTAGGGCCAGCATGAGCATCTGGCTGCACATGGCCTTGGTGGAAGCCACGCTGATTTCTGGCCCAGCCTGGGTGTAAAGCACGGCAGAAGCGTCGCGCGCGATGGAAGATCCCACCACGTTGCACAGGCCAACCACGGTGATGCCGCGCTCGCGGGCAATGCGCAGGGCGGCCAGGGTGTCGGCGGTTTCGCCGCTCTGGCTGATGACCAGCACCATGTCGTCCTTGTCAAGCAGGAGAGAATCCCGGTAGCGGAATTCGGAAGCGATCTCGACCTGCACGGGCACGTGAGCCCAGTGTTCCAGCAGGTGGCGACCCCACATGCCGGAATGGTACGACGTGCCGCAGGCCACAATGTGCAGACGGCGCGGCACGGGCAGGCTGTCCAGCTCTGTGAGGCGCACGTCGCCGTGGTCGCCTTCCACACGACCGGTGAGGCCGTCGGTGATAACGCGGGGCTGCTCAAAAATTTCCTTGAGCATAAAGTGGCGGTAACCGCCCTTTTGCGCGGCCTGCATGTCCCACTGGATGGTCTGGGCCTCGGGCTGTACCGGACTCAGGTCCTTGAGGCGCATGATGGCAAAATCAGAGGCTGTGGCGCGCACCAGCTCGCCGTCTTCAAGAAAAACCACCTGACGGGTGTAGGGCAGAAATGCCGGGATGTCGGAAGCCACAAAGTTTTCGCCCGTTCCCTGACCAAAAATGAGCGGGGCGGACATGCGTGCGGCGTAGATGACGCCGGGTTCGTCCTTGTCCATGAGGCAGACGGCATAGGCGCCGTGAGCCTCGCGCAGGGCGGCAGCAAAGGCATGCAGCAGGTCGGGCTCGGTTTTGCGGCGCTCGGCGATAAGGTTGACCAGCACTTCGGTGTCGGTTTCAGAGCTGAAGGTATAGCCCTTGGCCGTGAGGTCAGCCTTTATTTCCTGATAGTTTTCGATGATGCCGTTGTGCACGATGGCAAGCGTGCCGTCGTTGGAGCGGTGAGGGTGGGCATTGCGTTCGGCGGGCACGCCGTGGGTAGCCCAGCGGGTGTGGCCCATGGCGCTGGTGGGCGTGGTGATGCCTTCTTCGTGCGCCAGCTTTTCTTCCAGCGCGGCCAGTTTGCCCGTGGCGCGCACCACATGCAGGTCACCCTGACGGGCAAAGGCCACGCCAGCAGAGTCGTACCCGCGGTATTCCAGACGGCGCAGGCCTTCAACCACAACGGGAACAGCAGGCCTGTGACCCGCATAACCGATAATGCCGCACATAAAGTGCCTCCTTTCATGCCGGGCGTGGCCCGGTCGCAGACCACACTGGTCGCTTTATGAAAAATAGGTAGGAATGTCGTTTTGTAAACATCCCGGCCGTCAGACCGGCGGGGGAATGTGGGGGAAATATGCAAGGCCGGAACCGCAGATGCGGTTCCGGTCCATTATAATACTGACTGACTTGCTGCAAGCCCCGGCGCAGGCTCTGGCCCGCGCCGCGCGGACTACATGTTTTTTCTGTCCACAATATCCATGTTGAGCACTTCAACCTTGGCGGTTGAAAGCAGGCGCTGCATGAAGGTTTCGTACAGCCCCTGAACGCGCTCACGCTCCACGGCACCGGCCATGATGTCCTTGATCATGTCCCATTCCGAAGCATCGGGAGGCTGCACGGCACCCACGTGAACAAGCACGGCACCCTGGCCTTCCTTGGGGCTGCTGACGGCAAAAGCCGTGGGCAGCCACTGGCCAACCCGGGCGCTGAACAGGGCGGCTGCCAGTTCCGGATCAGGCCCGAAATCTGCCAGGCTGCCGCTGCGGTCCATGGGGTTGGCGGTCTTGATGCCCATGCCCGTCTTGAGCGTGGGGTTGATGGCTCCGTCGACAAGGCTCTTGCGGCGCTCGGTAGCGGCGCGCATGGCGTCGGCGAGGGCCTTCTCGCCCTGCAGGCGGGCGACAATCTTTTCTTTCACGGCCTCAAGGGGCAGGGTGGAGGCGGCTTCGGCCTTGAGCACGCGGGCAACCACGTAGGCGTCGCCAGCTTCAAGGGCCCTGTCCACCGGCGAATTGGCCGGGGTTTTTTCAAGGGTAGCGGCGGCTTCGGCTGTTATGCCCATCTTCTGCTGCAGCTCCTGCGCGGCGGCAAGGCCGGTCTGCTGCGCTTCGAGGCCCAGAGCCTGAGCGCTCTTTTCAAGCGGCTTGCCGAGAATGTTGTCTTCAATCAGGTTGTCGAGCACGTCGCGCAGCTTGTCCGCGCCCTGCTCCTTGGCCATGGCCTTGCGCACTTCGTCGGCCACTGCGGCAAAGGACTGCGTACCGCCGCCCTTCTTTTCTTCTACCTTGATGATGTGCAGGCCAAACTGGCTGCGCACAGGAGCGGAAACCTTGCCGGGTTCAAGGGCAAAGGCCGCATCTTCAAAAGGCTTGACCGTGGTGCCGCGCTTGAGCCAGCCAAGCTCGCCACCGGGGCCGGCGGCATTGGGGCCGTTGTGGGCATTGGCCACATCGGCAAAACTTTTGCCGCTCTTGAGTTCTTTTTCGATGGCGGCCGCGCTTTCCTGGGCTTTCTTCACGTCCGTTTCAGAGGCGTCTTCGGCGAGAGGCACAAGAATGTGGGCGGCCTTGATTTCTTCCTGCTGGTTAAAGCGCGAGGCGTTGGCATCGTACCACTTGCGCGCATCGGCATCGCTGATGGACTCGGCCTTGACCAGACCCTCGGGGGTAAGGCGGATGTAGGCCACGTCGACCTTGGGCGGCACGGCAAATTCGCCCTTGTGACTGTCATAGTAGGCGGTCACTTCAGCATCGGTGGGCTTGGCGCCAGCCATAAATTCCGCCGCGGGAATAAAGATGTAGTCGGGCACGCGCTGTTCGCGCAGGAAATTGTAACGGTTCTGGGCTTCCGCAGGGTCATGCCATGCAGCGGAGGTAACAAGGGCAAAGAGCTTCTGGCGCAGAAGGTCTTCGCTCATGTCGTGTTCATACTGGGCGGGCGAAATGCGCTGCATTTCAAGCACGCGCTTGTATACTGCCGGATCAAACTGCCCGTTGGCGTTCTGGAAAACGGGGATCTTGCCCACGGCAATGCGCAGTTCAAGAGGGGTAACGGTAATGCCCGCGCGGGCTGCTTCCTGACGCACAAGGGTCTGGCTGATGAGATCGCGCAGCACCTGACGCCCAAGGCCCTGACGAATCTGATCGCGCGTCGCACCGGGGTTGTTGCGGACCACGGCTTCTTCAGCGTTGCGGTAGGCCAACTCGAAATCACGGATGGTGATGGGATCGCCGTTGACGGTGGCCACAAGGCTGCCCGTACCGCGGTCCTTCATGCTGCCCACGCCCCAGAAAATGAAGACGAGGATAATCAGACCAAAGGCCAGTTTGACGCCAAGAGACTGTGAATTTGAACGGATATACTCAAGCATGCTTACTCCGAGATGCGGTATTTCCAAAAAGATAGGGAGGGATCATATGCGCAAACGGCACGAAACTCAACAACAGGAACGCCAGACAGCAAAATACCTGTATTTTGCTGTTGCTGCCCGGGCCGTGCCAGCCCCCGACCTAGGCGCTGATGCCCAGCTTGCGCATTCTGTGCTGCAGGGTGGTGCGTGGCACGCCCAGCAGGGCAGCCGCCCCCCGTGGCCCGGAAATACGCCCCCCGGCCTGCCTGAGGGCGCGCTCGATATGCGCCTTTTCGTTTTCATCCAGTGTGGGCAGGTGCACGCTTGCGGCGGCCCCTTCGCCCACAGCGGCGGACATGCTCGCCCCCCCGGACTGGACGGGGCTTGCCACAACCGGCGACTCGCCCTCAGCCTTCTGGCTGTTTTCTGGCGACCACTGGTGCAGGGCCTCGCGCACAAAATCTTCTGTCACTACCGAATCCAGCGAATGCAGCAGTATGCGGCTCACCACATTGCGCAGCTCGCGGATGTTGCCCGGCCACGAATGCCCGTGCAGGGTTTCCACCACCGACCGGTTAAGGCGGGGAGGACGGATTTCGTATTCCCTGGCAAACTGCTGGATAAAGTGGTCCACAAACAGCGGAATGTCGTTTTTGCGATCACGCAGCGAGGGCATGCGCACCACCACTGAACCAAGACGATAATAGAGGTCGCGCCGCAGACGCCCCTCGGCCATGGCCTGGGCAAGGTCAATATTGGTGGCCGAAATAACGCGGATATCGACCCCCACTGATTCGGCTTCGCCCACGCGTTCAAACGAGCTTTCTTCCATCACAAGCAGCAGCTTGCTCTGCATTTCGGGGGCAAGCTCGCCAATTTCATCCAGAAACAGGGTTCCATGCTGCGCCAGTTCAATACGGCCAATGCGTTTGGCTGTTGCGCCGGTAAACGCGCCCTTGGCGTAGCCGAACATTTCGCTTTCAAACAGGGTAGGTGCGATGGAAGGGCAGTTGACCTTGACGAAGTTTTCGTCGCGCCGGGGGCTGTGCCTGTGCAGCCAGCGGGCCAGCATGCTCTTGCCCGTGCCTGTTTCGCCCGTGATGAGCACGGGAATATTCAGCTTTGCCACCTTGCGCACCACCGCCATGGTGCGGGCCATGGGCGGGGTTTCCAGCAGCTTTGTTTCAAGCAGAATGGTGCTTGAGTCGTCAAAAGGCCTGCCGGAAGGCTCCGGTACTGGGCGGCTCTTTGCCAGGCGTTCTTCGGCCAGCACGGCGAACAGAAATGTGGTGAGCACCGGGGTAAGCTCGATAAGAAAATTGAGTATTTCAACGATGTTGTCTGGCTGTCTCACAAACGACACGTGCATCGTGCCGATAACCTCGCGGTTGATGATCAGCGGCAGGGCAATGGTGGCGTTGAGGCCAACGGATGAAAGCGGCATGGGACCGTCGCCAAGGTTGTGGGCGGACAGATCGTTGATGACCACAGGCTTGCGCGATGAGATGGCAAGGTCGGCAACCGTATTGCGGGCAATACGCGTGTTTGAGAGAGATTCCACCACGGTTCCATCCGCAGCGGTGAACAGATTCAGGAACTCGCGTTCGGCATCATAGAGATTGATGCAGAAGCGGTCGTAGTGAAACAGCACGCGAAGCTGCTTTGAGAGCAGCTGAAAAAACGCGTTTCTGTCTATCTTGCCAGCCACAATGCGTGCCAGATGGTGCACCACCTGCCCCACTGTGAGCGAAGGGGTACTAAGGCCAGTGGGTGTGATTTTGTATTCCATGACATCCGCCTATATTTGGGCAGTTTTATGCCCAAATATCAGCATAACTGCCTAAAAGGCAAGCTTAAAATTGAGCGCTCAACCAAGGTTGTGAAAAAAATCCATATTTCTCGCCTAATAATTCGGATCGCAAATTTTGGCACACCAATTGCTATATTCTGTGCAGCAATGCTTAAAGGCTCAAAAAAGATTTGTATTTGTATGTGACATTAAGAAAATGCGCCTGCAAATACTTGAAATGCTGCAAACCAGACTATTGTTTTGCGCACAATGCCATTGAGTACTTTTGCTACACAAACAATTTTATATCATTGTTATTCAAGGAGAACGGTATGGTAACCCATTTTGTGGTTCACGAACCCGGCGATAGCGTCGGTGTTGTCGTTGTCGAAGGGGTGAAGAAAGGCGATAAGCTTAACGGTTGGGTTATGGACGGCAACCAGAGCATCGAATTCGATACCCTGAGCGATATTCCGATCGGCCACAAGATTGCCCTTAAGGATCTGGCTGTGGGCGACACCGTCATCAAGTACGGCACTGACATCGGCAAGGTTGTGCAGCCCATCAAGCGCGGCGAACACCTGCATGTCCACAACGTCAAAACCAAGAGGTGGTAATCCGATGCAACAGACTTTCATGGGCTATCGCCGCGAAAATGGCCGCGTGGGTATCCGTAACCACGTTATAATCCTTCCCCTGGACGATCTTTCCAACGCCGCCTGCGAAGCCGTGGCCAACAATGTCAAGGGTTCCCTTGCCCTGCCCCACGCTTATGGCCGCCTTCAGTTTGGTGAAGACCTCGACCTGCATTTCCGCACGCTGATCGGCGTTGGCTCCAACCCCAACGTGGCAGCCGTTATCGTTATTGGTATTGAGCCCCAGTGGACAAAGCGCGTGGTGGACGGTATTGCCAAAACCGGCAAGCCCGTTGAAGGCTTTGCCATCGAACAGCACGGCGACTTTGAGACCATCTGCTCTGCTTCGCGCAAGGCCAAGGAATTCATGCACTTCGCCACTGAGCTGCAGCGTACCGAATGCCAGGTGAAAGAGCTGTGGGTTTCCACCAAGTGTGGCGAATCCGACACCACTTCCGGCATTGCGGCCAACCCCACCGTGGGCAACGCTTTTGACAAGCTGTGGGAAAAGGGCGCTACCACCCTGTTTGGCGAAACCACCGAAATCACCGGCGGCGAGCACCTGGTCATGGAACGCTGCGCCAATGCTGAAGTGCGCGCCAAGTTCAAGTTCTTCTTCGACCGTTACGCCAAGGTTGTTGACGACCACAAGACCAACGACCTCAGCGATTCCCAGCCCACCAAGGGCAACATTGAGGGCGGCCTGACCACCATTGAGGAAAAGGCTCTGGGCAACATCCAGAAGATCGGCCGCAAGGCTCCCGTTATCGGCTGCCTCGACAAGGCTGAAACCCCCACCGCTCCCGGCCTGTGGTTCATGGACTCTTCTTCTGCCGCAGCCGAAATGGTGACCCTGTGCGCCGCTTCCGGCTTTGTGGCCCACTTCTTCCCCACCGGGCAGGGCAACATCATTGGCAACCCCATTCTGCCGGTGATCAAGCTGTCGGCCAACCCCCGCACGGTTCGCACCATGAACGAACACATCGATGTGGACGTTTCGGGCATTCTGCGCCGCGAAATGAACCTCGATGCCGCTGGCGACAAACTGCTTGAAATGCTGTTCCGCACCTGCAATGGCCGTAACACCGCCGCTGAAGTGCTGGGTCACAGAGAATTTATCATGACCCGTTTGTACGAAAGCGCCTAGGCACGTTTTATAGAGAGGCCGACCGCACCGTCAGGGCAGGCCGGCCTCTCTAAAATCAAAGCTTACGCCTTTTTTCACAATCACGTTTCCTGGCCGTTAATAAATTTGCCTTCATTGACCCCCCCTGCCTGAAACTGAGGTGGCTATGTCGAAAAAAGTTTTCTCTTCACTATACTTCAAGGTTCTTGTGGGTATTGCGCTGGGCATCGCCTTTGGCTTTGTCTCGCCTGATATCGCCGTAAAGCTCAAGCCGCTTGGCGACGCTTTCATCAATCTTATCAAAATGATCATTACGCCGGTGATTTTCTGCACCGTGGTCGTGGGCATTGCCCGCATGGACAGCCTCAAGGCTGTTGGCCGCGTGGGTGGCAAAACACTGCTCTACTTTGAAATTGTCACCACACTCGCCCTGTTCATCGGTCTTGTGGTTGTGCATATCGTGCAGCCCGGTGCTGGTATCCACGCCGATCCGGCAACCATGGACGCCTCGTCCCTGGGCAAATTTGCCCACGCCAAGGCGCAGACCACCATGGAATTTATCATGGGCATCATTCCCCACAGCGTTATCGGCGCATTTGCCGAGGGTAACCTGCTGCAGGTGCTCCTGTTCTCCGTGCTGTTTGGCATGAGCCTTTCGCACATGAGCGGCAAACCCAAGGATGCCATTCTCGGTACGCTTGAACGCTTCAGCACCGCCCTGCTTGGCGTGGTAAACCTGATCATGAAGCTTGCCCCGATTGGCGCGTTTGGTGCCATCACCTTCACCATCGGCAAGTACGGTGTGGGCGCTCTGGCCTCTCTGGGCAAGCTTGTGCTGTGTCTGTACTTGACAAGCGCCCTGTTTGTGATCGTGGTGCTCGGCCTTATCTGCAAATTTTCCGGTGTGAACATATGGCAGCTCATATGTTACATGAAGGAAGAAATTTTCATCACCCTCGGCACTGCCAGCACAGAAGCCGTGTTGCCCCGCAGCATGGAAAAAATGGAAGCCCTGGGCATCAAAAAATCAGTGGTGGGTCTTGTGTTCCCCACGGGTTATTCGTTTAACCTCGACGGCGCGGCCATTTACCTGACCATGGCGGCATCCTTTATCGCCCAGGCCATGGATATCCACCTCGACACCAGCCACCAGATTACCCTCATGCTGGTGCTGCTGCTTACCTCCAAAGGAGGCGCAGGTGTTGCCGGTGCAGCCCTTATCGCCCTGGCCGCCACGCTTTCGGCCACGAACATCATTCCTGTGGTGGGCATGACCCTTGTTATCGGCATCGACCGTGTGCTCAACGAAATGCGCGCAGTGGTCAACCTGATCGGCAACTGTGTTGCTACAGTAGCCATCGGCCGCTGGGAAAAGTCCATTGACCTTGACCATGCCAACAAGGTTTTGCGGGGCGAGATTGATGTTGATCATACCCTCAACGATGCTGATGCGCGCAACGAGCTTGCCGCAGAAATGGCCCAGACCAGCAAATAAACCCTCTCCATACCCATGCGTCACGCCTGCCATCCCATATTTGCCGGGTTGGCAGGCGCAATGCGTATACCGCGCTGCCAGCGCCACGGAACCAACACATGCGCTATGCCATCAATTGCAGGATAGAGCGGCCTGCTCCGGAGATCATGCTTCAGTTCGCAGACCTGGCCGTTGCCGATATCTGCGATGCGCTTGGCCGCAACGCGGCCCTGCCTTCTGCCCTCAAGCCCTTCAGCACCGCCCGCATGGTGGGAACCGCCTATACCGTCAACCTGCCAGCCAGCGAAAACCTGCTGCTGTACTATGCCGTAGACAATGCCCGGCCCGGTGACGTGCTGGTGATATCGTGCGCAGGCTATACAGAAAGGGCCGTGGCGGGCGAAATTGTTGCTGCCCTGGCCAGGGCGCGTGGTCTGGCGGGCATTGTTGTGGACGGTGCGGTGCGCGATGCCGAAGCCCTGCGGCAGACGGATTTTCCCGTTTACGCGCGTGCGGTTTCGCCCAATGGGCCGTACAAGGATGCCTGCGGCGAGGTAAACGTGCCGGTTGGCATGGGCAACGTGGTTATCAACCCCGGCGACCTGATTGTGGCCGATGCTGACGGCATTGTGGCCATACGCAGGCACGAAGCCGCCAGCGTTGCGGAACAGGCCCGCAGGATCACCGAATCCGGTCTTGAAAAGCTGCGCTCAATAGAAAAAAACGGCTCCATGGATATGGCGTGGCTATACGAAAAACTCTCCAAAACCTGCTGTGACATTCGCGGTTAGGCAGCAGCTTCCACAGTATTCAGGCAACAAAAAAGGCCCGCAAATGCGGGCCTTTTTTATTTTTATCAAGTGTGCGGCCTTGCGCCCATAATATCAGTCAATGGGATGACCAGCTGCGCGGTATTCGTTGAGCTTGTTACGCAGCGTGCGCACAGATATGCCCAGCAGGTCGGCAGCCTGGGTGCGGTTGCCAGAGGTAACCTCCAGCCCCTTGAGAATCATGATGCGTTCCATCTCGTGCAGCGGAATTACCGCTCCCTGCATGCGGCCTTCTGTCAGAGGCGCGGCAACAGAAGCAAGGGCAGAGTAGTCGGCGGCTGGCGCATCTTCACCCGAAGCCGTGGCATGTGTGGCGGCCATGGCAAGGGCTTCTTCTGCCGCAGCTGCGGCAGCACCGGTACCGGTGGCCGGAGCGGGGGATTCTTCCTCAAACAGCGGCCAGTCGTCATTCTCCAGCAAAAAATGGCAGGGCTCAACGGGTCTGCCGTTGGCCAGCAGCACGGCGCGTTCCATGAGGTTTTGCAACTCACGCACATTGCCGGGAAAATCGTACTGCTGCAGCCAGGCCACAGCGCTGTCAGAAAGGGGCGAAACAGGCAGCTGGTATTCACGCGTGTACATGTTCATGAAAAAGCGCGCCAGCTGCAGCACATCGTCGCCGCGCTCACGCAGTGAAGGCAGCCGCAGAGGAATGACATTGAGCCGGAAGTACAGATCCTGCCGGAACTTGCCTTCCTTCACCCAGCCTTCAAGATCGCGGTTGGTCGTGGCAAGCACGCGCACGTCTACCTTGATGGTTTCCGTGCCGCCCACGCGGTCGATCTCGCCTTCCTGAAGTACGCGCAGCAGCTTGGCCTGAAGGGCCATGTCCATTTCAGATATTTCGTCCAGCAGCAGGGTACCGCCGTCGGCCAGCTCAAACTTGCCGGGCTTGCGCGCAATGGCGCCGGTAAACGCGCCCTTTTCGTGACCAAAAAGCTCACTTTCCAGCAGGTGCTCGGGCAGGGCTGCGCAGTTTACAGCCACAAAGGGCTGATCGGCGCGCTTGCTCATGGCGTGCAGGTAGCGGGCAAACATTTCCTTGCCTGTACCAGATTCGCCGGTGATCAGCACAGTAGCGCGCGAACCGGCAACCTGACGTGCCAGCTGCAGCACGCGGGCTATGGCAGGGTGCTCGCCCACAATGCGCGGGCCAGAAGCCTCCTGACGGGGCTTGTGGCCGCCGAGAGTGGAAACGGCAGGTACGGGAGCTGTTTTGCGTTTTTGACCTGCTACGGCGGCAACACGCTCCACGTCGAGGGGCTCAAGCCAGTAGTCACGCGCGCCAAGACTCAGGAGCCTCTCGGCTTCTTCGGCGCTGCCCTTGTCGGTAATGACGATAACTGGGGGAAAATTGGGATCTTCTGCGCCTACGGCAAGCAGGTCTTCAACCCGAAAGCCCGGCAGGGAAGGACGCGAAAATATGACATCCGGCCCGGATTTTTTGATAAAGACAGAAGCGCCCTTGAGATTTTCTGCAATGCCAAGCTCAAAACCCGCGTTGCGTAACGCGGGAAAGACGGCAGTTACTGCCTGAGCGGGGGTAAGAAAAAGCAGTCGGCGCGATGACATGAGAATTTGTGTATCGTTTCGCGCTTCACAATGCAACCGCCCAAGCCCAAAACAAGGCGTGTTCAGTCACTTGCAGGCAAAATGGGTAACAGGGTTGTTATGCCCACCCGCTGGCAATATTGCCAAGGCCGTGCAAATTGGCAGCAGAAAGCCGCCACTGGGTCTGCATGAAGGATTTTGCGCTTTCTTCCTGAAACAGGGCGTCAGAGGCAGACGTGCTGTCTCCCATTATGGACGGATAGAACGTGATGGGGCAAGGATTGTCGGTCGCGCTGTCCACAACCACAAATGTCATGCCGGATACAGGATCATAATGGGTCATGGCTCCTCCCGCATGCAAAATGGCGCTCGTACCTTGCCCCAGCCAAACAATCCAGGCTTTGCCGCCCCTGCTTTTTCCGGCAGGGGGCATGCATCAGTCCCTGTGCTTTTTTTTGCGCTTTTCGGTCTTTTTTTCTGGCTCAGCGGCTTTTTCCTGCTGCAACGGCTCCATCTGATCGGGCACGATGCTGTCCACCGTGTATTCCGAAGCGCTCTGCTCACCCTTGAGCAGGGCAAGTTCCTGAGCCATCACTTTTTCAAAGGCGGCCATGGCGCTCTTGCTGACCGGTTCGCCGCGCGGGTTGATAGCCTTGGCGGGATTGATAAACCTGCCGCTCTGCCGCAGCCTGAAATCCAGATGCGGGCCCGTGGCAAGGCCTGTCATGCCCACAAAGCCGATAACTTCGCCCTGACGCACCTTTTGCCCTGTTTTGAGCCCGCGCGCGTAACCGGAAAGGTGCGCGTACAAAGACTCCAGCCCACCACCATGGCGCACTATAACCTGATTGCCGTAGCCGCCAGACCAGCCGCGCTGCGTAACAACGCCTTCGCCCACAGCCTTGACCGGCGTACCCGTGGGGGCGGCGTAGTCAACGCCTTCATGCGGCCTTGTGTATCCCAGTATGGGATGCAACCGGTTTTTTGTAAAACGCGACGTCACCCGTGTGAACGCCAGAGGAGCCTGCAAGAGCGACTTGCGAACATTTTCGCCCTTATTGTTATAATAGCTGGCGCTCTTGTTGCCCTCGCGGAACAGATATGCTTCGAACTTCTTGCCCTTGTTGGTAAAATGGGCGGCTAGAATGCGTCCGTAGCCCTTATATTCGCCATCACGGTAGCGCTTTTCCACCAGCACGGCAAAAGAATCACCTTCCTGAAGATCGCGAATAAAGTTGATTTCCGACCCAAAAAGTTCTGCCAGCCTGAGTGCCATCTGTGGTCTTTCGCCAGCGTCGGCCACGGCCTGGAACAGGTTGTCGTCGATAACGGCGTTCACGGTGCTGAGCAGGGTGGTGTACTCAATGGCCTCAACGCGGGCCACCGGCTGTTCCATGCCCTCAACCACCAGACGGCGACGGCTGTCTATCTCATATTCAAAACGCTTTACCTTGCCTGTGGCGGCATCAGTAACCACCACATAGGGCTGACCATCGCGGAAGGCCCGCATGGAAAAAACCCTTCGGGCCGCATTGATATAATCCTGTGCCGCCTGGCTGTCTGCCCCGGCAAGCATCTTGATGACGGTATCGCCTTTTTCCACCGTGCCGCGAACAACAGCCTCGCCGGGGGCAGCACCTTCTTCGTCGCTGCTTGCCGCGGCATCGACTGCACGCTCCGCCTGTTCCCCGGGCTTGTCACTGGAGTCCTTTTCCGCTTTTTCTGAAGCCTGCTCCGTCGTGGGCTGTTCCGAAGCCTGACCAGATGAACCGCCTGAAGCCTGTTCACCCTGGCCGGAGCCGGAACCTGTTTCAGTCTGCTCCACAGCAGGGTTCTGCCGTCCTTCAAACGGCGGAAGCCCATATTGCCAGACAAAAACACCAGCAACAAGCAAGAGCAGGGCCACACCGACCAAACAGAATTTTTTGTTCAAAAACATTCCAAACATATACCTGCCACAGTGTTCATTGTCCAGCCAGCATGATTGGGGGTATGGGTTTTTCACAACTTTTCACAGGTAATGCAGACTATTACACAATTCCTCTGGTCAAACGAATATCTGCCTTCATAAAAATGACCGTCAGCATTTATCCCTCTCCATTACCCCGTGCTGCAGCACACTTTCAGCCTGCAGCCCCGGGGCTACGGCACTTGTTTCGTATCAAGCTTTATGGTATGCCTGTTCTTTGCTCCTTCACGGTGTGAACCGCGCCAAATCCGGCGCGCAAGGCTTGTTGGCCCTGCCAGAAAAACCGGTCGCCCGGCGCTGCACACCCAAGGAACTGTTATCCACAGGCCTATGGACAGGCCAAGCACGCTATGCTGAAAAACGAGTTGCGGGACATACTGGCTCTGCAAAAAGCCGACGACAGGGGAGACTGGCTGGAATCGCTCACCCTGCGCCACGATGGCCATACGCTGCATGTTGGTTTTCCCCACTTTTATTTTGCCGCGTGGTTCAGCCAGCACAAGCGCGATCTTTTTGAACAGGCGCTTTCCTGCCGTTTTGCCGATGCCCAGCTTCCGCACATTGAATATGAGCAGCCCGCTCTGGGCCCAGCATTGGGCCATGCACAGGCATGGGCGCCTCAGCACGCGGCGCGGGATGCTACAGGCCGGCAAGGTTCCGGTATGGCGGCGCGCTCCGTAGTTTCGGCAGCGCCCAAGAACGAAAACGATGCTTTTACTGCCTTTATCGCCAACGCAAAAAACGCTTTTCCCCTGGCTGCCGCCAAGGAAATAGCCGAGCAAAGGGCAGGTGTGGCCTACAATCCCTTTTTGCTGTGCGGGCGCAGCGGCACGGGCAAAAGCCACATTCTCCGGTCCATGGCCGCAACGCTCAGAAAAAGCCAGACCGGCAACCGCGTTATTCTTGCCTCGGCAGCACGTTTTTGCGCCGACAGCCCGGCCTGGGTGCGCCACCCCGAACTTTTCTGGCAACAGTGCGACGTACTGTTGCTGGACGACATACAGGACCTTGCCGGGCAAAGCGCCTGGCAGCAGAAGCTTGTGTCCTGCATGGACGCCTGTCCGGCTGCCTCTACCGGGGGCCGCAGGGCAGGGCAGATGGTATTTGCCTGTACAGGCCAGCCCCAGGCGCTCAAAACCCTGGACGAACGCCTGCGCTCGCGGCTTGAAAGCGGCCTTGTAGTCGAGCTCATGGAGCCTGACCTTGACGTGCGCATGCGTTATTTGCAGGCCATGTGCAAGGAGCGCAACATGAGCCTTTCGCGCGACCAGCTGCTGTTCATAGCACAGCGCTGTTCCCAGTTTCGGCTGCTGCAGGGTCTGCTGCTCAAGGTGGCGGCTTTTTGCTCTGTGACCGGTTGTGACCTTTCACAGGCCGACCTTGAGAACATTGTACGAACGGGCGTGGCTGACAAGACACCAGGCTGTCTCGAAATTCTTGGGGAGGTTGCCCGGGCCATGAACCTGCGCGCCGAGGATGTACTTGGCGGCAAACGTCGCCCGGACCTTGTTTTGGCCCGGCAGGTTTCCATGTATATTTGCCGCCGCAAACTTGGGCTTTCATACCCCGAACTTGGGCGTGCATTTGGCGGAAAAGACCACAGTACTGTCATCCATGCTATTAAAAAGATTAAGAAAATTCTAGTTAGTGACAAAGCGCTCCAACAGATGGTGACAGAACTGGAGCTTAAGACACAATAGTTCCATGCCAACAGGCCAAAATTACTGTAAAATGTTCCTGACGTTCCCTGGGAGCAAGCTGGAATGTTCCAGTGGATTTTCAATAAAAAAAGCATGTTAGATGCTTTAAGAACATAGTTACAGAAGCCAATAATAGTAAGGAAAAAACATATGAAACTTACTGTAAACAAAGAGCAAATCATCGAAGGCCTGCTTAAGGCGGCTGCCATCATTCCCGCCAAGGCAGGGGCGCAGTATCTGCGTTCCATCTGGCTCAAGGCTGAAGAAGGCAGTCTTTCTGTCATGTCCACCGACGCCAACATCGAGTTTACCGGGCGTTACCCCGCAGAGGTTGCTACGCCCGGTCTCATCGGTGTGCAGGGCAGAGCCTTTGTTGACCTTGTGCGTCAGCTGCCCACGGGTGTGCTGCACCTCACTCTTGATGAGGCTTCTGGCAATCTGTTGCTCGAACAGGGTCGACGCACCTACAAACTGCCTGTGAGCGGAGCGGAGTGGTTTCAGAATTTTTCTGCCTTTCCTGCTGAAAATGCCGTTACCTGGTCTGGCGATTTTTTGCAGGATGTTCTGGACAAGGTCGCCTTTTGCATCAGCGACGACGACGCCATGGACGCTATTGCCTGCCTGTGTATGAAACCGCGCGGCAATGGCCGCATTGACGTGTGCGGGCTCAACGGACACCAGTTTGCTCTGGTTTCCTTTACCCACGACGAGCTGGCCGAGCGCCTGCCCGAATCGGGCATGCTGATCCAGAAAAAGTACCTGCAGGACATCAAGAAGTGGCTTGGCGTGGACGAGATTGAGCTCAACATCACAGACAAGCGCCTGTACCTGCGCAGCCTTGATGGTGCGGAAACGCTGAGCCTGCCCCGTGCAGCGCACGAATACCCCGACTACAACATTTTTATGAGCAAGCTGGCCAGCGAAGACATGCACCCCATGACTCTGGCCCGCAAGGAAGCCATTGAGGCTCTTGGCCGTATTCTTATTTTCAATACCGAGAGCGACCGCTGCACCTACATGGACCTCACCGCTGGCGAAGCCCTGCTTTCCGCTCAGGGGCAGGATGTGGGCTCGGCCAATGAAAGCCTTGAGGTTACCTACAACGGCGATATAAAGCGCATTGCCTTCCCCACGCGCAACCTGCTTGACGTGCTGGGACACTTTGTTTCTGCAAAGATCGACATGATGCTTACCGGCTCTGAAGGCCCCTGCGGCATACGCGGCGGCGACGACACCGACTACACGGTCATTATCATGCCCATGAAGGTTTCTGAAACGACCTACTATAGCGAGGAAGACGTTTAATGGCTCCTGAAACCGGCAACGGCGGGTACAACGCCTCTTCCATTACCATTCTGGAAGGCCTTTCGGCTGTGCGCAAGCGCCCGGCCATGTACATCGGCTCTACAGACACGCGCGGCCTGCACCATCTGGTCTACGAGGTAGTGGACAACTCCATTGACGAAGCCATGGCGGGCTTCTGCTCGCGGGTCACCGTCATACTGCACGCCGACAACAGCGTTACCGTGCGCGACGATGGCCGCGGCATTCCTGTGGATATTCACCCCAAGGAAGGTGTGCCCGCAGTACAGGTTGTCATGACCAAGCTGCACGCTGGCGGCAAGTTTGACAATTCGAGCTACAAGGTTTCGGGCGGTCTGCACGGCGTGGGCGTTTCGTGCGTCAACGCTCTTTCCGAAGAGCTTACCGTTACCGTACGCCGCGACGGCAAGCGCTACCGCCAGCACTATTCCCGTGGCGTACCGCAGGACGAACTGACGGTTATCAGCGAGGGCTTCGTGGAAGGTCACGGCACGACCGTGCGTTTCAAGCCCGACGAAGAAATCTTTGAGGTTCTCGAGTTTTCATATGAAACATTGAAGAAGCGCTTTGAGGAACTGGCCTATCTGAACAGGGGCCTGACCATCGAGTGCATCGACGAGCGCATTAGCGAAACCCATGTTTTCCATGCAGAGGGTGGTATTCGCCAGTTTGTGGGCGATCTCAACTCTGGCGAGCAGGGTATTCACCCCATTATCTTTGGTGAAGGCGTGGTTGACAACGTGACCGTTGACTTTGCCCTGCAGTACAATGCCGGGTACAAGGAAAACATTTTCACCTTTGCCAACAATATCCGCACCAAGGAAGGCGGCACACACCTTGTGGGCTTCCGCACTGCGCTTACCCGCGCCATCAACGGCTACATCAAGGGCCAGGCAGACCTGGTCAAAAAGATGAAAAATACCTCGCTGTCGGGCGACGACGTGCGCGAGGGTCTCACCGCCGTTATCAGCGTAAAGCTGCCGCAGCCCCAGTTCGAAGGACAGACCAAGACCAAGCTTGGCAATAGCGAAATTGCCGGTCTGGTGGCCGGTGTGGTTTATGACCGTCTGAATATCTATTTTGAGGAAAATCCTAAGGATATCCGCCTCATTATCGATAAGGCCGTGGACGCAGCCCGTGCGCGCGACGCAGCCCGCCGCGCCAAGGAACTGGTGCGCCGCAAGGGTGCGCTTTCTGACAACTCGCTGCCCGGCAAACTGGCCGACTGCCAGAGCAAGGACCCCGTTGAATCCGAACTGTTCATCGTGGAAGGTGATTCGGCAGGTGGTTCTGCAAAGCAGGGACGTAATCCCAAAAATCAGGCGATCTTGCCCCTTCGCGGCAAAATCCTGAATACGGAACGTACCCGCTTTGACAAGATGCTTGCCAACAAGGAAGTGAAGGCCCTCATCACCGCCATGGGCGCGGGTATCGGCGAGGAAGACACCGACCTCGACAAGCTGCGCTACCACAAAATCATCATCATGACAGACGCCGACGTGGACGGAGCGCATATCCGCACCCTGCTGCTGACCTTTTTCTTCAGGCAGTATCAGGAAATGGTGGAGCGCGGCTTTGTCTACATCGCCCAACCGCCTCTGTATCGCGTGCACAATTCGCGCATGGAAAAGTTCATCAAGGACGATCCGGCGCTCAACGAATTCCTGCTCAGCCGCGTGAGCGAAGATGTGGCCGTGGTTGCCTCCAACGGCAAGGAATACACGGGCAAGGAGCTTATCGGGCTCATGGAGCACATTGAAAAGCTCGAAGGCCGCGTGAACGATGCCGAAATGGCGGGTACCCCGCGTGATCTCTTTATGGCCCTTGTTACCTACGCCAAGCAGATTGACGCGCAGAGCCTTGAAAATCAGGACAGTGAATTCACCGACTGGCTCAACGAGCACGGCTACATGCTGACCCTCGAGCGCGAAAAGAGCGAAGACGAGGAGGAACGCCTGTTTGCCGTGTTTGAAAACACAGGCGGCCATCATACCCGCAGAGGCATGGAGTTCTTTTCCTCGCGTCTGTACAAGCAGGCCTGGCAGCTCTTTGACGAGCTGCGTACCCAGTGCGGTTCTTTTGCCTTTACCCTGCGCAAAAAAGACGGCGAGGTTGCCGCAGAAGACCTGTTTACGCTCATACGCATGGTGCTTGATGAAGCCCGCAAGGGTATCAACATCCAGCGTTACAAGGGTCTTGGTGAAATGAACCCCGACCAGCTCTGGGTCACCACCATGAATCCTGAAAACCGCGTGCTTCTGCAGGTTTCGGTTGAAGATGCCAACGAAGCGTCAGACGCCTTTGTGGAACTTATGGGCGACCGTGTGGAACCGCGCCGCGAGTTTATCGAGCGCAACGCCCTGGCCGTACAGGATCTGGATATTTAAGGAATGCGGGCGTGGGTCTGGCTGCCTTGTGGGGTCTGACCCGCGTCTGTGTGTGATAGTTGATTGATATGCTGTGAGGCCGTGTCTAACGCGGATTTGTGCAGCATGAATATAAAATGGGGTTCCTGAAGGTTATAGACCTTCTGGCAGACGGGGGGCTTGCCCTCCCTTCCCCGCAATAACAGCAGCGAGGCCCGCAGTGGCAGATATGCAGCAGCCGCAGATAAGCATAGAAACAGAACTCCGCAAATCGTATCTGGAGTATTCCCTTTCGGTCATCATCGGACGCGCCATTCCCGACGCGCGCGACGGCCTTAAGCCGGTGCACAGGCGTATTCTTTTTGCGCAGTACGAGCTTGCCAACAACTACAACCGTCCGCACAAAAAATCCGCGCGTATCGTCGGTGACGTTATCGGTAAATATCACCCGCATGGTGACTCTGCCGTGTACGATGCCCTGGTGCGCATGGCGCAGGAATTTTCCATGCGCGATCCGCTGGTGGACGGGCAGGGCAACTTTGGCTCCATCGACGGCGACGCCGCGGCTGCCATGCGTTACACCGAAGTGCGCATGTCCAAACTTGCCCAGGAGTTTCTGAACGACCTGGACAAGAATACCGTAGATTTCCGGCCCAACTACGATAATACCCTGCAGGAACCTTCGGTCATGCCGAGCAAGGTTCCCAACCTGCTGCTCAACGGCAGCTCGGGTATTGCCGTGGGTATGGCCACCAATATTCCGCCCCACAACCTGGGCGAACTGTGCGATGCCCTGCAACTGTTGCTCGACAACCCGCAGTGCAGTATTGACGAACTCATGGACCATGTGAAAGGCCCGGACTTTCCCACCAGGGGTTTTGTTTACGCGGGCAAGGGGCTGTACGACGCTTACCACACAGGGCGCGGCACAGTTAAGGTGCGTGGTCGCATAGAAATTGAAGACCGCAAAAAGGGCGCGCAGAGCATCATCATCCGCGAGATTCCCTTTGGGCTCAACAAGAGCTCGCTGGTGGAAAAAATCGCGGCTCTGGTCAACGACCGCAAGATTGACGGCATCACCGACCTGCGCGACGAATCTGACCGCAAGGGCATCCGCGTGGTCATCGACCTCAAGCGCGGCACCATCCCCGATATTGTGGTCAACGCCCTGTACAAGTTTACGCCGCTGGAAACGAGCTTTGGTATCAACATGCTGGCCGTGGTGGACAACCGCCCCCAGTTGCTGAACCTCAAGACGGCCCTTTCGTGCTTTGTGGACCACAGGCGCGAAGTGGTCATCCGCCGTACGCGCTATGATCTGGAAAAGGCCGAAGCCCGCGCCCATATTCTGGAAGGTCTGCGCATCGCCATCGACAATATCGACGAGGTGGTCGCCCTTATCCGCGCTTCTGCCAATCCGGAAGAAGCCCGTAACGCCCTGATGGAGCGTTTTGCCCTTACGGAAGTACAGGCCAAGGCCATTCTTGAGATGCGTTTGCAGCGCCTTACCGGTCTGCAGCGCGAAGAGCTGATGAACGAATACAAGGACCTGCTCCAGAAGATCGAATTCTATCGCTCCATTCTGGAAAATGCCGAAGTGCTGCGCAGCGAGCTCAAGCGCGAGATTGCCGAAATCCGCGATACCTTCGCTACCCCGCGCCGTACAGAAGTGCTGCGTGAGGCCCTCACCGACATTGATATTGAAGACCTTATTCCCGACGAAGAAGTGGTCATCACGCTTTCGCGCCGTGGCTACATGAAGCGCACCGGGCTTGAGAACTACCAGCAGCAGAAACGTGGCGGCAAGGGTATTGCCGCACTGCACACCTCCGACGACGACTATGTGCAGGAATTTCTGACCACCACCAACCATCAGTTCCTCTGCCTGTTCACCAACAAGGGCCGCATGCACCAGCTCAAGGTGCATCAGGTTCCCGAAGGCAGCCGCACGGCCAAGGGGGTGCACATCAATAACCTGCTGCCTCTCGAAGAGGGCGAATGGGTTACCACTGTGCTGGCCCTGCGTGAATTTGCAGAAGACAAGTTTTTCCTGTTCATTACCAAGCGGGGCATGATCAAGCGCTCCTCTGCCTCGCTGTACGCCAAGTGCCGCAAGACCGGCCTCATGGCCGTGGGCCTGCGTGAGGACGATGAACTTGTGGTGGTGCGCCCCATACGCGACAACAGCCACATTGTTCTGGCCACAGCAGACGGCTTTTCCATCCGTTTTGCCTGCAACGATGTACGTCCCATGGGCCGCGTGGCCACGGGCGTCAAGGGCATTGCCCTGCGCAGGCAGGACTTTGTGGTGGCCGCCGTCATCATCAAGGATATCGATCAGACCACCGAGATCATGTCCATTTCTGCCAACGGCTACGGCAAGCGCACCAGCGTTGACCTTTATCGCCTGCAATCGCGCGGCGGCAAGGGCATCATCAACTTCAAGGTTACCGGCAAGACCGGGCCTGTGGTTGGGGCCATGCCTGTGCGCGATAACGACGGTCTCATCCTGCTGACCTCATCCAACAAGATCGTGCGCATCGGCGTTGACGATGTGCGCAGCAAGGGCCGCGCCACCATGGGTGTCATGCTTGTGCGTCTGGACGAAGGCGCGCACGTGGTGGGCTTTGACCGCGTGGATGAAGGCGGGCAGACCGGCAGGGATGCCAGCGCCGAAATGGAAGACGACGACTTTAGCGGTCTTCCTTCTGCCCCGGCGGGCGAACCTCAGGTGATCGACACCCCCGGCGCTGACAAAGCCGACGACGAAGGCGAGGAATAAATCCGGCTGATGAAAAAAGTGCGTGCGGTTTGCGGCAAGGTCTTTGCCCTGTGCCTGTGTGTGGTTTTTGCGGGCTTTCTATGCGCTTGCAAGGACCAGAGCATGGTGGGCGACGACCTTTCCGCAGCCCGCACGGCAGTATCTTTGCGCGACTGGTCACTTGCCGAAAGGCTATTAGAGCGTTATCTGCGTGAGGCGCGAGATGCTGATCTGCGCTGGGAGGCGTGGCAGCAGCTTCTGGTGGTGCTCAACGCCGCCGGGCAGGAGCCGAGGGCCACGCTGGAATATCTTGAAACCATGCTGGCCGAATTTGCAGACAACGACGCACGCAGCGCCGTGATTCTGCGCCGTATGGGCGAGGTAAACGAAGGTATGCGCCGTTATGGCCGTGCCGCCGATGCCTGGAATGCCTATATTGGTCTTGGCGGCCTGTCGACAGAGCAGACGGTGGAAGGTTACCGCAGGCTGGCGGCCATGCAGTTCTACCTGCGGCGTTTCGACGCGGGCGAGGACACCTTGCAGCAGTGCCTGGCACTGCCCCTGGCCGACCACGACAAAATAATGTGCATGTACGACCTTGCCGACCAGAATATGGCAAGGGAACGCTGGCAGGAAGTTTCCGACCTCTGTCAGCAGATACTGGACAGCGACCCGGACAAGACCCTGCGTGGGCTGACCGGGTACTTGTTGGCTGATGCCCTTGAGCAGCTCGGCAAGACAAAGGATGCCCTCAAAAACTTTGAACTGGCCCGCGACGATTATCCCAATCCGTCGGTCATCGATAATCGCATTGCGCATCTGCGCAAAAAACTGAAGAAGTAAGGCCTATGATCAAGCACGAATGCGGCGTATTCGGCATTTACGACCATGAAGAAGCGGCTCGTCTGGCTTATTTCGGTTTGTACGCACAGCAGCACCGCGGGCAGGAAAGCGCCGGCATTGTCAGCTTTGACACGGACGGCGTGCACGAACACAAGGGCATGGGCCTTGTGCCCGATGTTTTTTCAGAGGCCACTCTCAAGGCCCTGACAGGCAAAACTGCCATTGGCCATGTGCGTTATTCCACCACGGGGCGTTCCTCCAGCAGCAATGCCCAGCCTTTTCTCGCCCATTTCAAGGGGCGCGATGTGGTGCTTGCGCACAACGGCAACCTGGTCAACGCGGCCCAGCTGCGTGAAGATCTGGAAAACGAAGGCGCCATCTTTTCAACCAGCAACGACACGGAAGTGTTCATGCACCTGCTGGTGCGCGCCCTCAGGCACAATGACCTGCCTGGTGCGGTCAAGGAAACCTGCGCCCGCGTGCGCGGTGCCTACTGCCTGCTGGTGATGGTCGACGGTGTTATGGTCGCGGTGCGCGATCCGCACGGTTTCCATCCGCTGGCATTTGGCCGCATGAACGGCAGCCCGGTGTTTGCCTCTGAAACCTGTGCCTTTGACCTGCTTGAAGCGCAGTTTGAGCGTTCTGTGGAACCCGGTGAAATTGTCATTGTGGACGGCAACAGCGTTCGTAGTGAGCATCTTATGGGCCCGCTGCCCGAAAAGCCGCGCCAGTGCATCTTTGAGCTGGTCTATTTTGCCCGTCCCGACTCATATATTTTTGACGAGCAGGTCTATCTGTGCCGCAAAAAAATGGGCTGGAACCTGGCTGACGAATCGGCCCCCGAGGTCGACTACGTCATGCCCTTCCCCGACTCGGGCATTTACCCGGCCCTTGGTTTTGCGCAGCGCTCTGGCCTGCCTTACGAGCATGCCATGATACGTAACCACTACGTGGGCCGTACCTTTATTCAGCCTTCGCAGAGCATGCGCAGCTTTGGCGTGCGGGTTAAGATCAACCCCGTGCGCGAAATGATTGAAGGCAAGCGCATCTGTATCATCGACGACAGCATCGTGCGCGGCACTACCATGATGACCCGCGTAAAAAAGCTGCGCGAACTTGGTGCCAAGGAAGTGCACATCCGCATTTCAAGCCCGCCGGTCAAGTTTCCCTGCTTCTATGGCATAGACTTTTCTTCGCGCGGCGAGCTTATTGCGGCCCAGCACAATCTGGCCGAAATAACCCGCAAGCTCGATGTAGATTCGCTGCACTATCTCAGCATTGCCGGTCTGCTTGGCTCTGTGAGCAAGCCGCAGCACTACTGCATGGCCTGTTTTACGGGTGAATACCCCGTGCCGTGTGACGACTGCGCTGGCAAATTCAGTCTTGAATCCGCTTGCGCCACAAGGTAGACCAGTTCTTTCACGCTGACCCACAGGCGGCAGCGAGTTTTTTATGAGGAAGCCATGAGTATCGCACGCATTAAGGGTTTTGCGGATATGTTTCCGCCTGACAGCGACCAGTTTACGCGCATCGAAAATACGGCGCGCAACGTTTTTGGACGCTATGGTTTTGTTGAACTGCGCACGCCCCTGCTGGAGTTTACCGAGCTTTTTTGCCGCTCTATTGGTGAAGAAACCGACGTGGTTCAAAAGGAAATGTACACGTTTCCCGACCGCAAGGGGCGTTCGCTCACTCTGCGGCCCGAAGCTACGGCGGGCGTTATGCGCGCCTATATTGAAAGTGGCCTGACCAACCGCGAACCTGTGAGCCGGCTGTTTACCACTGGCCCCATGTTTCGCTACGAGCGCCCGCAAAAGGGCCGGATGCGCCAGTTTCATCAGATCAACTGTGAGTGCCTTGGCAGTCACAGCCCAATGGCCGATGCAGAACTGGTCAGCATGCTGCTGCGCTTTTTGTCCGATCTTGGCCTCACCGACCTGACGCTCAAGATCAATTCTCTTGGCTGTTCCGAGTGCAGGCCCAAATTCAAGGCTGCTCTGCTCGAATATCTCAAGGGTGTTGACAGCGCGGCTCTTTGCCCCGACTGCGCCCGCAGGGTTGGAACTAACCCCCTGCGCGTGCTCGACTGTAAGCAGCCCGGCTGCCGCGCCATTACCGACAACGCTCCCAAGCTGTTGGATTACAACTGTCCCGATTGCCGCGCGCACTTTGATACCGTGCTGCAGCTTCTCGACGGTCAGGGTCTTGCCTATGAGCTTGACCACAGGCTTGTGCGCGGGCTCGATTATTACTGCCGTACTACCTTTGAGGTTGTGAGCGGCAGCATTGGCGCGCAGGCTGCTGTGGCAGGCGGCGGCCGGTACGACGGTCTTGTCAAAAGTCTTGGCGGCCCCGATGTGCCAGGCGTGGGCTTTGCCTGCGGCATGGAGCGTCTTGCGCTCATGATGGGCGATGGTGGCGCTGCAGCCAGCGATTTTTATCTTGTGGCCATGGATGCGCAAAGCCGCACCCAGGGCTGGCTGCTTGCGCAAAAGCTGCGTGATGCCGGGCTGACCGGCGAAATGAATTTCAGTGAAGGCGGCTTTAAAAGCCTCATGCGTCAAGCCGGTAAGTCCGGTGCGAAGCATTGTCTGATTATAGGCCCTGATGAAGCCGCCCAGGGCTCAGTGGTCGTCAAAAACCTTGAAAGCGGTGAGCAAAGCTCCATGCCGCAGACAGGCGTACTCCAATTCTTGCAACCGGGAACCAACAATGACTGAACAGATGCAGACACAGGACGCGCAGCAGGACGTGCAGCGCGAGCACCAGAAATTCGTCACTGAGCTTGGAGACTGGCATCGCAGCCATTCCTGCGGCCAGCTGACCATCAATAATGATGGTGAAGATGTTTGCCTGATGGGTTGGGTGCAGTACCGCCGCGACCACGGCGGCCTGATTTTTGTCGACCTGCGCGACCGTGACGGGCTGACCCAGATTGTGTTCAGCCCCGATATCGCTCCTTCTGCCCACGAAAATGCTCACATTCTGCGCTCGGAATATGTGCTTGCGGTCAAGGGCAAGGTGCGTCCGCGGCCTGATGGCATGGTCAATTCCAACATGGTGACCGGTCAGATTGAAATTGTGGCTTATGAGTGGAAGCTGCTCAACACTTCCAAAACGCCGCCCTTCCCCATTGAAGACCGCAGTGACGCCGGTGAAAACCTGCGCCTCACCTGGCGTTACCTTGACCTGCGTCGTCCGCGTATGCAGGCCAATCTGCGTCTGCGCCACAAGGTTTCCCAGGCTGCCCGCTGTTTTCTCGACGACAACGGCTTTACCGAAGTGGAAACTCCGGTGCTTACCAAGTCCACGCCAGAAGGTGCCCGCGACTTTCTCGTGCCCAGTCGCCTGAACAACGGCGAATTCTACGCCCTGCCTCAGTCGCCCCAGCTGTTCAAGCAGCTGCTGATGGTTGCCGGCATGGAGCGCTATTTCCAGATTGTGCGCTGCTTCCGTGACGAAGACCTGCGCGCTGACCGTCAGCCCGAGTTTACTCAGGTTGACCTTGAGATGAGCTTTGCCGACGAAGAACAGGTCATGGGCATTGCCGAAGGCCTCATGGCCCGCGTGTTCAAAGATGTCATGGGCAAGGAACTTGCCCTGCCGTTCCCCCGCATGCCCTGGGACGAAGCCATGGGCCGCTACGGCGTGGACAAGCCCGATACCCGTTTTGGTCTTGAACTTGTCGACCTTACCGACATTGTGCGTGGTTCTGGCTTCAAGCTGTTTGCCACGGCCCAGCTGGTCAAGGGTATGAAGGTTCCTGGCGGCGAATCCATGACCCGCAAGGAAATCGATGCCTTCACCGAATTTGTGAAGATCTACGGCGCTCAGGGTCTGGCCTGGATCAAGATAAAGGCCGATGAATGGCAGTCGCCCATTGCCAAGTTCCTTTCGGACGAAGAACGCAAGGGCATTGCCGAAGCGCTGGATCTTCAGATCGGCGACATCGTGTTCTTCCAGGCTGGCGATCCTTCCATGGTCAATGCGGCTCTTGGCAACCTGCGTGTGCACCTTGCCAACCACCTCAAGCTGATTCCTGAAAACAGCTTCAATTTCCTTTGGGTTACGGACTTTCCGCTGTACGAGTACGACGAGGAAGACAAGCGCTATGTGGCTTGCCACCATCCCTTTACCTCGCCCGCGCCCGGCCATATGGAACTGATGGTTACCGACCCTGCCAAGGCTCGCGCCCGTGCGTACGACATGGTGCTCAACGGCTGCGAAGTTGGCGGTGGTTCCATCCGTATCCATTCCGGCGAAGTGCAGCGTCGCATGTTCGAGGCCCTTGGCTTTACGCCCGAGCAGGCCGAAGAGCAGTTTGGCTTCCTGATTCAGGCGCTTGACCTTGGCGCTCCGCCGCACGGCGGTTTGGCCTTTGGTCTCGACCGTCTGGTGATGCTGCTTTCTTCTTCGCCCAGCATCCGAGACGTCATTGCCTTCCCCAAAACGCAAAAGGCCACCTGCCTCATGACAGACGCGCCTTCCGCTGTTTCCTCGCGTCAGCTGAGAGAACTGGGCCTGCGCCTGCGTGAAGTGCCGGGCACCGAGCAGAAAAAGGACGGCGCAGCAGCCGACAAAGCATAGGGGGCGAAATCTGCATGATTCTTGATATTGTCGCCTATCCTGATCCCAGACTTAAGGAAGTGTGCAAGCCCATAACCGAGGTGACGGATGAAATCCGCCAGCTCGCGGCTGACATGATTGAAACCATGTATGCCGCCCCCGGTGTGGGGCTTGCTGCGCCACAGGTTGGCCGCAACATCCGGATGCTGGTGATGGATCCAGCCATGAAGGATGAGGAAAAACAACCCCGGGTGCTCATCAATCCCGAGCTGACACTTTCCGGTGAGGAAGTGATCAGCGAGCAGGAGGGCTGCCTTTCCGTACCCATGAACTACCGTGCGGACGTACACCGCATGAGCAATGTTCACCTGCGCGCCATGGATCTGGACGGTAATATCATAGAAGAAGATCTTGAAGATTTTCCCGCCATCATCATTCAGCATGAATACGATCATCTCGATGGCATACTGTTTATCGACAAGATAAGCAGGCTGCGCCGCACCCTGTACGACAGCAAGGTGAAAAAATGGCTCAAACGCAAAAGTGCCGTATAGTATTCATGGGAACGCCCGAGTTTGCCGCCGCCAGCCTGAAAAGGCTGGCGGCTTGGCCTCGTGGCGAAATTGTTGCCGTGTACACCCAGCCCGACCGACCGGCTGGTCGTGGTCACAAGCTCGCAGAATCACCGGTTAAAAAACTGGCTCTTGAGCTAGGCCTTCCTGTTTTGCAGCCTGCCAGCCTCAAGGGTGCAGAAGCCCAGGCCAAGCTGGCCGCGCTGAAGCCAGATTTTCTGGCTGTTGCGGCTTATGGACTTATCTTGCCCGACGCCGTTCTTGCCATGCCCCGTCTTGATTCCATCAATGTGCATGCCTCGTTGCTGCCTGGCCTGCGTGGTGCTGCGCCCATACAGCGGGCAGTGATAGATGGCTGGCAGCCTGACGCTCGCGCGGGTATTTCCATCATGCGCATAGTCAGCAAGCTTGATGCTGGCCCTGTATTTGCGACAGACGGTCTCGCCATCGGCGAACACACGGCAGGCTCCCTGCACGACGCCCTTGCGGGTATTGGCGCAGAGCTGCTTGTGCGTGTTTTCGACGATATACTGGACGGTAAGGGCATGGCTGTTGAGCAGGACGACGCCCTCGCTACCTATGCCCCTAAAATTTCAAAGGAAGACGGCTTCATAGACTGGGCCCTGCCTGCCGCGCAGGTACATGCCCGTGTCCGGGGCGTTACCCCATGGCCGGGAGCGCGAACAGTTTTTGAAACAACTGGCGCTGACGCTGCCCAGAGGCCGCACCTTTCGCTTATTCTTGCTCCCGGCAGGGTCGGCGAGCGCACAGCTGGTGAAACTCCAGGTTCTGTGCATGTCGGGCCAGACGGGCTCAGCATTGCCTGCGCCGATCGCTGGTACGTTCTTTCTACGGTTCGCCCCCAGGGAAAAAAGGACATGTCGGCCCGCGATCTGCTCAACGGAATTCTACGCGGCCTGCCCAATGGGGTTTGCGGTCTTGCCCGGATACCCGCAGCAGGTGAGTGAGTTTTTTGCGGTTCGGGCACGTTTAAACAGAGGCTCTTTTGAGCCTCGTTTTTTCTTTTTATGATTAGTTCCTCGCGTTGCGGACTTGCGCTTCTCTGAAGGCCGTTTTTATGCCATTTCGGGCATGTTCTCAAAATTTCCTTGTCGGCTGATGCAGCGGAGGCCTCATGATTCGCAAATCACCATTTTCTCTGCCTCCCGAGCAGTATGGCGGAGCGCGCAAGCGTGTTTTTATAGGGCTGATGCTTGCATCGTGTCTGTTGCTATGCGTTGTTGTCGCCTTTTTCCTTGTATTCCCTTGGGTAGGTTTTTTTTCGACGCAGGCGTGGCTGCCGTCGCTCAGCATAGCCGTAGGGATGGCAATAATCATTGCATCGTTGTGGCTGTGTGTTCTGCTGATTTTTCACATTTATACCGGTAAATCAATTCCAGGTGTAGACAGTGTGCGGCATGTCACAGTTCGTCTTTTTTTCCCTTTGATGGAGTTGCTTGCAAAACTTGTAGGCATAGACAGGGGTAGAGTGCGTCGCAGCTTCATAAAGGTAAATAACGAGCTTGTGCTTGCGAGTGGCTGCACAGTCGAGCCCGGCAAGCTGTTGCTGCTTTTGCCGCATTGCGTGCAGCAGGCACTGTGCTCGCACCGCCTTGTACACGACCCGGACAACTGCCAGCGTTGCGGTAAATGTCCTGTGGGAGATCTGCTTGATCTGCGCGACAAATACAGCGTACGTCTTGCCATTGCCACGGGTGGGACCATCGCGCGTCGCATTGTTGTGCAGACCAGACCTCGGTGCATTATAGCCGTAGCCTGTGAGCGTGATCTTACCTCTGGCATACAGGACAGTTATCCCTTACCGGTTTTTGGCGTGCTAAACCAGCGTCCGCATGGCCCCTGTGTGGATACCCTGGTTCCCATGAACGCTCTGGAAGACGCAGTACGCATCTTTCTGGGTTTGAAGCCCCGTGTTCCATATGGCAGGGCATAGCATGAGCAACACAGCTTTTCGCACAGACAGCAGTTTTATAGCCTTACCTGCCAAAATTCGCAGGTTGCCTCATAGCGCACGCAATATGGCCTTGTGCGCACTTTTACTGGTCGACGCTGGTTTGAACGCTCAGCAGGCCCTTGCAGCCGTTTTTTCAGCTGCCGCCGCATGTGCAGCAGACGCCAGATGTGGGCAGGGGAGCAAGGATAAGGCTGTGCCTCTTGCTGGTGCATTGCCCGCTGTGGAACGCAACCTTTGTTCAGAGCTGGTGTACGGCTATCTGCGCGCAGAAATCCGCATTGCATTTGTTTTGTCCAGGGTGCTGCCGCGTCCTCAGTCGTTGCCCACACCCTTGCAGCATGTTTTGGGCCTTGCTGTATATGGGCTACTGTTTCAGGATCGCGTGCCTGACCACGCCGCTGTTCACAGCGCTGTGGAAACTGTCCGCGTGCTGTATGGTCAAGGGTTCGCAAAAGTTGCCAACGGTGCGCTGCGCTCTGTGCAGCGCCTCGGTGACGCCCCCCGGCATCAGGAATTTTATACTGTTGAAGGCGCAAGTGCTGACAGCCTGCAGCGGCTTGCTCTTTTTTATTCCTTGCCTGTGTGGATGATTGGGCACTGGAGCAAACACTATGGGTCAGAAGCCGCCGCACATCTCGCGCAACGTTCCTTTGATCGACCTTGGAGCGCCCTTCGCGTTAATGCCGCTTATACTGATGCGCAGCAGTTGCTAGCGGATCTGCTTGCCTGCGGTGGGGCAGCGGTGGGCCAATGGGGTTGCGCTTTTGCGCCTGGCACTGTGCCGAACGTTGTTGAGGGCAAGTCACTAGTCGACTTGCAGCTTTGCGGGGCGGTTTCGTATCAGTCCGCCGGTTCACAGCTTGTCCTGGAGCAGCTTGGCCTTTATGACTGGGGTCAGCCGGTGTGGGATGCCTGCGCGGGATTTGGTGGCAAAACTGTCGCCCTGCTGGAGCGGGGCATTTCGGTTCCCCTGGCAACTGACCGCAACTTTCAGCGGCTGGCTGGTTTGCCCGGCCAATGCAGTCGACTGGCTTTGACCTGTCCTTCCACTGTTTTGGTTGATGCCGCAAATCCACCAATAGCAGAGTGGGGCGGTCATATACTTGTTGATGCCCCTTGCTCCGGCCTTGGTGTTCTTGCCCGCAGGCCAGATATTCGTCGCAGACCGCAACAGCAGGCGGTAGAGCATGAGCTGTTGCAACGCCGTATTCTGGATCGTCTGGTTGCCTTGCTGCACCCTGGGTGCGAGCTGGCCTACATAACCTGTACCCTCAGGGTGCAGGAAAATGAAAAGCAGATTGACAGAGTTATGAAAGATCACCCTGGTCTGCGTTTACGCTGCCAGTGGCAGACACCCAACAACCACCCGTGGCTGGAAGGTATGTTTGGAGCTGTGGTTCGTAAAGAATAGATACTTAAAGAGCGCAATGCGGAAGTTCCACCTGCGCTCTTTTTTTTGCCTGTCCACACCATGTTGTGTGGCTGGCAGCATATATTGCCCGCTGGTTGTACAGCGGGTTTTGTTTTAATCGCTTATGTCCGAAGTATCTTGAGTTTCAGCAGCAGGTTGCACATGCGTTTCGGTTTCGTTATTGGCATCGTTTTGGGCTTCTGGCAGGGCGACACCAAGCTTGGCAAGCAGCATGTCCAGTTCTTCGCGGCTGGCGTAGGCAAGCGCAATACGCCCGCTGTTTTCGTCACCGCTTACCTGGGTTTTGCAGCCAAGGCTCTGGCTCAGATTGACCTGTAATGTTTTAAGCTGGGCGCTTTTTTTGCGGGGTGTTTTGGTGCGGGGTTGCGGTTCACCATCCTGAGCTTCCCAGGGCAGAGCGTTGTGCCCGCGCCAATAGGCGGCAGCGTCTTCTGCTTCGCGTACTGTGAGCTTGTGACTGATAATGCGCTGGCGCAAGGCATCCGAAGCCATGGCATTATCAATGCCCAACAGGCAGCGAGCGTGACCGGCGCTGAGCAGCCCGGCCTGTATGTCGGCCCGTGCGCCCGCGCTCAGCTGCAGCAAACGCAATGCGTTGGCGATGGCGGGGCGGCTTTTGCCAAGGCGTGAGGCAAGTTCCTCCTGTGTGAGCTCAAGAGCGTCGCGCAGCGCCTGCAGGGCTTCTGCTTCTTCAATGGGGTTGAGGTCTTCGCGCTGCAGGTTTTCAATAAGTGCGGCAGCCATAACCTCTTTGTCGCTGAGCTCGCGCACGAAGACAGGCACTTCTTTGAGTCCGGCCAGTTGTGCAGCGCGCCAGCGGCGTTCGCCAGCAACAATCTGATAGGTGTTTTCGCCGCCATGCGGGCGTACCAGCAAAGGCTGAATAATGCCCTGCGATTTGATGGAATCTGCCAGCTCCCGCAATGCGGCTTCATCAAAATGCCTGCGAGGCTGGTTGGGGTTGGGCCTCAGGGACGAAACCGGCACAAGGTTAACGGCGCTTTCCTGTCCTTGCGGTTCCTGTTTTGGCGCAGACCCGCCAAACAGAGCGTCAAGCCCTCTGCCTAATCCCTTGTTGCTGCTCATGGTTTCTCCTTCCGCTATGCTGCGCATGGCATGCCATGCGTTTTGTTGCAATGACATTGTGCTGCCAAGCTTGCTGCTGGCGCGATGCCGTGGTGCGATTTTTGAATCTATATGCCCGGCAATACACATTGCCGTTTCTGCTTTTGTTGGTCAGTGCCCTAAGGCGGTGGCTTTACTTATTTTGCGTTCTTGACATTTACCCTTGGGGCGCGGCAGGCTATGCGCTATTACTGGCAGAGCAGAGCACGGCTCATTGTGCCGGGCCTTGTTAGCAATGCTTTTTTACTGCCGCCAAGCCAGGCTTTGTTTTGCCTGTTTTACTCCAAGGATCGTATATGCTCGATAATCCGTTGCTTCAGTATGTTACCGATGCCAAGGGCAATGTTGCTTCCGTCATTATTCCGTGGAGCCTGTGGGAAAAAATGGAACCCAAAGTCCGCAAGTTGCTTGAGGTTGAATCCACACCGCAAGAGATTACCCAGGCGGCTGGCCCTCTTGCGAGCTTTGACGAACTGATGCAGTTCTGGGATTTTAAGTATCCCTACAGTCCTTCTGTCACCTGCCCACACTGTTCTGCCACCACTGCCGACTGGCGCAATGACCCCAGCCAGCCCTTCGTGCTCACCAATGCCAATATAGGCGGGTTGCTGGTTTTTTATTGCCGCGCGTGCGGAACAACCATTCGCCAGAAGCATTTTCATAAGCACATGGCAGTGGAGCACACCACGCCCAAGGCTTAGTTTGCGTGCATTGTTATTGCAGCACGGTGTTCTTTTTGCTGGGTCTGCGCAAAACAATTTCTTTTGCCAGGCCCAGATAAGCCTCTGCACCCTTGGATTTGATGTCGTAATGGATGATGGACTTGCCGTGGCTGGGCGCCTCTGAAAGACGCACGTTGCGCGGTATGACCGTTTCAAACAGGTGCTCGGGAAAACAGCGGCGCACTTCGTTTTTTACTTCGCGGGTAAGACGGTTGCGCGTATCGTACATGGTGAGAACTACACCCAGCAGGGAAAGGTCAGGGTTCAGACGTTTTTTTACCTGCTCGTAGGTCTGCAATAATTTTACAATGCCCTCGAGTGCGAAAAATTCGCACTGAAGCGGAATAAGCAGTTCGCGTGATGCGCACAGTGCATTGAGGGTGAGCAGCCCCAGCGAGGGAGGGCAGTCGAGTATAATGTACTCGTAGTCGTTGCGCACACTTTTGAGGCATTCATCCAAAAAGAATTCGCGCGCCATTTTGTCCACCAGCTCAAGTTCAACGGCAACAAGATTGGTGCTGGCGGGCAGTATGTCGAGAAAGGGTGAGCGGGTCTTGGCAATGTTTTCTTTGAGCTTTTCCGGCTCATAAAAAGTATTGTACAGATCGCCGTGCAAATCTTCCTGGTGCAGGCCAATACCGCTTGTGCTGTTTGCCTGTGGGTCGCAGTCAACGAGCAGAACTTTTTTTTCCATAACTGCCAGAGCGGCGGAAAGGTTGATGGCAGTGGTGGTTTTGCCGACCCCGCCTTTTTGATTGGCAATGGAAATAATACGCGCCATTGAGGCCTCCCAGTCGTGTTGACTGAATTTAGAGGAAGTTCTGCTTCAACCTATGTGTTTTTTGGCTAGGGAGCAGGTACGTCAACGAGCATGAAATTTCTTGCTGATCGGCAGCTTGTGAGGCTGTACATGAAGTTTTTAAACTTCGTGTTTCACATGAAACATGAACTACACGAGCAGCTGTACTGGGTTGTTTGTAAAAGAGTGGATAAGGAGCGTCAAGGCTAAAAGCCAAAAATTGCCGCGTAAACTTGCCCACAACAAGTAAAAGCGTAGAAAAACTGGCACAATCCCTTGGCTGGAGCGCATATGGAAAAAACAAAAATACTGCTGGTTGACGACGAATCAGACGTAACACGTATCCTGTCCAAACGACTTGGGCGGAGAGGATACGACTGCCAAACGGCTGCCAACGGGCAGGAAGCAGTGGACGCCATGGGCCAGTTTGCCTTTGGAATAATTATAATGGATGTAAAAATGCCGGTAATGGATGGCATGTCTGCTCTGCAGATTATCCATTCACGTTGGCCTAAAACTCAGGTGATTCTGTTATCTGGTCATGCAGACATGCAGCTTGCCGTACAGGCAATGACCGAAGGCGCTTTTGGCTACCTGATGAAGCCTGTTGACATTGATGAGCTGCTTTTTAAAATTGAAGACGCCGTTACCCAGGTTCGCCTTGAGGCGGGGCAGGGCTAGCGAATTTTGCTTATAAGGAAGAACACGATGAATAGTGGGAAAAAAATTGCTGCGGCCATGTTTCTGGCCTCCAGCATGCTGGCTGGGGCTGTACCGGGAATGCAGTGCGCTGTGGCTAACGCGGTAGAGATTACCGAAGAAAATCTGCCCCAGTTCCTTGAAAAACTGTTCCGCGAGCGTCCTGACCTGGTCATGGATGTTTTGCGCAGGCAAAGCGAATCTGTGCTTGATATAGCACAGCAGGGTTCAAACCTGCGTCGTCTGCACAGCCTTGAAGCCCAGTGGGCAGCAGACATGAAGGTGAACAAAACGGTCAAGACCGAAGGCCGTCCGGTCATGGGGTCGCCCAAGGCCAAGGTGCGCATTGTGGCTTTCTCTGACTTTACCTGCCATTTTTGCCAGCAGGCATCCAAAACCGTAGATGCTCTTTTGCAGGAATACGGCAAGGACGTGAGCCTTGTTTTTAAAAACATGCCTCTGGACGAAAAGGGCCCAGCCAACATCGCCTCGGCTTATTTTGTGGCCATATCGCAGCAGAGCGAAGAAAAGGCCTGGCAGTTCTACAAGGCCCTGTTTGCTGATCGCGACAAGCTTATTGCCGATGGCGAGGCCTTCTTGAAAAAGACGGCCGAAGGCCTGAATGTGGATATGAAGCGCCTTGCCAAGGATGTGCACAGCAAGAAGGTTACGGACATCATAGCCGAAGACCAGCAGGATGCGCAAAAACTGGGCATCGAAGGTACCCCGTATTTTCTTGTAAACAACCTTGTGGTGCGAGGCGCTCTGCCGCTTGACCTGTTCAAGAGCGCTGTTGATATGGCGCTCAAAAACAGCAAGTAGAGAATGAACATACTGCCGGTGCGCCAGCAGGATCTGTCCGGAATTCTGGCATTGCAAAAGGCTGCTTTTACGGCCGAGGCGCAGCTGGTAAATGACTGGAATATCCCGCCCATGACCCAGACGCTTGATGAACTTGCAGAAGACTTGCGCAAGGGCATCATACTCAAGGCCGTGAATGACGGCGGAGCACTTGTGGGAACCGTCCGGGGCCATTTGGCTTCGGACGGTTTTTATATCGGTAGGCTGGCAGTGCTGCCGCAGTGGCAGGGCAGAGGCTGTGGTTCAGCCTTGCTTGAAGCCATAATTGCCCATGTAAAAAAACAGGGGCAGACCAACCGGCTGGTGCTGTTTACCAGTACCAGAAGCGAGCGCAACCTGCGGTTGTACGGAAGGTTTGGTTTCAGGCCATTCAAGAAAAGCACAACCGCAACCGGTGTTCCTCTGGTCTGGCTGGAAAGGGTGTAGGCCTGCTGGTTGGGCGCGGGACCGCGCCATCAATAAATGGTTTTTGATCGCAACCCGACCACAGCACACAGAACAGGCTTAAAAAGGACAGGGCAGCCTGTAAAAGTGTTTGTACAGTGCTTTCAGGATATCCCTGGTTCTGCGCTTAAAACCAACACCAGACCCATTTCAAGGCATACGGCGACGTATCCGCATCAATAGCGCAGCTCGACAAGCTTTGCCGCAATCATAGCCAGATACGCTTTTATGCGGGGGCAGGTGTGCCTGCTGTGATACCCAAAAGCGCAACGTGACGCAAAAAAAGAGCAGACCGCATCAACGGTCTGCTCTTTTTTTGGCAAATGTGTTTATTGCTGACTGGTGTTTCCGCGATTGCGGATTACTTTGGTCATCCACGTGCGCAGCTGGTCAAGATCGGCCTGCTGCGTTTTTTCTGAGGCGTCGAGCAGGGTACGCAGGTTGGCTACCTCTTGCCGCAGTTCGCCCACTTCTGGCGGGGCCGCATTACCTGCTACCGGCAGGCGTTGCACCACCAGCTGTAGCAGGTGGGCGATGCCCTCGATGGCGCTGGTCTGCCGCTCTAGAATCTGCAGTGCGGCAGAAGGAAAAAATTCGTTGGCTACCGCAAGATCAGAAACTTCGTGCGCAGGTGCGGTATCCGCAACCGCCACGGCGTTACGGGGAAAGCGCGCGGAAAGCGCATCCTCCACAGCCGCAGCCGTGCGCGATTTTTGCATCTGCTCGAGTATTGCGGAAATAACGTCGAGCGTTTCGCGCCTATAGCGTCTTCTTCGGCCATCACCCACACTGGGGATAAATTGCGCAAAGCGCTTGCAGTAATAGCGGGTAGTGGATTCTGGCAGGGAAAAATGGCGTGAAATATCCGCAATACTCAACAGGCTTTCAGCTACAGCAGCCTTGCGTGCCATGTTTCCTCCCGTACCGGTAAAGGTACACCACCAGTCGATCTGGCAGGTCGTAACCCGGCAAATTGAATAAAATGAGGGGAGTGGGCAGAAGCGGAAATCAGCAACAAAGTGATTCCGAAATAATTCTTTTTGAAATACTCCAAACAAAATTTAATAGCAAGTCAGCAAACAGAAAAGGCGGTACAGGCAATGCCGTTACCGCCTTTGAAAGTTGTTGCGCCATTGCGCAGTGGCGATACTGCGAATCAGTACACCACCCTGCGCACGGCAATAAGCTTGTTGCGCCAGTATGGAACCTCAAGGCTTTCCACACGCACATTTTCACCCCGTCGCGGGCTGTGGATAAATGAATTGCCACCGGCGTAAATGCCTGTGTGCAAGCCGCGCGGTCCGGAACCTGTGCGGAAAACGAGAATATCACCCTGTCTGGCGTCAGAAAGGGAAATCTTCTGTCCTGCGTTGGCCTGGTCGGTGGTGATACGCGGCACCTTTACGCCGTTTTCGCGGTATGCCCACCAGATAAGACCTGAACAGTCAAAGCCCTTTTGTGGAGAAGCTCCGCCTGGCCGATACTTTTTGCCCATCTGGGTGTAAGCCGTTTTTACCGCCTTGCGGGCAGATTCGGGCGCAGGGCCAGAATCTGGCGCAGACCTGAATGCGCCGCACGCTGTCAGAAGAACGGCGCAAACCAGGAGAAGAGCCATGTTGCGCCAAATGCGCCAATTGTGTGTGTGCATTGCTGCTTCCATGCTGCAACCTGCCGTGTTTGCAGATTAATCTGCAAATGTCAAAAACTTAACACTCTGGGTGCTGCAAAGAATTAAGCAAATAACGTGCCTGATATGAGCATGATAGGCATAACAGAGCAAAAAACTTTTGCAATTGAAAGCAGTAATTGCCCGAAGCAATTTACCAGAGGACAAAAACGCACACAGGCCCCACTTGCGCAGGGCCTGTGCGTACGGAGAAACTGTGCGAGGCCCTTGCCGGGCAAAGGCCTCGCATTTGAGTTGGATTACTGGGCGGGCTTGGCCTCAGAGGTAATGCGGGTCTGGCCATCCCATACCTGGTCTGCCTTGGGCAGAGCGGGCAGCAGCTTGGTCCAGGGGTTCTTCTTGAGGAACTCGGGGTCCTGCTGCAACTTGCGGCTCATTTCAAGAATCGGGGGCACCGTTTCCTTGATGTCCTTGGCAAGCTGCTCTGCAATGCCAAATTCCGTGGCCTTGGTGGCAAGGTCAACAGCCTTCTGGCTGCATTCCATGGAGGTCATGAGCGTATCAAGCGTCTTGGCAGGGTTGTGGAAACCAACGCTGTTTTCTGCAGAAACATAATCCCAGAACAGCTGGCCCTTGCGGACCATTTCGCGGGCTTCGGTCATGAGCGCGTCATAATCGGGCGAACGCTTGCCTTCGTAGCCATTGGCAAGGCGAACAGCTTCATGGGCCTTGACCGAGATTTCCTGGGCCTTGAGCAACTGGTCAAAGGCCTTCTTTTGCGTGTATTCCACGCGGCTGCGCAGGTAGTCGGCAGTCTTGTCGGCATGGCACTGGCGGCATGCGCGCAGTTCCGGATCCTTGAGAGGTGAGGTCATCCAGTGGCTGGAAACCTTCTTGCCGCCTTCACGCATGTAGGGCATGTGGCAGTCGGCGCAGGCTACGCCAGCGGCGCCGTGGGGGCCATCCTGGAACATTTCGTAGTCAGGATGCTGCATCTTGACCATGCCAACCTTTGAAGCGGCGTGCGTCCAGTCAGAGAACGGACCGGGCTTGCCGTCAGCACCCTTGGGGCCATGACCCTTGTAGTACTGGTACATGTCTTCGGGGTTGAAGCCGTTGTCCCAGGGGAACACGGGCTTGGCGGCGGGGCCGTTGTCCTTGTGGGTAAAGTAGTATTCCACGTGGCACTGGGCGCACACGAGGCTACGCTTCTGGTTGCGCGAAAGCTTGGCCCAGTCCTGTCCACTACGCTTCAGCCAGTCCTTGAGAGGCTCGGAGTAGGGGCGCAGTTCCATGGTCACAGGGTCGTGGCAGTTGGCGCAACCAATGGTTTCGTCCATGCCGTCGATCTTGTCCTTGCCGCGGAATTCGTTGACGTCCTTGGACCAGAAAGCATCGCCGTACTGCTTGACCCATTCCATCATCTTGGGAGTTTTGCAGTTCCAGCAGGTGGCGGGCAGGCCGCCCTTGCCGTCGGCGGCAAAGCGGTTGATGCGGTCGATGTTTACAAAGTCCTCGATGGCATAAGTGTGGCCACGGGCTTCATTGTATTCGTACATAAAGGGGTAACCCAGCCACAGGTTTTTGAGATAGGGCTGAGCGTGCTTGAATCCCTTGGGCAACGGGTTGACGTTGTCATTCTTGTGGTAGGGAATGGACCCCTTGTATTCCGTCATTACCGAAGTTTCGTTGTTCTTCATATACGAGGCGTACTGCTGGGGAAATTCCGCCTTGAACGAAGAAATGCGGGTGGCATTTTCAGGAATGGAGGTTTTGTACTTGGGAGGTTTGAGGTCTGTGGAAACATCCTGACAGCCCGTAAGCAAAACCATGCCAAGCAGGGCCGCCGCTCCCAGGGCCTTGTGTATGTTGCTCTTAGTCATTGGCTACCGTCCTTGTGCTTATGGGCATCATGCGCATGTGGGCAACACCCCGGTGGCAATCCACACAGTAGGGTTTGGCGTTCATGCTGGCCACGTTTACATTGGTCTGACTATGGCAGGCCATGCAGTTGGCATTAACCACATCCTTGGTACGAACACTCAGAGGGCGCGGAATGTCGTGGCCTGAAATGTTGCCGATAACGTCACGTAAGCCTTCCTGGGCTTTGAACGGCAGCTTGGCCAGCAGATTGTGCGGGGCATGGCACTCATTACAGGAAAGCTTGGCATGTGTACCCATTTTCTGGGTTACGGCCGCTTCCTGCATTATGTGACAACTGGAGCAAAACGGTCGCTGGTCAGTTGTCGTCATGGCGTACGCAAGCACACCCAAAAGCACCATTCCCGCCGCAACGCCGCCCAACAGCACCTTAAGCCATGGTCCATTGCGGGGTGTTCCCATAGAGCCTCCTTAACTCGCTCCTAACGTGCCGCCCCAATGGCGGCAACCCAGTCAAGAAAACAAGAACCGTACCAAAAAACGCAAATAAATTAAAAAAATAATAAGTATAAAAATAACATGGTTAATCAGAATGCACTGGGAAAACGTGATTGCTATCACAGAAAAAATCAGAAAAATAAGACAAATTCATAAAAATATGACAACTCACACCAGAAGGTGAGCAATGCTACGCGAATCAATAAAAAAATCAAAAAAGATGCCGTGGTTGGCTCTGGCTGCCAGTCTGGCGTGGCTGGTACTAACTGGCGTGTTGTACAGACAGGCAGTGCAGACCAACGCCGAACACAGCCTCGAACTGGAGCATACACGACTTTCTACAATGGCGCAGCAATTAATGGACGCCAGAAACTGGAATGCTGCACATGGCGGCGTGTATGTAGCGCAAAGTGAATATGGGCAACCCAATCTCTGGCTGCCGGAATCCGAGCGAACCGTCACAACGCAGGATGGCCGCACCCTTGTGCTGGTAAATCCGGCCTACATGAGTCGGCAGCTGGCAGAGCGCAGCTCGCGTGAGGGCGTGACCATCAGCGTGGTCAGCAGTTCGCCGCTCAGGCCAGAAAACATGGCCGACGTGTGGGAGCGGTCAGCACTGTCACGCTGCGCCGAAGAAACCCCCGAGGTATTCACCTCGCCGCAGCACGGCGGCAAACAGGGCCTGCGACTGCTCAGCGTTCTTATAGCCCAGCAGAGCTGTCTGCGCTGCCATGTGGGCAGGCAGGTGGGAGAAGTGCTGGGCGGTATAAGTGTTAGCCAGGACACCACAATTTTTCAGAAAAGCCTCGACAAGCAGTTGCACAACATGCGGCTGCTCTATGGCCTGCTTGCGGTCACCGGTGTGCTGGCCATCGGCGGTATCACGTTCAATCTTACACACCGGCGCTGGCTGGCAGAAGAAGCCAGCCGCATGAAAAGCACGTTTATGGGCCACCTGAGCCACGACATGCGCACGCCGCTCACGGCCATAGTGGGCATGAGCGAACTGGCCCAAAAAAAGGAACTGCCCGAAGCAGAGCGCAAAAAAGCACTGTCCTATCTGGTTCAGGCGGCAGAAGCACTGCGCGAAATGGTCAACGACATCATGGACCACGCGGCGCTGGAACAGGGTACACCTGCCCTGCGGGCTGCTCCCTTTGACCTGCGCCAGTGCCTTGCCGACTGCGTAAATCTGTACCGACCCATAGCCGACAGCAAGGAAATCACGCTTACCCTGGGCATGGAGAACAGCCTGCCCGCCTGTGCAGTGGGCGACAGCTTTCGTCTGCGACAGGCTCTGGGCAATATCATCAGCAATGCGGTAAAATTCACGGATTCGGGTTCCGTAAGGGTCTACGCCACAGTTATTGAGAACACAGCCGAAGGCTTGCGCCTGACCGTTGCGGTTACAGATACCGGTCCTGGTCTGGCCGAAGAAGACCAGGTGCGGGTGTTCGAGAGTTTTCAGCGCGGGCGCGGCAGCGCCCACACTTCCGGAACAGGTTTGGGGCTGAATATTGCGCGCACGCTGGCTCGGCTGATGGGTGGCGACGTGCGGCTTGCATCACGCCCGGGGCAGGGGGCCTGCTTTACGCTCGATGTGCTGTTGCAACCCTGCGACCAGTCGCAGCCAGCGGGCTGTACTGCTGATTATGGGATGCAGTGTGAACACATGAGCCTGCAAGACAAAAAAGTGCTGGTTGCGGAAGACACCGCCTCCATTGCCTATGCCCTGCGACAGATGCTCAAGGGCATGGGAGCGGAACCCATGACCGTATCCAGCGGCGAAAAGGCGCTCGAGATATTGCGCGACCCCCGTCAGGGGCCGTGGGATATGCTCATACTCGACAGCCGGTTGCCCGGTATAAGCGGGCTCGAAGTGCTTGCCGGGCTGCGCAATGGTGAAACCCTGGCTCATCGCGAAACACTGGCGGTGGTCTATACTGCCACAGCCAGCATCGAATTTGTGCAAAAATGTGAGTCTCTTGGCGCTGACGGCGTATTTTTGAAGCCCTTGAGCTTTGCCCAGCTGCGTTGCCAGCTGGAAAAAATTGTTGCTGCCAAAAAAGCGACGGGCACAGGTCAAACTGCACCGGCGCAGCAGGTAGAACCGCAGAATCTGGACAATATCGCAATGAGCAATGAAAACAGGAAAGCTTCCAAATCCATTGATGATACAAGCAACCCGCAATGCTCCACCAGCCAGCCCGCAGTGTGGAACCGCAAAGCCGCTCTCGAAGCGGTGGATAACGACGCCGTAGTGCTCAAAAGCCTTGTGGATGTGCTGGCCGGCGAGCTGCAGGAGCGGCTGGTGGCGCTCGATGCCGCCATGGCAGCGCTTGACGAGGAACAGATACGCCGCACGGCCCATGCCTGTAAAAATTCGGCGGGTATCATGCGGCTTGACCGTTTGCGCGTGGCAGCCGCAGCGGCAGAAAACGCCACTGCCAGTCATCTGCCAGAAGCTGCCCACGCCCTGCGCGAGGCAATGCTTGAAGCTGACGCAGCATTGGCGGCAGGGCCGCATGCTGATGCGACGGAGTAAGCGGATGCTGGCAAGGGAAATAAAAGGATCAGCTACAATCAATGCGCTGCGCACGCGCAAGGAGTCAGACTGATGGCCAGAGTGCTTGTGGTGGACGACGAGGGGCTTATGCGCACCATGGTGCAGGTTGTCTGCAACCGTATGGGGCACGAAGCCCTGCTCGCGGGCAACATTCAGGAAGCTTTGGGCATGGTTGCTGAACCCGTGGACGTTGTGCTGCTTGATGTCTGGCTTCCAGACGGCAACGGACTGGAATATCAGGCCGATTTTGCCCACTTGCCCGGCAACCCCGATGTGGTGGTCATTACCGGCAATGGAGATGGCGACAATGCCGAGGCGGCCCTGCGCTCCGGAGCGTGGGAGTTTCTGACCAAGCCCCTGCAGATGCGTGATATTGAGCAGTGTCTGAAACAGGTTTTGCAATTCAGGCAAAACCGCACGCCGGCCAGCGAAGAACTGGTGGTGGACAGCGGGCATATACTTGGCTCTGGGCAGGGCATCAGCCGCGCTCTCAAGCTTCTGGCGCAGGCCGCAAAAAGCGATGTAAACGTGCTTTTACTGGGCGAAACCGGCGTGGGCAAGGAACTGTTTGCCCGGGCGCTCTTTCGCAACAGCACGCGGGCCGCAAAGCCCTTTATCACGGTAGACTGTGCCTCGTTGCCTGAAACTCTGGTAGAGAGCCACCTCTTCGGCCACAGCCGGGGAGCGTTTACCGGGGCCGACAGAGCGCGGGACGGTCTGCTGCTGGCCGCCGACAAGGGGACGCTGTTTCTGGACGAAGTGGGCGACCTGCCCCAGCCCATGCAGGGAGTTTTTTTGCGCGCGCTGGAACAGCGCCGTTTTCGCCCTGTGGGTGAAGTGCGCGAGGTCAGCAGCGACTTCAGGCTGGTGGCCGCCACCAACAAAAATCTGGAACTCATGGCCAAGGAAAACAGCTTTCGTTCAGATCTGCTCTATCGCTTGCAGGGCCTCACCATTGTGATTCCGCCTCTGCGTGAAAGGCTGGACGAAATACCGGCACTGGCGCGGCAGGCCATTGCCCGTTTTTGCCTTGGCAGCGATCAGCCGGAAAAGAATCTTTCAGACGATACCCTGGGCATGCTGCTGGAATACGCCTGGCCGGGCAACGTGCGCGAACTTATCCACTGCATTCAGCGGGCCTGCTTGACTGCTGGCAAGGGGGACCTGTTATTGCCCGTACATCTGCCCACGCACATGCGTGTCGATTGCGTGCGGCGGCGCATGGGGCAGGCTTCTGCCATGCCAGGGGGTGCAAGCGAGATTGCACCCACGGTTGCGGCAGTTCCGGGCATAGCTGCCAGTTGCGGCCTGTCTGTACAGGACGTGGCAGGGCAGGATGTGGAGGGGCAAAATCCGCCCAGTCTGCGTGAGTGGAAACTGCAGGCCGAAAAAGCTTATGTGCGGCAGGTTTGGGACCTGAGCGGCGAGGACGTGCGCAAGGCCGCCGAGGTGGCGGGTATATCACGCGGCCACTGGTACGAGTTGATGAAAAAAATCGGTTTGTAGCAGAAATTTTCTCGTCAAATGGCGCTACAGGCCAGAAAAACAGGCCATCTGTCCAAGGGAGCTTGCGTCAGAAAATAAAAGGGGCTATAGGCGAAAAAAACGGCATTGGAAGGCAATGTTAGAGATTATGAACAAGAGTCCCATTACCGTCAGAGGCTATGTTGCGGCAGTGCCGCGTTCCGTGGATGCCAGGCAGGCCCGTGTTGCTGTTGTGCAGGACGATGTGGAATATCGCATCATGCCGCGCGGCGCAGGTGTTGATCTGGATGACGAGGTCAGTGTGCCCGTAGAAGTTTCAGGCATTGTGGAAGAGGCGGACGGCGTGGTGTACCTCACCGTCCGCGGCTACAAGGTGCTTGAAGACGACTCCTGGCTGGAAGAATAGCCTCGCTGCCTGCCTGTGCAGGCGACGAACTCTGCATAACAGCTTTTGCCGGATATGGCGTCTGTCAGCCGGAAAAGAAGTCGCGCCCAATTTTTGTCAAAGCCCCGTGCCGCCCATGGCGGTCATGGGGCTTTGTACTAATGTCTCTCAATGCTATGGGGCTGCCATTGTGCCAGCTCCCCATCAAGGCGTCTGCGTCGCTTTTTTGTTACGCAAACACTTCAGCCCATCAAAAGAGGCTGATCTGTTTGTGTTCCTTGCGGGTGTGGGCGGCCAGTGAACTATGGCGGCAGAATTCGCGTATCTGGGTCATGAAGGGCGAGGGTGAAAGGCGCAGGGTGCGTCCATAGAGCGTACGCTGCTCGCAATGGCTCAAAAAGAGTGCGCGGGCCGCTCGTGTAAGGCCCACGTAGAGCAGTCTGCGCTCTTCATCCAGAGGGTCTGCCTGACCAGATCCCTCTTCCTTACCTGCAAACAGCATGTCACGGCGCATGGGCAGCAGGCCGTCTTCCAGCCCAGGAATAAACACAGCCTGAAATTCAAGCCCCTTGGAGGCATGCAGGGTCAAAATCTGTACCCGCTCGGCCTTTTCGCGCACAAGTTCTGCCTCTTGCAGCCAGGCAAGCTGCTCAAAAAAAGCTGACCAGCTGCCGCTCTGCTTCCATGTGCGGCACAACTGCCGCCAGCTGTGCCCGCCGGTAAAAAGCTCGCCCGCCCACGGCCTGGCCGCCAGCCAGCCGGACATGGCTTCGGGAGCCGGAAGGCCGACAGCCGAGCACCATTCCACCGGCAAGGATTCGGCATCATCAGCGGCATCGGGGGTATCCGTAAAAAACTGCGCAAAGCCGCCAGCAGAGCCGAGCAGGGCCAGCAGCCGCGCGCAGGCAGGGTCTTGCCAAAAAGTGTCCTGAGCGGGTGCGGCGCAAGGTATTCCCGCCTTTTCAAGGACCGCCTGCAGGGGGGCGATCTGAGCTTTCAGGCGTACAAGAACCGCAACGTCGCCGGGGGCGAGGGTTCCGGCCAGACCGTGCAGGTCGTCGGGATCCTGCCTGTCCATGAGGGTATGGGCCGTTGCACCAAGCAGGTGCTGCACGCGGGCAGCAATCCAGCGGGCTTCGGCGTGCTCGTCTGGCGCGGTAAAGAGGCGCAAGTCAGCCGTGAGCTGCTGCGCAGCCTTGAGGGGGCCGCACTGACCCTTGTGCTGCAGAAGGCTGCGGGCCATGTCGAGCACGCTCTGGCTTGAACGGTAACTTTGCCCCAGTCTGTACACAGCCAGCTCCGGCCAGCAGACACGCAAACTGGCCTCGCTCTGACCTGCAACTCCACGAAAACCATAAATGGCCTGATCCGGGTCGCCAATGCCAAAAAATCCACTGCCGCCAGCGGGCAGCAGCGCACGCACAATTGCGAGCTGCACGGCAGAAAGATCCTGCACTTCGTCCACCAGCACGTGCCGTGGGCGGGCGCTTTCGGGCCGGGTGCCAGCGTGTGCCAGCCACCAGTCCAGCAGATCGGCGTAATCCACATAGCGTTGTTTGGCGTTTTTGCGGGCCGTGTAGTTGGCTGCGGCCTGCGCCAGCGGGCTTTGGGCGGGCTCTTGGTCAAGGGTTGCGCCCTCGCGCGCCAGTGCAAGGCGGTCCCACAGGTTGCGGGCCTCGCGGGGTTCCAGCTCTGGGTTGGACAGGCGAAAAAGACTGAGTGCCGCATCTTCGCCCATCAGCAATGGGGGATTGTCGCCACTGGCCGCGCGTAAGGCCGCCCAGGCCATCCCGTGCAGGGTGTCGCACTGTGGTGCCGCTCCCCGGGACCCGGAAAACACGCCCGCCAGTCTCTCGCGCAGTTCGTTGGCGGCGCGCCGCGTAAAGGTAACGGCCAGCACGCGGCCCATATCTTCGCCCTGCTGGGCAAGCCACTGCAAGCGACCCACGAGCACGCGGGTTTTGCCAGCACCGGGGCCTGCCAATACCAGCACAGGTGCTGGCCCGGCAGTGAGGACCGCCTGCTGGTCGGTGGAGTAGGCAAAGCTTCGGGCAGGGGCTTCTGTTCGGGCGGCGGATTTTACGGCAGAAAAATTGTCCGCAGCTGTGGTGTCCGCGCTCTCCGCAAGCGGAAGTGCGGCCCGGCGCACCCGCACGGCAGCGGTGGCGCTGATAGTTGCCGATTCGCCTGCTGTTTCAGCAGCCTTTTTACGGCCACGTTTGGCAGGCGCTTTTACACCCGGCAGGGCGCCGCGGGCATCGGCCAGTTCGTCTGGCGCAAAAACACGCACCGTTCCGTATTCGCCGTCATAACCGCCTTCGCGAAAAACCTGCCCCCGCCGCATGCGGGCCACGGCCTCACCCAGCGGCTCCCAGTGTGCTCGAATGTCGGCTTCCGGCAGGCTGCAAAGAATATCCAGCTCTGGTCCGAGCTCGCGCAGCAGACGGCTGTATCGCTCCTGCACCCGGCGTGAAGTGGGGCCCACGTCAAGAATTTCGCCCACAACTTCCGCCAGCGGTATGAGGGGCCGTACCTCTGGTTCGCGGGGCAGTTCCGGCGTTGTTTCGCGGTCGGCCAGTTCCAGCACGCGGTGCAGCACGCCCACGGTCAGCGGCTTGCCGCACACAGGGCAGATATTGCCGAGGGCCAGCGAATCCTTGGGTTGCAGCACCACGTTGCAGGCGCGGTGACCATCGAGGTGATACTTGCCCTCGTCGGGGTAGAATTCCATGGTTCCAAGAAAACGGCAGTCCAGCTCGCTCTGGTCTTCGCGCCGGGCCGAGGCGCGCAGGGCCGCAAACATGCCCGCGTAGCTGGGACGGCCCTCAAAAAGATTGGCCTCGCGCCCAAGATTTGCCCCGGAGTGCGCGTCCGAATTGGACACAAGGGCGTAGTTGTCGAGTCCGCTGATAAGGCGGTTCATGGCAGGGTCTGAAGAAAGCCCCGTTTCAAGGGCAAAGATGTGCTCCGAAAGGTCGCCGTAGCAGTCTTCAAGCCGGTCAAAGCCGGATTTTGAGCCAAACAGCGCAAACCAGGGCGTCCATACGTGGGCGGGAATCATCACCGAGCCAGGGGCGCATTCCAACATGATTTCAAGCAGATCGCGTGAATCCAGCCCCAGAATGGGGCGGCCGTCGGCATTGAGGTTGCCGATCTGCGCAAGCCGCCGCGAAAGGCGCTCCGCGTCTTCAAGGGTGGGCACAAACACAAGGTTGTGTACCTTGCGCACCTTGCCGCCGCGCTTGTAGATGGAGCTGATCTCTGTCTGCAGCATGAACAGTGGGGCAGGGGCTTCCGGCAGGTACGAGCCTGTGGAGGCGGCCATAAAATCGAGGGGTTCCGGCTCCACGGCCAGCCGGTACAGGCCGGTTTCCTCATCGAGCACCAGCTGTTCCGCCAGATCAGCCCGCCATTGCGGATGCGTAAAATCGCCCGTACCCAACACGTTGATACCCTTGCAGCGAGCCCAGGCAGCCAGATGACGGGGATTGAGCGCCTTGCTTGTGGCGCGCGAAAACCGGGAATGAATGTGCAGATCAGCTATGAAGTTCATGGTTCACCCTGCGGCAATGGTGTGTATATATCTGATAGTATGTTTTAAATATGGCTGGCGCGGATTTTTTTGCGGCCTCAGGCGAGCCAGGGGCAGAATCGCAGCGCCTGTGCCGACCAGCGGGAACCGCCCGTGGTGCCCTGGGCCGTATCTACCTGCGGCTTGCCGCTTTGGTCAGTACGTGCCTTGCCTGTGTGCAGCGTCAGCGGCGCTTCTATGGTGCACTGGTGGGCCGTATTTTTGCGGGCCAGCACGAGCACCCGCAGAGCGGGCCGTGATGCATGCGTTCTGACCGGCAGCAGAGTGCGCAGGCCAAAACCGGCCACGTCCAGCGCGCCACTCAGCAGAGGCAGCGCCAGTGCATCATAGATGCAGAAAAAGTATCCCTGATGTCGCAGCAGGGTGGCGGCGGCCCGGCAAAAAAACGCCAGCACGTGCGCGCGGTCTTCCTTGCCCTGTGTGCCCCGCAGTGCGCGTTCGCGCAGGTGGCTGGGCGAGGGGCGGCCTTCCACGCCATATGGGGGGTTGGCAATAACCAGATCAAGGCTGCCAGTCCTGTACCCCCACGTAGCGGGCAGGGTAGGCATAAATGCCGTATCCGCCAGATCTGCCTGCGCAAATCGCAGCCTGTCGGTGAGGCCCAGATGCCGGGCATTGGCGCAGGCTGCCTGCACAAGGGGTGCCTCCCTTTCCAGCCCAAGCCCCGTAACCGTGTCGCAACGCAAAACCAGCGCCAGCAGGGCCGCACCACAGCCGCAGCCTAGCTCTGCCGCCGCAAGCTCTTTGCGCCGCGCCCCGTTCATGCTTTCCACGTTTCGCGCGGCAAAGGCTGCCAGCAGAAGGGCATCTGCGCCAAAGCGCAGGCTGCCTTGCGGTTGTTCAAGCCCACGTGGAAAAAGCTGGCGGGCGTTGTAAAAGGGATCTTGCGTGTGCATTGCGGTTCCTGCGCCAGCGAATGGGCCGCCGACAGAAGAAAATTCTGACGACGGCCCGTGCGTATGCGTTAGGGTGCGGTGACGGGCTGGATCAACCATTGCCCGCCCGCAGGCTTACAGCAGGGCTCCTTCCCAGTTGAACAGGCTTTTGCGTCGCATGTCGGGTACCGAAGCGGGCGGGTTTTCCTGCATGTGGGCAAAAAAGCCGTAGCCAGCCGCCATAAGCTCCTGCCTTTTGCTGGTGATATCCAGCGGCCAGCCGGGGTAAATCCAGATGTTGCCGCCGTACTGGCGCGCCCAGAAGGGTTCGCCCATGGGGCTCAGGAAAGGCTCGTTGGGTTTGACGCCAAGCAGGCCAAAGCGGCTGATGCCCACGGGCCAGTAGCCGGAGAGCACCACGCCCAGCGGCAGGGGGCTTTGTGCGGGCAGGGCCAGCATGTCTTCCTGCGCCAGTTCGGGGCTCACAAAGGCGCCCACAAAGCCCATCTTGGCGAGTATGCCAAGAGCAGAGGCATTGGCCGCATTGCAAAAAGGCCCGGCCAGCAGATCGGCGTTTTCGTCCAGCTGCTCGGGGAACAGGCCGCGCTGCCACGGTGCGTTGCACACAAAGTGCCGCGCGCCGTCACGCCACAGCCGCATGATTGAACGGCGAATGGTTTCTTCTTCATCAGGCCAGATAACCGGGGGCAGCCACCAGCACATGCGCGGGGCCACCGTGCGCGAAAGCTCGGCGCTGCGGGCCGAAAGCCAGAGACCCTGCAACTGGTTGCGGCCAGTGCGGGTTTCCTTGCCATGGGGCACACTTGAGCGCACATACATGTCTGGCCGGGTTTTGGCCTTGATGGGCTTGGGCAGGCGCGGGTCGCTTTCCACAGCCTTGCTGGGGCGCGAGGGCATGGCCTCAAGGCGTGCCTGCCAGCTTTTGATGATGCGCATGAGCTCTGGTTCGCGTCTGTCGATAAGAAAGACGGGCGTGCCCGCCTTGGGCGTCTTGTGCTTGGGCAGGCGCAGGGTAAGGCTGCCGCCCTTGGGAATGCGCCGGGTCACGGGCATGGTTGCGTGCCAGCGCTCGTCCTCGACGCCTATGCGCAGGTAGTCCTGCGGCAGCAGTTCAAAGAAGGGCTTGAGCGTTACGCCGCCTTCCGGCTCGATGCGAATCTTGCCTGCCAGCAGACCGGAGCTGGTCTGGCCGTCCGGCGTTGTGGGGATTGTATGATCTTTCTGCGGCAAAAAGCGCGCGCGCGAGGCGGGCCGACCCAGCGACATCTGCAATATTTCTTCCGCAGCCTTGCGGGCCTGGGCATCGCCGGGATTGTCACGCAGCATGCGGTAGGCCGTAACCACGTGGTACACGTAGTGCGGGCCCTTTTTGCGGCCTTCGATCTTCCACGAAACAAGATGCGGAATGTTCAGCAGGGTTTTTGCCAGCACGTCCAGCGAAAGGTCGAGACACGAGAACCAGCGGCCATTGTGTTCCTTGCCGCGTATCTGCCCGCGCGTGCTGGGGCGGCGGGGCGCGTCAAAAGATTCGCTGCGGCGGTCGTCCGCTTTTCCACGACTGTCGGGCCTGCCGCGTCCGTCGCGTCCGGTGCGGTTTTTGCGGGCAATATCCATACGCGACTGTTCCTGGCGCATACGGTCCTGTTCCTCGCGTTCCGCATTGCGGGCAAGGGCAATGGCAGCGGGGCCGCCCTGACGGTACACGCGGCGGCAAGGCTGCACGCAACGGCCACGCAGACCGCTTTTGCCGCCCATGTAGCTTGACCAGTAGCAGCGGCCAGAAACGCAATAGCACAGCGCACCGTGCACAAAGCATTCGAGGTCAAGGCCTTCGGGGCAGGCCTCGCCCATCATGCGGATCTCGTCGATGGAAAGCTCGCGCGGCAGGATTACCCGGTCAGCGCCCAGCTGCTTGGCCTGAATCAGGCTTTCGGGGTGTGTGAGGTTGGCAAGGGTGGAGAGAAAAAGTCCGCCCTCAAAGCCCGCCTGGCGCGCAAGGTCGAGCATGGCCAGATCCTGTACAATGAGCCCGTCGGGTCGCACCTGACGGGCAAGACGTGCCGCAAGCCGATAGGCCTGCGCGGGTTCGCCCGGCTTGACCAAGGTATTCATGGCCACGTAGACGCGCGCGTTTTCGGCGTGCGCGAGGTCTGTGAGGCGCGAAAGTTCGGTAAGGCCAAAGTTTTCAGCCTGCATGCGGGCCGAAAAATGCTTGAGGCCCAGATAGATGGCGTCTGCCCCGGCTGCAAGAGCGGCCAGGAATGAAGGCGCGTCGCCCGCCGGAGCCAGAATTTCAGGCCGGGCGGGCGTGGGGGCGGATATGCTCAGATGATCCGCAGATGGGGAGAATGTGTCGTTCATATTTTATAGTACTCTTTGTACCAGTCCACAAAGCGGGCAATGCCTTCGCTGAGGGGCGTGGAGGGGGCAAAGCCGGTGGCGGCTGTGAGGTCGTCAATATTGGCCCAGGTGGATTCAACATCGCCCGGCTGCATGGGCAAAAGCTCTTTGCGGGCCTTCATGCCAAGGGCGTCTTCAAGGGTGCTGATGAAATCGTTGAGTTCCACCGTATTATTGTTGCCTATGTTGTAGATGCGCCAGGGAGCGGAGCTGCTGGCGGGGTTGGGGTTTTCGGGGTCAAAATCGGGGTCTGCCTGCGGGGCCAGGGGCAGCAGGCGCACCACTCCTTCGACGATGTCGTCGATATAGGTAAAGTCGCGGCGCATGCGGCCCTCGTTGAAAACCTTGATGGGCTCGCCGCGCACAATGGCCGAGGTAAAGAGGTGCAGGGCCATGTCGGGCCTGCCCCACGGGCCGTAAACCGTAAAAAAGCGCAGCCCCGTGCAGGGAATGCGGAACAGATGGCTGTAGGCGTGAGCCATGAGTTCGTTGCTTTTTTTGGTAGCCGCATACAGGCTGACCGGGTGGTCAACATTGTGGTGCACGCTATAGGGCCGCGCCGCGTTCATGCCGTAAACGGAAGAAGAAGAGGCAAAAAGCAGATGCCCCACCTTGTTCTGGCGGCAGCCTTCAAGAATATGTCCAAAGCCCAGCAGGTTGGCATTGAGGTATGATTCCGGATTCAGGAGGCTGTAGCGCACGCCGGCCTGTGCCGCAAGATTGACCACATGGGTGAATCCCTCGCTGGCAAACAGGGCAGCCATGGCGGGGCCGTCGGCCATGTCCAGGGGCTCATGTCGAAAATTCCGCGCCTGCGGCATGGCGGCAAGTTGGGCCAGACGGTCTTTTTTTAGTTGCACATCGTAGTAGTCGTTGCAATTATCAACGCCCACAACGCTGTGGCCATCGGCCAGAAGCCGACGGGAAAGATGGTAGCCAATAAAACCCGCTGCGCCAGTCACCAGAACATGCATGAGAACCTCCCAGAGTGCATGCACGCAAGGTAAGCCAGATGCGCCTTCTGAGCAAGGGCGATGCTCTGGCGTGAAATCCTTGTTCCGGGGAATGGGGGCTTGCGGGAAAAAGCGCCACATCGTATGTTTCGGGAACCGAGGTAACGAATGCAGAAAACAGAGAAAAACAGATCAGACGCGCAAGGTCAGCCAGCCGAAACTGCTGGCAAAAGCCGCAGCGCACAAGGCGCAGCCTGGTACGCAGGGCCGTACAAGGATGCGCTCATATATCTAATGGTCGCCATTTTTTTTGTGGAGCTGGTGGTTGGCGGCGTGTCTTTTTTTTACGGCGTCATGCACGCGGCACCCGAAGTGCCCGGCGGGCCGCCGCTGGCGCGTTTCCCCTGGCTGGGCTGGGCCGTGGCCGCGGTACTTGCCCCCGTGGGGCTCATGCTCATTGTGCACCTTTCTGGAACATGGGTTTCGCGCTATCTGGGGCGTGAAGACGGCCTGCATGCAGAGGCGCAGGGCAGCGGAAAAAATGTGGACGACGAGCAGGTTCCTGAACGGCTGCGCCGTTTTTACGCCATTATCCGCAATGCGCCCACGGTGGTTCTGCTGCTGGGCATCATGCTGCTAGGCGCGGGCCTGTTTTTTGTGGACGGGGCTTTTTCTGCCCTCATGCGCCTTGGCAGCGCGCTGACCGATTATATCCCCTGGATTGCTGGTAGTCTGGCCGCCATGATTGCCGTGTGCTATCTGGTGCACCGCTGGTTTATGTACCGCCACCATCGCATGCAGCAAGAATATGAATACCGGCGCGAAGTGCTGGAACGCACGGGGATAGTGCTGGTGGACAAGGGTTGCATACCCCTGCCGCAAAACGAAATGCAACGTCTGGCCCTTGGCGGGCAGGTGGTGGAGGCCAAGGCCCTGCCGCCGGTGCTTGATGCTGAAACGGGTTCGGACAATGCCGCTGGCAGTCAGCCTGAGCCTGCTGCCCACGATGACGATGTGACAGACGCGGAGATTATCAGCCCCGAGGCGGCTGATGCCGCTGACCATGCCGAAAAACCGGCAAGTGCTGAGGCGCAGACTGTGGATGCCGCTGACGCCGACAAGGCAGAAAAGCCTCAAAAGCAGGGCTAGCGCCGACCAACCATCTGGCGGCGAAGCATATTATGGCAGAAAGATGAGCATACCCAAACCAGGCAAACCCGTTCGCGGTTCACGTAGCGGCATGCCGCTCATGGCGCTTTTTGACCTCTTGGGCAAGCGTTGGGCCATGGGCGTCATCTGGCAGCTGCGGCATGGGCCTGCTACCTTTCGTGCCCTCCAGACTGTATGCGAAACCATATCTCCGGCTGTGCTCAACAGCCGCCTGAAGGAACTGCGCGAAGCCAGGCTTGTGTGCGTCACGGACGAGGGCTACGCCCTTACCGATATGGGCCTTGAGCTGAACCAGCTGCTGGAACCCTTTGGAACCTGGGCCATTGCCTGGGCCATGGAAGTGGCCCCGGAGGAAGCCGAGCGCTGGAACGAACTGCTCAGCAAAAGGCTCGCTTCTGCAACCTCCCCCGGGGATACCTCTTCCAGTTAGGTTTGTCTGACCGGCAGATTCAATCCCGCGCCTTACTGGGCGGCCTTGATTGCCTTGAGTGTACGCCCGCCGATGCCGATGGCGTCGGTTTCATATTCCTCAACAAAGACCACAAACTTCTCCTGCGGGACAGACGTGGCCGCCACTGCGGCCGCAGTCAGCCCTTCGATCAGGTTCTTCTTCACTTCTTCAGTGGTGCTGTGCATGGCTATGGTGATGACAGGCATGGGATTCTCCTTGCTGTTTGACTCTGTGACCTGCGCCCTCACGGCATGCGTGTTGCGGGCCGCGGTTGGTGATTGTTCTTGCGCGCGCTATGGAATTCATAGCGCGCTATTAAAAAAATAGCAAGAGCAGCACAGAGGCATCTAAAGGCTTGGTCTGCAGATAATCCCTTGGTCAGGTGCCGTGATGATGTGCGTTGGGCGGGTTGGCTTACAGCGCTGCCACATCCCGGAGGCCGCGCTTTTCCAGCGCAATATCTGCCAGTGCGTTAATGCAGGCTGCAGCCACGGCAGAGCCACCCTTGCGCCCCAGCAGGGTAAAGTGTGCCCACGGGCTCTGGCGCAGAAGCTCCTTTGACTGGGCTGCATTCACAAAGCCCACGGGCATGCCCACAATGAGGGCCGGCGGTTGCGCCCCTTGGGCCAGCTCGTCCAGCAGTCCCAGCAGGGCAGTGGGTGCGTTGCCGATCACCACAATATTGCCCCCCATGTTCTGGGCAATGCTTTCAAGCCCCGCGCGTGAGCGCGTGGTGCCGCGGCTTGCGGCAAGCTCTGCCAGACCGGGCAGGGCCATGAGCGGCGTAACGGTAACGCCCAACGGTTCAAGGCGGCGCATGGGTAGCCCGGCGGCAGCCATGCGCGTGTCGGTGTATACCGTGCAGCCCGCCAGCAGGGCTGCCACGCCAGCCTCAAGACCCTGACTGCTCAGGCGCAGGTCGCGCAGGATGTCTGTGTCGCCGAGCGTGTGGATGCAGCGCCGGGCCACGCTCCACAGAGCGCCTTCAAAGGGGCGTGGTTCAGGAATTTCGGCATCAATGATTTCAAACGAACGATTTTCGATATGGGCCGGGGTGCATGCCGGGTCGAGCTCCACAGAGGGAGCACAAGTGGTGGTGTGCGTCATGATGTCCTTACGTGCCTTGGGCTGAAAGGTAAGCCGAGCAAAGGCCCAACCATGCCCGCCAGAAGCGGCGTGAGCCTTCGGGGTAGCAGTGCAGCCACGAGCCCGCCACAGAGCCCGTGCGGCAGCCGTCGGCTCGCAACAGGCGGCCTTGGCTGTCGTGCAGCTGCCACAGGAGGCTGCACTGGGCTGGCAGGGGGTCTGGTTGTTCCTGCGCATAATGAAATTCGTGACCGCGCACCCACAGGGGGCGGGCTGGTGCGCTGTTTTCAGGGGGGCTGGAAGTGCGGTTGCTGGCCGTAGGCCAGTCGGCCAGTGCCAGCGCGGCCCGGTAGCCCAGCGCGGCCTTGGTTTGCCCCAGAATGCAGCTACGGGGAAGCAGGCCGCTCATGGCGTATTGCTGCCCGTTCAGCAGCAGCGAGCGCATAAGGTACATGTAGCCCCCGCATTCGCCATAAATGGGCATGCTCTGGGCGGCAAGGCTGTGCAGGGTCGCGCGCATTGCAGCATTGTCCGCAATGCGGTCCGCGTGCAGCTCGGGGTAGCCGCCGGGAAAGTATAGACCCGCGCAACCGGCTGGGGGGCTGGTATCCCGCAAGGGAGAAAAGGGAACCACTTCGGCCTTGAGCTCGCCCAGCACGGCGGGCAGGTCGGCATAGCAGAAGCTGAAGGCTTCGTCCCAGGCCATACCGATGCGCAGGCAGCGCTTGCCGCGCCTTGTGCCAGTGCTGGCGGGAAAGAACCGGGCCGCGGGGCTGTTGGCTGGCGGCATTTCAGGCTGTTTTTGGGGCAGGGAAACAGGTGTGACGACCTTTACGGGCGGAATCCGTCGCAGCGCAGCTGCGCCAGCCCTGCGCAGCAACAGGTCGATATCACAGTTGTCTTCCGCCCATTGGGCCAGGGCTTTTCTGTCTACGCCGGGCAATACCTCGCGGGCTTCAACCAGTCCAAGATGGCGGGCGGGCAGGGTGGGTGCGCCCTGCCGTGGCATAAGCCCCAGCAGAGGAACCCCGCTGCTTTTGTTTAGTGGGGCCAGTGACTGCCGCAACAGTTCGGCGTGGCGAGTGCTGCCCACATGGGTGCAGACCATGCCAAGAAAGCGCATGGGGCGTACTCTCGCCCAGGCGGGGCGGTGGTGCAGAAAGCCCTCGGCCAGCGCGGCAACAGATTGCCCCATACCTCCGGCATTGAGTACCAGCAGTATGGGCAGGCCCAGCAGGGCAGCCAGATGGGCCGTGCTGCCCACGCCCTTGTGTCCGCCGTCAAACAGACCCATGGCCCCTTCAACAACGAGAACATCGGGCGTGCCCAGAGCAAAGGGGACTGTCTGCGGTTGGATTGGCGTTGCCATGCGCGCAAAAATGCGCTTCAAACCGGCAGGCAGCCCGGTTGATGAACTACGACCACCACCCAGAGGCCTCTCTGCGGGTGAGGGCGCTGATTCGCGGCACATCCACGTGTCGAGGTTGGCGGCGGGCTGGCCGGTGAGGTTGGCGTGAAAAGCCGCGTCAATGTAGTCTGGCCCTGTTTTGGCAGCCCGCGCCACAAGACCCCGCTCATGCAGGGCGCAGAGCAGGGCCAGGGTAAGTGTGGTTTTGCCGGAATTGCTGCCCGTGCCGCCTATGACAAGGCCGGGCATGCTCGGCTGCGGCTTGGGCATGGTGCTCTCCGTGCAGGTTCGGCCAATGGTGCTTGCTGTCAGATGACCGGGCGGTCAGCTGGTCAGCGTTGTCGCAGGGCCTCGGCTATGATGGCCGCGTCCTCTTGCGGTCTGGCCTTGAGTTGCAACTCGGGGTTGCCACCCGTGCAGGCAAAGCCGGAGGGACCCAGCTCCACAAAACCGGCGGAGACCACGCGGCTGTAGGGCAGCTGTTCGCGCATGTCGCTGTGGTCTACACGGCGGGGAAAGATAAAGGGGACTTCCTGACCGGAAAAATCTTCAACGATGAGGTACTTCACAGGAGCCTCCTCAGCGCGCGTCGGGCGCGGCGGGCTTGGCGCTACGGCGGTTTTGCAGGTACTGCCGCACAGCCTTGTTGTGGTCGGTGAGGTTGGTGGAAAATACGTGCTCGCCACCATCAAATTTAGCCACAAAATACAGATAGTTGTGCGCCTCGGGGCGCACGGCTGCCGCCAGCGCGGCCGCTCCGAACGAGCAGATGGGCCCCGGCGGCAGGCCGGGGCGCTGATAGGTATTGTACAGGTTGTTGGCGTCGTCCAGATCGCGGCGGCGCAAGTTGCCGTCAAATGCCGGGCCAAGCCCGTAGACCACCGTGGGGTCGGCCTGAAGCAGCATGCCCTTGTTGATGCGGTTCTGGTACACGCCCGCCACGCGGGCGCGCTCGGCATCAATGCCGGTTTCCTTTTCGACTATGGAAGCAAGAATCATCCACGTTTTGAGCTGGTCTGCCTGTCCCGGCCCCGGTTTTTTGCCATCGGGCCATACGGCCGCCGTCTTGCGCCAGAAGTTGTCCACCATGCGTCCGGCCACGGCCCTGGCCTGAGCCATGTCGATAACTTCATTTTTTTTGAGCAGATACGTGTCGGGCATCAAAAAACCCTCAGCCGTGGCAAAGGGTATGCCGTAATGGCGCAAAAAGTCCGGGTCGGTCACAACCTTGCGGAAATCTTCAAAAACGACAAGTCCGGCTTCTTCAAGCACCTTGCCTGTCTGCCACCAGGACAGACCCTCTGGCACGGTAACGCGGTAAAGCACCGGGTGCCCGTTGACCAGCTCGTCCAGCACTTTTTCGGGCAGCCAGCCGGTATTGAGCGCAAAACGGCCAGCCTGAAGGCGGTTCTCCCACTTTTTATAGCGGGCCAGCAGGTCAAGTTTGCGGGCATCGGTTACCACACCCAGCTTGGCGAGCCCGGCACTCACCTGCGCCAGTCGTGCCCCGGCGGGAACATCATAAAAAACGTCGCGGCCAGGGGTTTCGGGCGCGGTGTTGAGGAAGGTGTGGGCCTCATAGGCCACCCAGCCCCCACCTGCCAGGGCCAGCACAAAGAGCAGCCCAAGCGTGCGCATCAGTATTTTCATGCGGGTCTCCGGTCTTGCGGCGCAAGCGAAAGAAAGGAGGAAAGAATGCGCACGGCGGCCTGCTGGTCAAGCACGGCCTTGCGTTTGCGCACTTTCAGACCGGCATCACGCAGGTCTGACCACGCCTCCTGAGAGCTCAGCGCTTCCATCATAAAGAAAAAAGGCAGAGATACCCGGCGCTTTAGGCGCTCGGTAACATTGCGGATCTGGCGGGTGGTGAGGCTTTCCTCGCCATCAAGGGTAAGGGGCAGGCCCACCACAACAGCCTCGGCTCCGGCTTCGACAATGCGCTCGGCCAGAGCTGCCAGAAAGGCTTTGCGGTCAGAAAAATCCTCGAGCCGCAAGGTCATCAGGGGAAAGGCCAGCCGTCCTTCCGGGTCGGATACGGCAAGCCCGGTGCGGGCCAGGCCGTAGTCTACGCCAACGAATTTCACTGCAGGCCTCTTATGCGCGCAATTGCGCGTGTTGCTGGAAAAAGTGCACGTCAGTACCGTTCATGGAGTGGTGGCCTAGATTATGCCCAAAAGCGAGAGCAGACCTACGGCGCTTCCACTGACCAGCGGCCCCAGCACCAGACCAAGCGCACCGGTAAACAGCAACAACAAAAGAATGACAAAGCCGTAACGCTCAATGCTCAGGTAACGATATGAGGCGTTTGGGGGCAAAAAATAGGCCACGACCTTGCTGCCGTCCAGTGGAGGAATGGGAATCAGATTCAGCCAGCCCAGACCAAAATTAATGATAACGCCGGTCTGTATGGTCTTGAGGGCAAAAACGTAGCTGCTGCTGTGAAGCCATTGCTGTGGTGGGAAAATGTGAATCACCGCCCACAGCAAAAGACCAAAAAGTGTTGCCAGCAAAAAGTTTGTGAGTGGTCCGGCAAGTGCCACCAGCATCATCTCTTTTGCGGGATTGCGGAAGTAGCGGGGGTTGACTGGCACGGGCTTGGCCCAGCCAAAGACAAAGGCCCCGGAAAGGCTGGTGAGCACAAAGGCCAGCAGCCCCATGGGGTCGATGTGCGGCAGGGGGTTCAGGGTCAGGCGTCCCATGAACTTGGCCGTGGGGTCGCCACAGCGATAGGCCACCCAACCGTGGGCCACCTCGTGCAGGATGATGCCCAGCAAAGCGGGTACAGCGGCCACAGCCAGGGTGCTCAGCACCTGAGAAATATCTAGGTTTAGCATATATTGCGGTTACCATTTTCCGCTTGTGGCGGCAAGGCAGAGCTAGCCAGAAGAGGCCACCTTGCGCACAAGCAGGTTGTCGCCAGGCCATATATGGCGGTCAGGGGTAAGCAGCTGGCCTTCGCGGGCCACAAGGGCTGTTTCCTCTGCCAGGCCAAGGGCTGCAAGCAGCTGGCGCGAGGTTTTGGGGCGGGGCATGGAAAGATGCTTTTCTTCCGGCTGCACCAGCACGGTGACGCGTGCGCCAGTGTGTTCGGGTTTGATAACCTGAATATGGGGGGCGTACGTGGCGGCTGCCACGGGGGCGACTGGTTCGGTGGCCGGGGTTTCGGCAGCCATGGCGGTGGTGTCGGTCATTGTGATGCTCCTAAAGGTATTCTTCAAGCAGCGCGCAGGTTGCGCAAACAATGGGCGCGCATGTTTTTATGAACAGGTTTTCCTTGCGCACGGCGGCCATGCCCTCGGGCGTGGTGAGGTCGTGCCCCAGAATGCCCCGGCACTGCATGCTGCCGTGAGCCTTGGCAAATGCCTCGGTAAAGGCGTCGCGCCGGGCGTAAAAGGTTTCTTTCTGCGGGCGGGGGCAGGGGCCGCTTGGCCCGTGCATGAGGCCCAGCACCATGAGCGCGCCCGAAACACAGCCGCATACTTCGGCCTTGCCCATGCCTGCGCCAAAGGCAGATGCCACGCGGAGGGCGGTTTCTTCAGGCAGGTTAAGCCGGTCGGCAAAATGGGCCAGCACCTGCTGGGCGCAGATTATGCCCATGTTGAAATTCTCCTGCACTTCCTCAAGCTCTGGTGTCTGGCTCATCTCCCCATCCTTACGAGCAAAAGTAATAGGCAACGGTAACAACGGCCATGCTTGCGGCCCGCAGTCCCTGATTGGCCAGAATGAGCCTCAGTGCCAGTGCGGGCCGGAAAAATCCCGAGTACGACGGAAACTGGTGCCGTATTGCGCGCATGGGCGTGGAGAGAATATTGCCCACCATGAGGGCCAGCACCACGTCACGCGGCGAAAGCCCGCCGGTTTGCAGCACACTGCCAGCAGCACCAAGGGCCGCTCCCAGTTCTGCCGCCAGATGCAGCACAATAATGCCCATGGCCTGCGGCTTCAAAAAGGAGAGCCAGCCCATGTGGTCGGCCAGCCATGCCTCGGCCAGGGCAAAATAGCCATACCGCTGCAAATAGAACATAAGCACGTAGATGGGCACTGTGAAGTACACCAGCTTGGGCAGGCGGCGTAAAAAGCGCTGCCATGCCTTGCGAAGGGCATCGCCCCACGAAGTACCCTGCTCCTTGAGGCTCTTGCAGGCAATACAGCCCGCCGGTGGTGGTGGCAAAAGTTGGCGCGACAGCAGAATGGTAAAGCCCGTGCGCCCGGCAGCCGCCACAAGGGTCAGGGCCACGTACACCAGGGCGGGGGTTCCCAGCACTGGCCACGTGAGCAGAAAAATGGTGGGCGTGTGTACAAGATAGGCGGGCAGGCTGTTGAACAGGTTTGCCAGCATGAGCTCGGTGTTTGAGAGTTCGCCGATGTTGTGGCTGTCAGAAAGCAGACCGTTGGCGGCTGCGGGCGAGATGAACGCCAGTGAAAAGCTCGCGCCCGCCACATCACGCAGGTGGGCGGTCCGCGCCAGCGGTGCGGCCAGACGGGCCAGATGGCGTGTCCAGCGCAGGGCTTCCAGCAGGTTTGCCACCAGCAGGCCCACAGCCAGACCCAGCAACAGACGCAGCAGCGGCCAGCCAAGCGAATGCCAGAGAGTGGCAAGAGAAAGTGCGGTGTCCGGGGTAGTTGGTGTCATGCGGGTGGTTCTGGCAGCTGGCCTGAAAAGCTGAAAAAAAGGGGAAACGCCGGGGGCTTGCGCGCCCCTGCGGATGTGTCCGCAAGGGCAGACGGTACGGAGCTTGCGCCCCTAGGGCTTGTAGCCTGTGTCGGGGGGCAGGTCTCTGCGGCCAGCCTCGGCACGGGCCAGAACGTCGCAACGTTCGTTTTCCGGGTGCCCCGCATGGCCCTTGAGCCAGAGCATGCGCACCTTGTGCTTGGCAAGCAGGGGCAGCAGCCGCTGCCACAGGTCTACGTTGAGGGCGGGTTTTTTGTCGCTCTTGATCCAGCCTTTTTTTTGCCAGCCCCAGACCCAGCGTTTTTCGATGCTGTCGCACACGTACTTTGAGTCAGAGTACAGCTCTACCTCGCAGGGGTTTTGCAGCTGGCTCAGGGCTTCCACTACGGCCAGAATTTCCATGCGATTGTTGGTGGTCAGCTTGTAGCCACCGGCAAATTCCTTGCGGTAGTCCTGTCCGTCAAGTTTGAGCACTGCGGCCCAGCCGCCGGGGCCGGGATTGCCAAGGCACGAGCCGTCAGTATGGATGGTCACTTTTTGCATTGGGTTCCTTTGCACTTGTTCCTGCCGCAGCTTTTACGGCGTGCGGCGAGCATACACGTCAACGCCCCGCTGGGCAATGCGCTGCCGTTGCAGGGGGCCGCAAAAGCAAAAGCCGGTCCTGCAATGCAGAACCGGCCCGTGCAAAGATAAAGGCGTGCTGTCGTGCCTAGGAATTTTTGAGCTGGTCGATGATTCTCGACAGGTTTTGCGCCTGGGCCGCAAGCTCTGAAACTGCCTTGTTGGCCTCACCCATGGCCTGGGACGTCTCTGACGCGATGGTGTTGACGTGCTCCACCGAGCGGGCGATTTCCTCCGACGAGGCAGACTGTTCTTCGCTGGCGGTGGCGATGCTGCGCACCTGATCAGCGGTCTGCTCTGAGAGGTCCAGAATTTCGGTGAGGGCGTTGCCGCTGTCGGCGGCCAGTCCTGCCGCCAGATTTACCTTGTCCACGGCCATGTCCATGCGCTTGACACCTTCCTTGGTGCTGCTCTGAATGGCCTGGATTGCCTTGCCCACATCCTGGGTCGAGGCCATGGTTTTTTCTGCCAGTTTGCGCACTTCGTCAGCCACAACCGCAAAGCCGCGCCCGGCTTCACCAGCCCGCGCCGCTTCAATGGCTGCGTTGAGGGCCAACAGGTTGGTCTGGTCGGCGATATCCGAGATAACGGTCATAATCTCATTGATGGCCTGCGCATGGTCAGACAGCGCGTCCATGCTCGATTTGAGCCCCATGGTTTCAGACTGTACATCGTCCATGGCCTGGCGACACCTGGCGGTGATCTGTTCACCCTCGCGCGCCTTGTTCTGGGCAGAGGCAGAAAGGTTGGCACCAGCACCCGCATTTTTGGCCACTTCAATGACAGTGGCGTTCATTTCTTCTACTGCGGTTGCCGTATCTGCAATGCGGTGCGCCTGCTGGTCTGCGCCGCGAGAAGACTGCTCGATCTGGGCAGAGAGCTCTTCTGACGCGGAAGCTACGACGGTAACCACGCCCTCAAGCTGGGCGGCGGCATCAAGCAGTCCTTCCCTGCGGGCCGATTCCGCACGCGCAGTTGCCTCCTCGGCGACCAGTTGGGCCTGGCGGGCCTGCTCTGCCGCCAGCTGGGCTTTGCTCGATTCTTCCTTGGCGTGGTCTATATGTCCCTTGAGCGCCTGCACCATGGCAACAATGGATTCGTACACGCCAACCTTGGGGCTGCCGTCGTCTATGTTGTAGTCGCCATCCACAACGCGCAGGGCAATGGTGTTGAGTTCTCCGGGGTCTTTGCCAAGCTGTTTGTGGGTTCCTCGCAGAATAATCACGGCAATGGTTATGCCCGCAAGCAGCGCCGCAGCCAGCATACACGTAACTAGCAGCTTGGCCGAGGTGTACAGCTCTTCACAGCTCTTGCCTGCCTGCTGACTGCCTTTGGTATTAATGCGCACAAGTTCTTCAAGCAGATCGCTGCTCTTGTCAAAAAGAGCGCGCGTGTTGCCGCGTAAAAGGTTGAGAGCTTCTTCGTTCTTTCCGTCTGCCGCCAGCTGCCCCACACTTTTGGAAGCATCCATGTAGCCTTGCCATTCGCGCAGAAACGATTCGTAGGTCGTTTTTTCTTCTGGCGTAGAAGCAAGCGGTGCGTACTTGGACTTGTTGCTTTCAAATTCCTTGAGCTCGGTGTCCATACGGCTCTTGAAGCGCGAGAAGTCATCGGCAGAGGTGCTGCTGGCAAGCTGAACCTGTAATGCACGATAATCAGAAGTATTTACGCTCATACTCAGTACATATCTTGTGGAGGGGAGCCAGTTGCTGTTTATTTCTTCCGTTCCAGAATTCATTTTTGCCATCTGCAGAAGACTGAACAAGCCAACTGCAACTGTAAGCAGCATTAAGAACCCGGCCATCAGAGATAACTTTACACTCAATTTCATGATTCCTCTCCACTAGATGCTTTTTCCGTTAAAATTTTTTCTTATATCTATCCAGCAGTACACCGGTGCCATATCCAAATAGTTTAAAATTACTGAAGGCTTTTCAATTTGCTCGATGTGACTTAATGATTATCGGCACTATAGTGTTTTTCAATAGAACATGTGATTTAATTTTATGATTGCTTGTCATTAACTGAAGCGTTGTATTGTGTCGTTAATTCTTTGAAATGGAATTGCATTCTCGATTATTAATATAGCATAATGTTTTTTAATCGATTGTAATGCGTATGTTTGCAATACAAAAAATATTTTCAGCCCAAAATTTGTAATACAAAATTTGGTAATGCATTTATTAAGTGTAGTGAACCACTTTCAATTTTCAACAAGGAATTGACGTTTAGTCTTCAGGGTGTGCTTTCGTCACAAAAATATTTGCCTAAAATTATTTGTATAACTGTGGCAGTCACAGATGGCCACATAAAATGCCGAGGTGCTATCTAGGTTTGTGTAAGTATTTGGCCGTTTGTCGCCCTTTTGTTTTTCCTGGCCCACAGGTCTTGGGGCTAGATATAGCCTAAACGACTCATCAGGGCCTTATGGAGCTTGCTGATTTGGTCGTTGCCGACATGCCGTAACGAATAAAAAAACAGGGTGCTGACCCTGTGGAGAGCAGAAAGGGTGCCGGACCAGGCGTAGCCCCCCCCCGCCCGCGGGGCGTGTGCGGGATCAGGCAGATCTGTGGGTACAGGTTTGCCCGCAATAAAAAATCGGCAAGACCGCAAGCTGCCATCCGTGCAGTGCTGCGTGCGTAAAATCAAAAAGCCGGGGTAAACCGCAATGGTTTACCCCGGCTTTTTGATATGTTGTTACGTATGGCCTAATAGCGGTAGTGGGAGGGCTTGTAGGGCCCCTCGGCCTTTACGCCAATGTATTCGGCCTGCTCGGGGGTAAGCTTGGTAAGTTTGACGCCCAGGCGGTCGAGATGCAGACGGGCCACTTCTTCGTCCAGTTCCTTGGGCAGGGTGTACACCTTGTTTTCAAGCGGCTCAGAGGCCAGCTTGAGCTGGGCAAGGGTCTGGTTGGTGAAGCTGTTGGACATGACAAAGCTGGCGTGTCCGGTGGCGCAGCCAAGGTTTACCAGGCGGCCTTCGGCCAGTACGATGATGCTGCGGCCAGACTTGAGCGTCCATTTATCCACCTGCGGCTTGATATTCAGGCGGGTGATGCCGGAGGTGTTTTCGAGGTAGGACATTTCGATTTCGCTGTCGAAGTGGCCGATGTTGCACACAATAGCCTCGTCCTTCATGGCTTCCATATGGGCGCCGGTGATGACGTGGTAGTTGCCGGTGCATGTCACATAGATGTCACCCTGGGGCAGGGCGTTTTCAACCGTGGTGACTTCATAACCTTCCATGGCGGCCTGAAGGGCGCAGATGGGGTCGATTTCCGTAACCAGCACGCGAGCGCCAAAGCCGCGCATGGACTGGGCGCAGCCCTTGCCCACATCGCCGTAGCCCACAACCACAACGACCTTGCCAGCCACCATGATGTCGGTGGCGCGCTTGATGCCGTCGGCCAGCGATTCGCGGCAGCCGTACAGGTTGTCGAACTTGGACTTGGTGACCGAGTCGTTGACGTTGATGGCGGGGAACAGCAGGGTTCCGGCGGCTTCAAGCTGGTACAGGCGGTGCACACCGGTGGTGGTTTCTTCCGAAACGCCCTTTACCTTGGCGGCAACCTTGTGCCAGTGCTGGGGGTCTTCCTTGAGGCGCAGCTTGAGGCGGTCAAGAATGCACTGAAATTCCTTGTTGTCGGTTGGCTGATCAAGGATGGAGGGGTCGTCTTCTGCCTCAAAACCCTTGTGGATCAGCAGGGTGGCGTCACCGCCGTCGTCCACGATAAGGTCAGGGCCGCTGCCGTCGGGCCAGGTAAGGGCCATTTCGGTGCACCACCAGTAGTCTTCAAGGGTTTCGCCCTTCCAGGCAAAAACCTTGGCCATGCCGGTTTCTGCGATGGCGGCGGCGGCATGATCCTGGGTGGAGAAGATGTTGCACGAAGCCCAGCGGATGTCTGCGCCAAGGGCGTGCAGGGTCTTGATGAGCATGGCAGTCTGAATGGTCATGTGCAGCGAGCCGGTAACCTTGAGGCCCTTGAGGGGCTTGGTGGGGCCGTATTTTTTGATGCATTCCATCAGGCCGGGGGTTTCGCGCTCGGAAAGCTGCATTTCTTTTTTGCCAAAGTCGGCCAGCGACATGTCGGCAACCTTGTATTCCAGGCTGAGGTCAAGAGGTTTGATCATGGTGTTCTCCTATCCGCAATTTTGTTATCGTTGTCTGTAAAAAGTATGTATCTGTGCCAGCGGTTGTGCTGGCTTGGAACTCGGTATTTCTAGCAGGCCTCTGCACTCAGCAGCAGCAGGGTCATGTTGCGGTCGACAGGCATGTGCTTGCAGTGCAATACCCTGAAGCCCGCAGCTCCCAGATCAATGCCAAGCTGATGTTCGTCAAAGCCAAGCCAGCGGTCGCCGTAGCGGCTGCGCATGGTCTCATCCGCATGACGCTGAAAATCGGCCACAAACAGTCTGCCGCCCACGGTCATGATGCGGCGTATTTCGCGCAGGCCTTCTGCCGGGTCGGAAAGGTGGTGCAGCACAAGGTTGATGCAGGCAAAGTCCGCCTCGTGGTCACGCAGGGGCAGGTGGCTCAGTTCGCCGATACGCAGCGAAACCCGGCCAGCGGCCAGATCTTCGGGCGTGAAGCGGCGGCGGCATATCTCGAGCATGCGGGCAGAGCCATCCACACCGATGATCCCCTGCACCTTGGGCAGCATGCGGGCCAACACCGCCCCCGTTCCGCAACCAAGATCCACGGCTGTTCCGCAGCCTTCGGGCACCGCTTCGCAAACAGCTTCAGAAAGATCAAACGATCCAAGTACTTCACGATTCAGTTCGTCCCAGTCTTCCGCAATGGCGTTGAAAAACTGACGTGTCTTGAGGGCGCGCTCTTCTAGAATCTGGGCGGCCATGTTGAGGTCGGCGCGCATGGCCGCATCTGGGTGCACAAAGGGCGTGATGGCGCGCAAAAACTCGCGCTCTTCGCCAGAGCGCGGGGTGGCGTAAAAAACCCACAGTCCGTCGCGCCGCGATGTGAGCAGCCCTGCCTCGGTAAGAATCTTGAGGTGGCGCGAAACGCGCGACTGCCCCATATCGAGTATGCTGACCAGCTCGTTGACCGAAAGTTCGTAATGCAGCAAGATGTGCACTAGCCGCAGACGTGTTTCGTCTGAAAGAGCCTTGAAAAATAAAAGTGCCATGGCTTCCCTTAAATCAAATTTGATTGATGTAAGTATCAATATATCTACATATAGTCAATGAGTCCATTTTGTCCTGTCTGGCGGCCCCGTTGGGGCGAGCCCAGCCGCACCCAACAGCCCCTACCAGCCCTGGAGCCGTGATGGCAGTATTCCGCAAGCGCCAGAAGGATGCGCAGCCCGTACCAGCCGTGGAGGTTATGGCCTCTGTGCTGGCAGGGCTTGGCGCGACCCCCGGCCAGGGAGAGGGCAGGGCGCGTTTGCAGCAGCTTTGGCTCAACTGGGCTATGGTCATGGGGCCTGATCTGGCTCCTCTGGCCCGCCCCATGGGGCATCACCGTGATCTTTTGCTTATCGGCGCAGAGGATGCCATGCTGGCGCAGGAGCTGCACCTTATGGCAGACGAAATACTTGAGCGGGTTAACGCTTTTATGGAGCAGGAATTTTTCAGCGCCATAAAGGTCAGCCTGCTCATGGGCAAGGCCGGACTGGATAAAACTGCAGTTCGTGTTGCCGCGCCTGCTCGTGCCCCCAGGCCGAATCCGGAACCGCCCAAGGCGCATGGCCTCTACCTTGAAGCTATGGATCCATGCTCGCCCGTTGCGCGCGCATATGCCCGTTTTGCTCGCCAGAGGCAGCAAAAATAAAAATTACAGTAAGTTAAATGTATCTTCCGGGCTGCACACAACCGCAATGCGCCAAATCCGCCCGGGTGCTTGCCCGCGCTCAAAAATGCAGGGTAGCGGGGCTGGGGCGAGGCTGCAGCTCTGCCCGCATCAGCCTCGTCAAACGACAAACCGCAAAAGAAAACGCATCTTTTTTAATTAATAAAATTAGAATATTACAAATTTTGTTTGCTGTTTGCGCATGCGATTTTGTTGTTCATTGGATGCGCTTTATTGACAACGCTTCTGATGCAGTGCTAATTTTCCCCAACGTTGCTTGGGGATTTTGCGACCACTGTCTGGTCAGACCCTGCGGAGGATATTGAATGAACGCGCAGAAAACCATGGAAGACATTTGCCTGAAGCAGGACAATGGCTGCGATTTTGCCTTTAGCGGCCGTCTTTTTTCAGAATGCTCATGGTACGATGAATCGCAGGGTACACTGACCCGCCAAAAACTCTATGTGACCGAAAATAACGAACAGGTTTATTACATTGTTCGTTCCAGCGGTCAGGAACGCAGCCGCCACGCCTACAAGCTGTTCATGCGCGGTGATGTTTGCGTGATCCACAACGGAGTTACCGAAATGGCTCTCCAGTTCGACATGCTCATGTTGGCCGTGCGCGGCCTGTGCGGGCTTGATTCTGGCGCGACCCCTTCGCTCTCCATGGTCGAAGAAATGCTTAAGGCAGCCAATGCCTGATATTTCCATATAGCCGATGCTGGCGCTTGTGCGCGGGCAAACGCAACCTCCACATGAAACGGCCCTCCTGAGAGGGCTTTTTCATTTTCTGCCTCCATGTTCCTTTCGGCGTACTTCTAGGGCTATTGAAAGCGCTCGATATGTCATTTATCGTCCTTGCATGATCGTGCCGCTGTATTGCGGTTACTTCACCGGCAGCGTCGCAGCGGCGTTTCACACCATCAGCATCCATTCGGCAGAGAGGCACAATGAGCACTATGTTACAGCCAGGCATGAAGGGTACGCAGGAAACAACGGTTAGCGAATCCATGCTGGCAAGCAGCGTGGGCAGCGGCAAGGTTTGTGTTTTTTCCACGGCCATGATGGTGGCATGGATGGAAGCCACAGCCGTGGAGGTAGCCCAGGCCGTGCTGGATAAAGGGCTGACAACCGTTGGAACCGGTATAAGTGTGACCCATGTGGCCGCAACGCCACTGGGTATGAAGGTGCGGTTTTGCGCCGAGCTCACGGCAGTTTCTGCCAACGGCAAAGGATTGAGTTTCAATGTTGCCGCCTATGACGAGGCTGGCCTCATCGGCGAAGGTACGCACGAGCGCGTGGTGGTGGACAGGGAAAAGTTTGAAAGCAGGGCCAGAGCCAAGGGGCAGGCGTAATCGTCTGTCCGGCAGCCCGGTGTGCATACTCCCTGTTTTGGCCTGCCAATTTTTCAAGTCGCTGCCTGCAAGTTCCTCGGGTCTGGCAGCGTGTAATCCATCAGGGCTTTGCCCCGGCAGCTGATATCCGTACCCATTGACCCTGCTGTTTACCTGTGGGCTTTTGAATAAAAACACAGTAAACTGCTAGTGTCTGTACAACTTTAAGGAGCTTTGTATGGGAAACATTACCTTTGTCGGCATATCGGGCAGCCTGCGCAAGGCCTCGCGTAATTCCGGACTTTTGCGGTGCTGCGCGGCGAATCTACCACAGGGCGTGAGCCTGGAAATCGTGGATATCTCCGCCTTGCCTTTCTATAATGCAGATATGGAAAAGCCCGCTGTGGTGCAGCGGCTCGTTGATCAGGTCAGCGCGGCAGACGGGCTGGTTCTGGCCTGCCCCGAATACAACTACTCGCTGGCTCCGGCGCTGAAGAACGCGCTGGACTGGCTTTCGCGTGAGCCCGACCTTGCTCCCCTTACGGGCAAAACTGCCTGCATTGTGGGCGCAGGCGGCGGCATGGGCACGTCGCGTGCGCAGTACCATCTGCGTCAGGTATGCGTGTACCTGAACCTGCACGTGCTGAACAAGCCGGAACTGTTCTCCAATGCCTTTACCCCGGCCTTTGCCGACAACGGCGATGTACAGGATGAGGCCCTTGTAAAACAGGCCGCAGCGGTCATGCAGGCCATGACCGAGTGGACGCGGCGACTCAAGTAAGAAAAATCCGGCCCCGCAACGGAATGCCAAAAGGCATTTTGCTGCGGGGCCGCTGAATTGTCAGGGTGAGAACAGGTGCAAGCAGACGCCCCGAAGGGGCAGAGTGATGGCTGGCGACGTGGCTGCAGACACAAAGGCTCACAGGTATCATAACCGTCGTCTGGAGCGGGCGCTGCCAGGCCTGGATCTGTTGCTTGACGCCTTTGCGGTTGTGGATTGCGGCGTGGCACAGGCCATTGCCCACAGGAGCCAGGCCCCTGCCTGCGGGCCAAACTGCTACCAGTGCTGCATACAGCCCATACCGGTGACACCGCTGGAAATTCTGGGCCTGCGCATGTTTGTGCAGCAGGAACTTGCACCGGCATCAGCCGTGCGGCAAGCCCTGGCTGCGGGCTTTGCACAGTTCCTGGGCGATGCGGCAACTCTTGGGGCAGCTTGCCCATTTCTGCATGAAGGCCGATGCGCAGCGTATCCTGTGCGCCCCATGGCGTGCAGGCGGTTCATCGTGTTCGAGACGCCTTGCGCGCGGGGCGAAGACCCCACCCAGACGCGACCCTTGCATGTGCTGCAACCGGGGCAGGAATGTTTGCAGGCTGCGTTGCGGCTCACCCTGTCGTGGTACAGCGAGCGCTACCCGCTGCCAGCCCAACCTTCTGCAGCCGACGCGCAGGCCTTTTTTCGCAGTGTGACCACGGTGTTGCAGGCTGTCCCGTGGGCGCATTACGCATAAGGCCGCGAGGCTGCCCCCGGCCATAACGGTCAGGGATTTGACAGGTCAAGCCTGGCCATTGCCCCATCGTTTATCCCCACAAAAAGTCCCAGTGGGGCACTGACGGCCTGGCTTACCGGTACGGCTACGTATTCTCCCTGCATCCACGGGGCAGCCTCAAAGTGCAGCATCTCGCCTGCCAGGGCGGCAAGGGTTCGGCCATAGACATCGGCCTGCTGGCGCGGTGCCTTGCGGTTCAGATCCAGCTGCGGCAAGGTCAGCGCAAGATCGGCGGCCTGCTTTTGCAGAAACACGGGCATGAGCCTGCGCCAGTCTTGCCTGTTGATCCGTAGAACCGCAATGCGCTTGATTTGTGCCATGTCCTGCCCGTGTAACACCAGCCAAAGGTTGCTGAAGGTTGCTGCGCTGGCCGGTGGGGCCTTGGCGGGCACACCGCTGGCGCGCACAAGCCATGCGCCGTCAATTCCCACAGCGCGCAGTGTCTCTGGCGTTACCAGCCGCAAGGGCCTTTGGGCAGAAGCTTCTACGGGGGCCAGCAGGGCTGCAACAGCCGCACCCGCATGGGGCTGTGCGCTGTGTACGCTGCCCAGGCCAAACATCCAGGCTACCCACAGGTTGGGCCAGGTTTCCGGCTGCGCGGGCAGGGCTTCGCCTGTTTGCACGGGAAAGACCGTATCCGGGATGCTGCGCTGTACCACTGGCTGGGGCAGGCTGGCATCAACGGTCCTTTTGCGCGCTCCGGGGCGGTATATCTCGCCCAGCAGGCCAAAGCGCGGTGGAGCATCCTGCGGTTGTGCGCTCTGCCCGATGGTGCGCAGAGTGTCGTAACGTTCCTGCAATTGCAGCCCAAGCTGCACAATGCTGCCATTGGCGGCATTTGCCGCCGTGCTGCGCCAGTTGGCGCTGCTGGCAAGCATGACAAACAGGGGCACGAGCAGCAAAATCATCGTGGCCTGCCCGGGCAGGCGGGCCAGGGTGCGCTCTGCCATGGGGCAGGCATCCAGCATACCCCACAAGGCAAAGCCAAAGGCATAGGCCGCAAAAACAGCCAGTCCCGCGGGCAGTTTGCCCGTAGAGCTGATGGTCACGTCGCTCAGGGCGTGCAGTACGGTGAGCAGGGCAGAGAGCCCAAGATAGGCGGCAATGGCCATGCATGCCAGCAGCAGGCCGGTGCGGGCAGTTTTGGCGCGAGTCAGCAGCGGGGTTTGACCGCGCAGGCCGCGCAGCAAGAGCACAAGCAGCAGCACAGCCCATGGCCACAAGCTGTCAAAAAACCAGAAAGCTACCTGCCACCATTCGTCAAATGCGGCGGCCAGCTGCCGCATCTGCACCTCTGCATCAATATGACGCGTGGCCCGGCGCACCTGATTGCCCAACGCCAGGAACGACACAAGCACCGCGCCCAGAATCCACACCCACAAAATGCCCATGTGCCGCAGCCGGGTGCGGGCATTTTGCGAGGCGTCGGGCTCTGTTTCGCGCGCCGGAAATCTGTCCACAAGGGCCAGAATCACGGCCACCGTGCAGATCGTCAATGCCGCCAGCGCAGAATGCTCAAATACGCCTACGGTCAGCACGCCTGCAATGATTGCCAGCTTGCGCGCCCTGGGGGCCTGCGCTGCGGGAGCATGCCACAGGCGGCAGAGCGCCCACAAAAATACCAGGGTCATGGCCTGCAAAAGGCCCATGGTCAGGGCATCGGTCAGCAGGTAGAGATTGGGCAGGCTCAGATGGCCGGCAAGTACCACAAGCACTGTCAATGCACCGCAAAACGCCGCCGCACCGCGCCCCACCTGCACGACGCGCGCAAGACCGTAAAAGGCGAAGCCGTACAGGGCTGCCACCCCGGCACACACGAGGCCGTAAAGCAGGCGCAGTTCACCGGCCTTGCCAAGAAAAACAGCCAGAAAATGATAGGTGTAGCGCCCGCTCCAAGTGAGCCATTCGCGCACTATTTCGTACAGGCCGCCGGGCAGGTCAAAGGGGAACATGGCCCGTGTGACTTCATCAAAGTCGTCTCCACGTGGAAACAGAAAGCCAAAGGCGTAGGCAAAGGGCAGCAGCAGGGCCAGCAGCAGCACCCACCACACCCAGCCGGGAGCGGGCAAAACAGGACGGTCGGAGGAAGAAAAGGCCGGAGAAGCGTCGCCTTGTGACGCGGCAGTGTTGGCAGGCTGCGCCATGTGCTGACAGACCTTGTGTTTGCGCGGGAGACCCCCTTGGGAGCCCCCCGCGCGTTATGTCGGTATGCTGGTTGCCTGCCAGAAGTGGGCAGGCTGCGGCCCCGGTGTGCTCTTGGACGAGCGTTGGGCGGGGCAGTGTTAAACCGTAAGCTTACTTTACGTCTACAACGCGGATTTCGCCGCGCACGTCGTTGGCCTTTCTGCGGAAGCTCTGGCGGCGGTCTTCGCCGTCAACCTGTCCGGCCAGCCATTCCACCACATGCATCACGGGGCGCTTGTCGTGCATGTTGATAAGGCAGCGCCCGATGCCGATCTTGCACGAGGGGCAACCCACGATAACCGGCGCGTCGTTGGCCTGTTCAAAGGCTTCGCCAAGGCGCTGCTGCTTGCGCGAACGCAGCAGGTTGTAGATGTCGGGCGAGGTCATGGCGCCCATGCCTGATTCGCCGCAGCAACCGGGGTTGAGGGAGATTTTTGCTCCGCTGAAGTCGCCCAGCGCCTTGATGATCTGCTTCTGGCCCTTGATCTTGTGCACGTCGGCCCATTCACAGTGGCAGGCGCCGTGGTACACAACCTGCGATCCCTCCGCCAGAGGAGCCTTGAGGGCATCCTTGTCGAGCAGGGGCAGGGTAAGCTGGCCCACATCGCGCAGGGTAAGCTGCGGGAACTGCGTTTCCATGTGCAGGCGTTCAAGGCCATCACGGCACGAGCCGCAGGCAGTGACCATGTGCTTGCAGTCAAAGCCCTGCTTGGCGAGATTGCGCAGCATGGAGGCCAGATACTGGCGGTTCTGGGCCATGTTGTCTTCAAAGGCCGTATCCATGCCAGCCGCCAGCAGGGGGAAGCCGCAGCACAGGTGCCTGGGCGGTACGGCAACGGCAAAGCCCGCCTTGAGCAGCAGCATGACAGACGAAACACCGATGCGGTCATAGAACAGCGCACCGCCGCAACCGGGGAAGTAGAGCACGCAGGGCATGCCGGGCGTGGGCTCGGCAGGCGCAAAGATGGAACCCCTGTGCAGCTTGAGGGCTTCGTACAGGTTGGTATAGCCCATCTTGGGGCCACGCCCGGAGAACAGCGGGCTCTTTATGCGCCGCTTCCACATTTCAGGCACAAAACCAAGAAACTTGTTTTGCATCTTCTGGCCCAGAGATGCCATTTTGGCGGCCTTGGGCACACGGTGCTGGATGTCGCGCGAAAGCCATTCAAGGGCATGCCCCTTGATGGGGTGACCACCCGCGCCTTCGTGTTCCAGCAGGGCGCGCAGGGTAAGCGCCACCTCGCCAGAAGGAATCTTGACCGGGCAGTTGGCCATGCAGCGCCCACAGGCCGTACAGTGCTCCACAATGTCGCGCAGGGCCTTGTGCAGGCTTTCGTCAATGCGGCCCTTGTTGACCTGACTGTAGTACACAGCCTCAAGCAGCATGCCCAGCACCATGTTTTTGTTGCGGGGGTGGTACTGCATGGAGCGCTCGGGGTAGCACATGGAGCAGACCTGTTTGCACTTGCCGCAGCGGGTGCACACCTGAATGGAGGTAAGCAGGCTGATGAGCTTTTCCTTGTCGGGCAGGCCGCTCTCGCGGATATCGCGGATGAGCCTGTTGAACGAAAAGGTGAAGGGGCGCACCGGCAGTTCGCGGAACACCAGCTTGGCCGGGTTCATGACGTCGCGGGGATCAACGCGCTCTTTGAAGGCGCGCAGCGCGTCCATCTTGTCTTTGCCGAAAAAGGCAATCTTGGTGATGCCGATGCCGTGCTCGCCCGAAACCTCGCCGCCCATCTCCTGACATTCTGCCATGATGCGGGCAGCGGTTTCTTCCGCTTCTTCCAGCATGAGGGCGTCGTTGGAGTTGACGGGGATGTTCACATGGCAGTTGCCGTCGCCAGCGTGCATGTGGCTGGCCACAACAATGCGGCTGGCATCCATGTATTCCCTGATCTTGTCGATCTTTTTGGCAAGGTGGGGATATTTTTCCTTGAGTTTGGCAAGAAAGTCCTCCGCGCGGGCGGCCAGTTCCATGTCTGAAACTTCAGTGGCGGCAACATCGCCAGAGGCAGCCTTGGAGGCTTGCGAAAATTCGCGGTTGAAGTCCTTGTCTTCCATGGGAAAACCCGGCAGGCGTCCCACTTCCTGCAGGGCGTGGCGGTAGGCCGCCGCCGTGCATTCAAGATTGATCTGCTCGAGGAACAGCGCAAAATCGGGGATGCGATCCATGGGAATGACCACGTCCTCGTTCATTTTAAAACCAGAGGTGCGCTTGGCGATGGCCGAGAGTCTGTGGCGGTCTTCCCAGAAGCGTTCGCCTTCCTTTTCGTCGGCGGCAACGATAATATCCACATTGTCCTGCTGCTCGACAACGCTCACAATGTCGCCCACGCACTTGTCGAGCAGGTAGGGATCGTCGCCGTCCACCTGCAGGATAATGACCGAAATAGGCGAGCCTTCGTATTTTTCAGACTTGCGCTTGTATTCGATGGCCTGCACGTACTTGGCGTTGAATTCTTCCATGGCCGAAAGGTGGGCGTAGTCGCCCTCCTGGCGGATGCGGTTGCGCAGGGCAACCAGCTCGCGCACTACCACGGCGGCGGGGTGCATGGAGCGGCCAAAGAATTCAAGCACCATGACGCGGCTGTGCTTGGGTTTGGGGTGCACGATAAAGCAGGCTTCGGTGATAATGCCGTCCACGCCTTCTTTCTGCATGCCCGGCAGGCCGCCCAGAACCTTGTTGGTCACGTCCTTGCCAAGGCCGGGCAGGCGAATTTCGTCGCCCCGCAGGTGCACCACGTTGCGCACGCCGCCGCTCACGTCCTTGACCACAAAGACAGCGGTTTCGTCGGGCAGTATCTTGTGGCGGGGGTGGTTTTCTCGCTCAACGGTGATAATCTCACCTGTGGGCGTAACCATTCGCCACCACAGCAGATTATCGAGGGTGGTGCCGTATTCAAAAGCGCTGGGGCCGCCAGCGTTTTCTGACACGTTGCCGCCGATGGTAGAGGCCTGCTTGGATGCCGGGTCAACGGAAAAAAGCGCACCCTTGGCGTCCACGGCGTTGATGACGGCCTGGGTGATGGCACCGGCCTGACAGGTAACTGTCATGGCTTCAAGATCAACGGGCCCGATGCGCGTAAGGCGGGTAAGGCTGACAATAACCGTGCGCTTGCGTGCGGGCACAGCGCCGCCGGTCATGCCGGAGCCGCCGCCACGGGGAATGAGCGCAAACTTCATGTCGTTGGCGAGTTTGACCAGCTCGGCAACCTGTTCGGTATTGTCGGGTTCCACCACCAGCAGGGGCAGTTCCATACGCAGGTCGGTGGCATCGGTGGCTGATTCGACCATGGCCGCCGGATTGGTCAGAATACATTCTTCGGGCAGAACGTTGTGCAGCGCGTCCACCAGCTTGGAGCGAAAGGCAGTTTCAGCCTCGTGGGCCGACCAGAACATGGTGAGGCCTTCGCTGATGGCCGTGGCGTAGTAGTGCGCCAGCGACACGGATTCCTTGTCAAAGCTCTCGCGCACGCTGGTGCGGACAGTTTCCGCATTGATAAAGGGGTTGTAGGCCACCAGAAAAAGTTCTTCGGCTATGGCGATGGCCAGATTACGGACAGATTCCGGCCATTCTGCAAAGTCATCAATGTTGATACGCAGAATTCTGTTCACCACATAGTCGGGAGAAATGGAGATATGCGGACCCTTATGGGGCATGACGTTCTACCTCATGAAGCTCTTGCGGCGTTACCGCCGGTCAAATCAGTGGAGGCAGGGCGGGGTATGCACAACCCTCAGCCCTGTTTCCCGCGTGGTGTTGCGGCAGTGACCTGCCATGCGGGCAGCCGCCCAATAGCCAAACATGCCGTACCGAGGCCCGTCAGCTTGCGGGGTCGGGCGGCATGGCAGGTGGGGGCAGCCCGCTATTGTCAGGCCGCTTGCGGCCCGCAACCTTCAGTATCACCGGGTACGCCGATAATCTGTAACGCGGGGGAAGCCTTTTCTCTACGTTCTATATTGATACTTGGCAAGTGCGCAGGGCTTGGCCCTGGGCCCGCGGAGCGGTTAGGCAATCACCATATTAGGATTAGTAGTCTTTGACATTTGGCAAGCTGTGGATATTCTTCTGCCAGACGGAACTGCTGCGGCAGCCGCCGACAATTACTTAGGGAGTAACCCGCATGTTTATTGGAAAACTACAGCCCATTACGGATGTTTTTGACTGGCTGCACTCTGCGTGGGAACGTGCCGCCACCCAGCGCCGCGTGGCCCTGTGCATCCTCTGGGTATATCTGCTGGCTCTTGTTGGGGTAGAGCTCAAGCGCTTGGGGGTTCTGCCGCCGTGGCTGGCAAATATTACGCCGCATAGCCATTTTTATGCCATTCATCTGGCCTTCACGCTCATACTTGGGCTTGAGGTCATGAGCCTCATTCTGGCGATACCCAGTTCACTTTCGCAGTCCATGGGCAAACAGTTTGAAATCCTGACGCTCATTCTGCTGCGTAACGCCTTTAAGGAGCTGGCCCACCTGCCGGAACCCGTGAGCGTGGTCAACGATCTTTTGCCAGTCATCAGCATTGCGGTTTCAGGTGCTGGCGCATTGGCGGTATACATGTGCCTTGGGCTGTACAAGCGTATTGCCCGTCAGCACCTGCATTTTATCGCAACGCCTGACCTGCGCATGCGCTATGTCATGAGCAAAAAAATGCTGGCTCTGGCCTTGTTTGTCATATTTTTGTTCATCGGCTTCAGGGATTTCACGCACTTTGTAAAAACCGGTGAAGACCTCAAGTTTTTTGAAACGCTCTATACGGTGCTGATTTTTGCAGATATTTCCATGGTGCTGATTGCCCAGCGGTACATGCCTGCATTCCACGCCGTATTCCGTAATTCGGGGTTTGTCATAGGCACGTTGCTCATGCGTCTGGCGCTCTCTGCCAGCCCCTTGTGGAGCCCGGCTATTGGTCTTTTTGCGGCAGTTTTTGTATTGGCCGTAACTTGGGGCACGAATTATTTTACGCCTCTGCGGCATCAGGGGTACTGCGTACGCGAGGTTGAATCCACCGACTGACCGCGCTGCAAACACTAGCAGACACTATGACCGCACCGGCTGGGCACCAGATTGCCCACCGGTGCGGTTTTTTTGCGCGATGTCCTTGAGCTGTGGCAACTGCCATGTGTTGCCTGACGGGGGCAGAAATGCCAATCCCCCACAGGGCATCTGCTGGGTGCGTACGCGTGGCAATCTGGCTGTTCATCTGACGGAGCTCGCTGATTGCAGGGCATAGGACCAGGATTTGGACGGGCAATAAAAAAGTCCCGCGCTAGTAGCGCGGGACTTTTTGTCGATCAATCAGCAGAGCATGTTAGTAGGCATGCTCGTCCTTGAGGTCTTCGTCGGTTACCGGGGCAGAGAAGGTTTTGTACAGCCAGAACTGGTAGGCAAGTACAATGGGAACCATCACCAGGGCAACGCCCAGCATTATCTTGAGAGTGAGCTGGCTTGAGGCTCCGTTAAAGGCGGTGACTGTAGCGGCAGGATCAATGGAAGAAATGATCATGCCGGGGAACATGCCCGCCACGCCAAAGAAGGTAACGCCGAGGATAAACACGGCACTGCACGCCCATGCCAGCCACAGCTTGCCCGCAGCCAGCATAACCCGCGCACCCACAAGGCCGCCCAGGGCCAGCAAGGGCAGCACAAAGAGTACAGGCATGGCAAGATAGTTGGCATAAAGCTTGGTGTACAGGGCTGTAAGCACCAGAAACACCACCAGCAGCACCAGCATGAGGGGCCACAAAAAGGTGGCAGAGGCTACGGCGCGGGTTTGCAGGCTGCCCGTGCTTTTGATAGCCAGCCACAGCGAACCGTGCAGCGTAAACATGCACAAAAAGAACACGCCGCCCGCAAGGCCGTAAATGCTCAGCAGGCCAAGCAGGTTGCCGTGGTACACACCCTTGGCGTCAACGGGAATACCCATGAACAGGTTGGCAAAGGCCACACCCAAAAGCACGCAGGGCACGAGGTTGGAAAGAAAGTGTACACAGTCCCACAGGGCGCGCCAGCTATCGTGTTCCACCTTGTTGCGAAACTCGAATGAAACGGCCCGGAAGATCAGTGCAAAAAGCAGCAGCAAAAGCGGGGCATACAGCGCGCTGAACATGACCGCATAGGCCTTGGGAAAGGCCGCAAAGGTCACGCCGCCGGCAGAGATAAGCCACACTTCGTTGCCGTCCCAGAAAGGCCCGGCGGCATTGTACATGATGCGACGCTCGGACTCGTTTTTGCCCAAAAAGGGCAGCAACGCGCCAAGGCCCAGGTCAAAACCGTCCAGAATAAAGTACACGGCCCACAACAACGCCCACAGCACAAACCAGATGGTTTCCAACATGGCTATACCTCCTGGGCGTCGGGGCCCTTGATGGCGTATTTACGCAGCAAGTAAATGTCCAGCAGGCCCAGCAGTGAATACACCACAATAAAACCGCCCAGCGATATGGCGACATTTTCTGCTGGCACTGGCGAAACCGCATCAGAAGTGCGCATGAGACCGTAAACAATCCAGGGCTGGCGACCAATTTCTGCCACAGCCCAACCCAGCATAATGGCAATGTAGGGCAGGGGAATGTTCCATACCAGTGCCTTGAGCAGCAGCGGGCAGGGTTCGTCCTTTTTGCGCTGCAAAAATGCGCCAACCGCCAGCAGCACAAAAATGCCCGCCATGGCTATCATGCCACGGAAGCTCAGGAAGGTGGGCACAACCGGGGGCCGGTCTTCCTTGGCAAAGTCTTTGAGGCCCTTAACTTCGGCATCGGTGCTGCCGTAGGCAATCCAGCTCAGCAGGCCGGGAATACCAATGGCTTGCACCTTGTTGCCCTCGTTGGCTTCATCGGGCCATGCCAGCAGATAAAAGGGCACATTGCGCCCGGTTTCCCAGTGCGATTCCAGCGCGGCCAGCTTGGCGGGCTGCAACTGGGCCACGGTCTTGCCCTGCTGGTCGCCCGAAAGGCCCAGCAGCAGCACAAGAACCAGAGTAAATACCGCAGACATCTTGAACGATGCACGGAAAAATTCCACGTTGCTTTTGCGCAGCAAATGCCAGGCCGAAACGCCCAGCACAAAAAAACCGCCAACTGCCCACGAGGCAAGCACGGTATGGGCATACATGCCCCAGGCGTAACCGTTGGTTACCACCTGCCAGAAGTTGGCAAGCTCGGCGCGGCCCATGGCTTCATTGATGGTGTAGCCTACAGGATGCTGCATGAAGCCGTTGGCAAGGATGATCCACAGTGCAGAAAGGTTGCCCGCAAAGGCCACAATGTAAATGGAGGCGAGGTGCATTTTTTTGCCAACCCGCTTCCAGCCAAAGTGCCAGACCGCAAGAAACGTGGATTCCAGAAAAAAGGCCACCGTGGCTTCAATAGCCAGCAATGAACCAAAAATATCACCCACATACTCAGAGTAGCGCGACCAGTTGGTACCAAACTGGAATTCCAGGGTGATACCTGTCACCACGCCCAGGGTAAAGTTGATGAGAAAAAGTTTTCCCCAGAATTTGGCTTGTTTTTTCCAGAATTCGTCGCCGGTGCGAACATATCGGGTTTCCATCCAGGCAAGAATGACGGAAAGCCCGAGAGTGAGCGGCACGAATATAAAATGGAAAAAAACGGCCACAGCGAATTGCAAACGCGAAAGCATTACAACGTCCATGTAGGCCCTCCTTGAATATCCTTCAGGCGAAATAGCTTTTTTCCCATCGAATAGCAAGTAGTTACGAATATCATTTTGCCCGACAGCCCTTTAGCGGCGCGGGTATTATTAATTATCCCCCTTTTAATTGAAAATCTATTTCATGTTATCGGGCCAATACTTTACCGCCGCAGCCAGTCTCCCCGCTGCGTTGCGGTAAAGCCCACTTCAAAAAACAGATGTTTTTTTGTGTGGTTCCCCTTGAAAATTCGACAGGGGATATTATTTTCAACCATATCGTTTTTCAGGAGGTTTGTCATGGCAGAGGCTGGTAAGAATTCCCGCCAATTCCGCGCTGAGGTGCGCAAGGTCCTGCATATCCTCACCAATTCACTGTATACCAATCGCGAAATTTTTTTGCGGGAACTTGTTTCCAATGCATCGGACGCGCTGGACAAATTGCGTTACCGCATGAGCAAGGGCGAGAACCCAAGTGTGGCTGATCTTCCGCTTGAAATCAGCATCAGCCTGGACAAGGACGCCAAGGTGCTGACCATTGCCGATACCGGCGTGGGCATGACAGCAGAAGAACTGGCCGAAAATCTGGGCACCATCGCCCGGTCTGGTTCCGAACAGTTTTTGGCAGATGTGGCCGCTGAAAACGCCGCCAAGGGCACAGACCCTGCCGCCGAAGCCGCATCTGACGAAGAGGGCGCAGAAGCCAAACCCGCCGACGCGGCCAACATTATTGGCCGTTTTGGAGTGGGCTTCTATTCCGTTTTCATGGTGGCCAGCAAGGTAGAGGTCACCTCGCGCCCAGCCTTTGGCGACAACGCCGAGGCCAGCGTGTGGATAAGCGACGGTCTTGGCACGTTTACCGTTGAGCCCGCCACGGGCGACGCCCCGCAGCGCGGCACGGTCATCAAGGCCTGGCTCAAGGACGACGCCACCGAATTTGCGGAAAAATTCCGCGTTGAATCCATTATCCGCAAGCATTCGGCTTTTGTGCCGTTTCCCGTTCTGGTGGATGGCGAGCGGGTCAACACCCAGCCTGCCCTCTGGCGCGAACCCAAGTTTTCGGTCACCAAGGAGCAGTACGATTCCTTCTACAAGGCTCTGACCTACGACGCCAAGGAACCGCTGGACACGCTGCATCTTTCTGTGGACGCGCCCGTGCAGTTCAACGCCCTGCTGTTCACGCCCGATTCGGCTCAGGACTTTTTTGGCGCCGACCGCGAATACTGGGGTCTTGATCTCTACGCCCGCCGCGTGCTGATACAGCACCGCAACAAGGAACTTGTGCCGGAATATCTGGCCTTCATGAAGGGCGTGGTGGATACGGAAGACCTGCCCCTCAACATCTCGCGCGAGACGCTGCAGGAAAACGTGGTGCTGCGCAAGATCAGCCAGGTGCTGGTCAAGCAGGCCCTTGGGCACCTTGAAAAGTTGGCCAGGGACGATGCGGAAAAATACAGCCGCTTCTGGAAGCTGCACGGCAAGGTTTTTAAGCTGGGCTACCACGATTATGCAAACCGCGAGCGCATCTGCGCCCTGTTGCGTTTCAATTCGTCCACTCTTGCTGACGCTGACGCGCTTACGAGCCTCGACGAATACATGGCCCGCGCGCCCGAAGGACAAAAGACCATCTGGTATGTGGCAGCGCCGAACCGTGAGGCGGCCCGTCTCAATCCCCATATGGAGCGCTTCCGCCGTAAGGGTATTGAAGTGCTGTGGCTCTACGAGCCGGTGGACGAGTTTGTGATGGACAGCCTTGCCAAATACAAGGAATGGGAATTCAAGTCGGTGGAAACAGCGGCGGACGACGCCCTGAACGACTTTGCCGACAAGGAACAGCCCAAGAACGAGGCCGCCGCGCCGCTTTCAGAAGACGACAGTGCGAGCTTTGACGCCCTCATGGAAAAAATGAAGGCCATTCTGGGCGAAAAGGTTACGGACGTGCGCGTTTCGCACCGTCTGGCCGACAGCCCCGCCGTGCTGGTCTCGCCCGACGGCGGCATGTCTTCGTCCATGGAAAAGCTGCTCAAGGTCATGCAGAAAGACGACTCCATCCCTGTGAAGGTGCTGGAGGTCAACCGCGACCACCCGCTGCTGCGCAGCATGCTGCGCATCTTCAAGGCTGATGCGGAAGACAGGATTCTTGCCGACATGACCACCCACCTCTTTGACGCCAGTCTGTTGCTCGACGGTTACCTTAAAGACCCGCAGGCTCTGGCCGCGCGTACCGGCAAGCTGCTTGAAGAGGCCGCCTCATGGTACACCGAGGTGCGCAAAATATAGCGCCAGCTCCTATCATCGGGGCAATCCTGCGCCGTATATGAAAAGAGGCCCCTGTGGATTCCACGGGGGCCTCTCTGTTGAAACTGGCTGGTTGGCTGGGTTGTCTAGTACACAACGCTGTACGACATGACCTCTGGCCGGTGGAAGAAAAATTCGACCCGCCTGTTCAGGGCGCGGCTCTGCTCGTCAATGCCGGGCTTGAGGGGGCGCGTGTCGCCATAGCTTACGGCGCGCATGCGCGTGGGCTTGATGCCGTGGCTGGCAAGGTAGTGCACCATAGCTGCAGCGCGCCCGCCAGAAAGTTCCCAGGCTGAAGCATAGGGAGGCTTGGCTTCAGTTGAATCGGCATGCCCCCGCACCACAAGGTACAGGTTGTATTCGTTCATGAGCTTCAGCACGGCTTCAAGCACCTTGGTGCCTTCCGGTTGCAGCTCGATGCTGCCGGGCTTGAACATGACATCTGAATTGACGCGCAGCTGCACGCCCACGTCGTCGGCGCTGATGCCCGAGGAGTTCTGCGGCACGGCATCGGCCATGAGCATCTGTTTGATTTTTTGGGCAATGGCATAATGCGACTTTTCAACTTCGTTGATCTTGAGGTCGCGCGCGTCAATTTTATCCGTATTTTGAATAAACGGATTGTTGGAGATGGGTGATGTGGAGCTGGAGTCGAAATTGCGTTCGCCACTAAAATATGCGGCAAGGCCAGCCTTGGTTTCCGGCGGAACCATGCTGAGGATCCACAGCAGAAGAAAGAAGGCCATCATGGCCGTAACAAAGTCGGCATACGCGACTTTCCATGCGCCGCCGCCCATAGGCTTCCTCCTTTCTGTAGTTTTTTATGCGCAGGGACGTGCGCTTTACGACAGGGTCAGATGTCTGTCGGTTGCCCTTGCCACTAACCTGCTGAATCGTACCAAGCTTTGGTAGCAAGGCAAAATCTCTGCCATGTCCCCGCGCCGCAGGACATCCCACCCCGCGCATGCGGGCTAGCCGCTCTTGAGGCGTTCTTCCATTTCGGCAAACGTGGGCCGAAAGGGATAGGGAATGGCTCTGCGACCGTATTCAACCGCGATCAGAGGGGTAGAACCGCGAATGGCCGCAGCCACTGCTTCCTTGATGGCGTTGAAATAAAAATGTTCTTCGGCCACGTAGTTTTCAAGCTTGGCACCCATGGGGCCAAAGAGGCCATAACAGGCAAGAATACCAAAAAACGTGCCTACAAGTGCTGCCGCGATGTAGTGCCCCAGCACTTCCGGAGGTTCGTTAATCTTACCCATGGCCAAAACCACGCCCAGCACGCAGGCCACAATACCCATGCCCGGCAGTGATTCAGCCATGTGCGATACGGCGTGGGCGGGCAAAATACCTTCTTCCTTCATGGTTTCGATGTCCACGTCCATGAGACTGTCGATATCAGCTGGGTCGCCGGTGGTCAGATACACACGCAGCGTGTCACCCACAAAGTTCACCAGCACGGTGTCTTTGGAAATGTTGGGATATTTGCTGAAAATAGGGCTGGATTCGGGCTTTTCAACGTCGCTTTCAATACTGATCACGCCCTCGCGGTGCATCTTGGAAAAAAGTGCGTACAGCAGGGCAAGGGTTTCAAGGTAATGGTTTTTGCTGGAACCCGGGTCGGCAAACAGATGCTTGAGGCTTTTGACAACCAGACTGAAGGTGTACTTGGTCTGCGAACCAAAGAACGCGCCAAGACCGCAACCCAGAATGATGATGAACTCGGCGGGCTGAAAAAGAACGCCCCAGTCGCCGTGGGCCATGGTGTAGCCCGTGCCGACTGAAGCCGCAACAATGACCAGTCCTATAAGTAAGTACATACTGCCGCCTGTTCTCTCAATACTATCCGTGTAGTTCGGTCAGCATCCTGAAAGCCGACCGTCCTGAAAACGCGGTAATCACCAGATATACTGTCTGGTCTTCTTCAATGCTTAACGCCCGCAATGCTAATAGCTTTAGCCCATGGAGCTGAAAAGGCAAGCCCCGGATAAAATTCCAGGGCTGCAGAACAGCCGGTAAAGCCTTGGCTTGCGTCCTGTTAGCGGCCTATAATACCGCGCAGCAGGCCTTCTGCTCCCTTGGCGGCATCCTTGGTGGCTCCGCCCGCCTGCTTGCCGGTGTTCAAAAGTGAACCTGGCAGGGTTTTGGCCATATCAAGGGCAAACTTGGGATCCACCCCGTATGAAATATCACTCAGCGGTCCCTTGGCCGTCACCGGAATGGTCAGGCCCAGGGTCTTGATGTCCATGTTCGCTTCGATGTTCTGCCGGGGCAGGCTGATGTGAGCCTTGCCAGCTGCGTTGAGGCTTGAAGAGGTCACGGTAATGGGGGCCGCGTTGATTTCGCCGTTTTTGGCCGTAAAGGGCGCACGGGCCAGATCAAAGCGGTCGGGCAGCGGGCCTCCCTTGCTGGCAAGCATGGGCAGGCTTTTGCCAAGCTCTGCCATGGCTGGAACGTGCAGCTGGCGAATTTCAACAAGGCCACGGCCTGTCAGGCTCTGACGCGCCTCAGCAGCACCGCCGCAGTCCATGGTCAACTCTGTGTCCAGCATGCCGATGCCGTCCACGGTGCGGGTTTTGCCCAGAGCCACCAGCAGCGGCCCCAGATCCACGTCGGCAACAAGAGCTTTGATGGCGCATGTCTCATTGGTCATGTTCATGCTGCCCGTGGCCTTGATGCTGCCGCCGCTGCCAATACCGGCAGTAAGGGAATTGAGGGAGTAGCGCCCTTTTTCGCCCTTGATGGCCAGCACAATATCCTTGATCTGCAGGCCGCCCTTGCTGATGGCCGCAATCTTGGCGCGTATGTCCAGCGTGGGCATTTTTTGCGCGGCTTCGGCATCGGGCTTGGCTGCCTTTTTGGCGCGTGCGGCATCGGCCTCGCTCGAGGTGGCCTTGGCATCTTGCGCCTTGCTGCCAGCAGCGTGGGTTTCTTCAGCGGGCAGGTAGGGCGTAAGGTTGATGGCCCCGGCCTGAACATCGGCGGTTATGCCCAGAGGGGCATCTGCCGGAAATTCAAAACGCAGACCGCCGCGCAGGGTGATATCGTCCACCTGCAGCTGCATCTGGCTGAGATTCATGGCGTTGGGAACATAGCGGAGTATGGTTCGGAAACGCAGTTCATCCTTGCTGGGTGCGGTTTTGATCTTGTGCCCCGCAAGGGCGGCCAGCTTTTGGGGCGACCCCTCGATTTCCAGCGTTCCGTTGAAGGTGGGTGCGTTCAGCGCCGCCTCGCCCGACATGGTCATGCGGGCCTGGGGCGTGCTGAGCAGGGCTCTGGTTAGCTGCAGGTGCATGTCGGTAAGGCGCAGCATGCCCTCGCAGGTCAGCTGCAGGGGGCCAGCCTCCTTGGGCAGTGCACCGGTCAGCGGGGTGACGGTCAGCGCGGTCTGCCTGAAAAGCAGCTGCGGCGGTGAATAGCGTAGGCGTGATGTAAAGGCCATGGTGCCAGAAAGGTTGCTGGCTTCTGTGGCCGCATTGGCTTGCTTGCCGCCAAGTGCAAAGGAAAAGTCGCACTGCACTGTGGCTTCCTGCCCTATGCGCAGGTTTTCCACAGAAAGGTTGACGTCTTTGATGCGCAGAATCTGCCCGGCAGCGTCTGTATAGGTGACCGAACCCTGGCGCAGCACAAGGCGCTTCAGTTCAATGGGCAGGGTGGCCGGTTCCGTGGCGGGTTTGGCCGCAGGAGCAGGCTGGTCGGTGGTTGCGGTGGCGTTTGCCTGCGGAGCGTCTGTTTTGGGAGCGCCAGATTTGGCCGCACTGGGCTTGGATGCCCCGGATTTGGCGGTAGAGGGCTTTGTGGTGTCGGCCTTGGGCGGTTCGGGCGCTGCTTCTGCCGGGGCTACGGATTTGCTCTCGCGGATCTCGACTACCGGGCTGTCGAGGCGAATTTCGCGCACGACCACATTACCGGTAAGCAGGGGGCTCAGTTCCAGCTGTGCCATACCGCTTTTGACGGCAATGGCCATGCCCTGGGCTTCATCCGCATTGCCCCAGTGGGCCTGTCCGAAGTGGACGCCGGGAGGGAAAAAGGAAATTCCTGGCGGAGTGTCGAACTGAAGTGGCTGGCCGGTGGCCTTGGCTGTGGCATCGGCTATCTGCCGCACCACAAAGTCCGTGTCCACCCGGCTGATCAGTACGACCGCAGCAATAGCCAGCAGGGCAATGCCGCCCAGAATCCATATAAAAATGCGCTTCATTGAATCTCCGCTGGTATTCGCGGCCCTGGCGGCCGCGTAAACTGACCGTGCCTTTCGGCAACGGGGTATGGATATGACCACTGTTTCTTTTATACGAAAACCCCGCTAGTAGCGCAAGGCGAAGAAGCAACCGGACGGCAGGTATGTCTGAAATGCATGATAAATCGCGGTTGCGGTCATGCTTTGCAAACCATATATTGCCGAAAAATGACAATTTTGATCAGCACTGCATATGGCCGGGGCCGCAGGCGCAGGGGAGACATATCCGCATGGGGCTTGAAAGATTGCACACATCAACCGGCGGGCAAACGCACACCCTGCCCATGACCCTACCTCCAGCCCTGATGGTTCAGGGAACCTGCTCAAACGCGGGCAAAAGCCTGCTGGCGGCAGCCCTGTGCCGTCTGCTTGCGAGGCGCGGGCTGCGTGTTGCGCCTTTCAAGGCGCAGAATATGGCCCTGAATTCTTTTGTGACCAGCGACGGCAAGGAAATGGGCCGCGCCCAGGTCCTGCAGGCGGCGGCCTGTGGTCTTGCGCCAGACGTGCGCATGAACCCCGTGCTGCTCAAGCCCACCTCCAACACGGGTTCACAGGTGATTGTACTGGGTGAGCCCGTGGGCCAGATGCGCGTGGCCGAGTACCTGCGCTACAAGCCCACCGCCTGGAAGGCCGTGCGACGTGCCTACAACAGTCTGGCCGCAGGCATGGACGTGATGGTGCTGGAAGGCGCGGGCAGCCCTGCAGAGATCAATCTTAAAGCGCACGACATTGTAAACATGCGCATGGCCCGCCATGCGGGCGCGCTGGTGGCCCTTGTGGCCGATATCGACCGGGGCGGTGCTTTTGCGGCACTTGCGGGAACAATGGCCCTGCTGACCCGTGCAGAGCGGAGCAGGGTTGGCGGCTTTATTCTCAACAAGTTTCGCGGCGACGCCAGCCTGCTCGATCCGGCCCTGAGCATGCTGCAACGCCGCACGGGCAAGCCTTTCTGGGGCGTTGTGCCCATGCTCGAAAACCTGCGCCTTCCCGAAGAAGATTCCGTGAGCTTCAAGCAGGGGCTGACGCCGGGCCTGTACGCGGGTGCGGCTCAGGGAGAATACGGGCTGCTGGATATTGTGGTTCCCGACCTGCCACATCTGAGCAATGCCACCGATCTTGATGCCCTGCGCGACGAACCGGGGGTGCGCCTGCGCATTGTGCGTAGCGCCGAACACTGGGGCGAGCCGCATGCGGTCATTCTGCCCGGCAGCCGTAATACGGTGGATGACCTGCGTTTTTTGCTGCGTAGCGGGCTGGCCGATTGCGTACGCGGCTTTGCCGACCGGTGTCAGCAACAGGGTCGCGGGGCCGTGGTGGGCATTTGCGGAGGCTTGCAGATGCTTGGCGCTGAAATTTCCGATCCGCTGGGGCTGGAAGAGGGCGGCTGCGAGCCAGGGCTTGGCCTGTTGCCCCTGTGCACCAAACTGCTGGCGGCCAAGCGGCTGCGCCGCACATGCGGCTGGGTGCATCCCTGCCTGACGGGGGTGGAGAGACAATCTGTGTGCGGGTACGAGATCCATCACGGGCAGACGGCAGTTGTGTCTGCCGTCGAAGGCTCCGGTCTGCCGTCGCAGGCGCAAGTGCGCGTGGTCATGGCAGACAGCGAGGAGCAGCCCCTTGGCTGGGGAACCTGCGATGCGCAGGGCCGTGCGCGCGTATGGGGCAGTTATCTGCACGGTCTTTTTGACGTGGACAATTTTCGCCACGCCTTTTTGCAAAGCCTGCGCAGCGAGGCCGGGCTGCCGCCGGCACCGCTGGCGACCTACTGCCTGGGGCCGGAGCTGGACAGGCTGGCGGACGCTGTGGAAGACGCGCTGGATATGCCAGCCATTCTCGGTCAGCTGGGCATGGCCTGATTCAATAGCCAGCCCAAGACCCGCCGTGCCGTGCGCCGCATGCGGGTTTGGATTCTGCCAGCAGCCTAGGCGGGTTGTTCTGCCGGTTTGTCGGCCTTGCCCTTCCACTGGCTCAGCAGCACGCCCAATACAATGAGCAGTGCGCCGCCGTACTGGGTCGGAAACAGCTTTTCGTCCAGCAGCGCAACGCCAAACAACAGGGCAAAAACGGGAATCAGGTTGGTGTAGGCCGCCGCGCGTCCGGCAGAGAGCCGCTTGACGCCAAAATTGTACAGGCCGTACCCGGCAAAGGTAACAATGCCGCCAAGATACAGCAGGCATGCCCACGGTGCCCAGGTGGGAAAGGTTCTGCCAAGGCTCACAAAGGTATTGGGTTCGGGGATTGTAAGGGCCAGCAGGCAAAAAAAGATCATGCCCACAAATGCCTGCACCGCCGTTATGCACAGGGCGCTGTACTGCGTGGAGAGATGCCGTGCCAGCACGGTGTACCCGGCTGCACAGCACATGGCGATGGCTTCAAAAATATTGCCCAGCATGGGGTTGGTGGCCTTGTCATCGGGCACGGCGGCAAGGGTCAGCCAGGTAACGCCGCAGACAGCCAGCAGAAAACCCATCCACATGCGCAGGCCTGCGTGTTCGCGCAGGGCGGCAAAGGCGGCGGCGGCCACCAGCAGGGGCAGCAGCGATGTGATCATGCCCGCCTGAGAGGCTGTGGTAAGCCGCAGGGCGTGCGTTTCAAAAAGAAAGAACAGGCAGGGTTCGCAAAGGGCCATGAGCACCAGTGTTCCCCAATGGCCTTGCTCTTTCAGCTCGCGCCAGAGGCGCGGGCACAGGGGCAAAAAAACCACGCAGGCCACAAGCATGCGCCCCGCCATCGTCTGCAGGGGAGTTAAGGTCGACAGGGCGATGCGCAGAACGACAAATGTTGAGCCCCAAAAGGCCATGGCAGTCAGCAGGGCCATGTGGGGCAGCAGTTTGGGGGAGTTGGGGGGCATGGTGGTTTTTCGGATTCTCCAGAATGGTCGCGGATGATTTTTGCCGCAGCCTATGGTAAGAAGTACAATACTTCAACAGACGGGCATAGTTGGAATTGCGCCGGGTGGCGCCTGCGGGTGTATGGTTTGGCGGAAGGTACGGCCTTCTGCCTGCGGGAGCAAGAAGCATGAGCATCAGAACCATTATCAAGACATCCAACCTTGCGCAGTTGCTTCTTCTCCTGCTGTTGGGGCTTTGCCTGGTGGCTTTTGGCCGTGGTCTGCACGAAGGCAGGCGCACGCTCGAAAACTACTACGAGCTCGATTCATTGCTTCTGGACGTGGAAAACAACACCCGTCAGTGCTACGAGGAAGCCCACGCCTTTATTTTTACCGGCAGCGCCGAACGCTACGCCAACTGGCAGATTCTGAGTCAGATGCGCGCCGGAGACGCCCAGGATGCCGCCACTCGCGGCGTATCTTTTGAAGAAGCCGCCCGCCGCATCAATCTTTCCAGCGGCCTGCAGGCACAGGTGCGGTCTCTGCTGGTTCAGCGCAAGCATCTCGATACCCTGCTGGACACTGCCGTGACCATGGCGATGGGCAACAGCGGCCCCCCGCACTGGGACAGGGACAGTCTTGATCTGCGCGGCGCGCAGGCCTGGGCCGACAGGGTGAATCTGGATGGCGAAGTGCAGCAGGTTCTGTTCAGCGCCCAGGCATTGCGTGAAGCGCAGTACCGGGGTTTTCTTGACCAGATAGGGATTCAGGAAAGGCCGCTCGAGCAGATGGTCTGGGCCATGGCCGTTGCCCTGCTGGCATTGGCCGCCAGCGCCGTGATCAATGTTTATATTTTCCAGAAACGCGTTGTTCAGCCCCTTGGCGAGGTTAGCCGTTATGCCGAAGGTGTGGCCGAAGGCGGCGACCCGGCTCCGGTAAAGATACAGCATCAGGATGAGCTTGCCAGCATGTTCGATGCCCTGCAGCGCATGAAGGGAACCCTGTTCACGCGCATACGCGAGCTCAAGGAGGCCGAACGCCGCGCCCGCAAAAGCAAGCAGCAGGCCGTGCTGGCCAGAGCTCAGGCTCTTACCTCGCTGGAACTGGCCCAAAAGGCCTCGCACGTACAGGAAGATTTTTTGCGGCGCATGAGCCACGAGATCCGCACGCCCCTCAACGCCATCATCGGCATGAGCTATCTGAGCCTTCAGGCTGGCCCCAGCGGGGTGCAGCGCGACTATATTTCCCAGATCAACAAGGCGGGCAGCGTGCTGCTCGACATGGTCAACCGCATCCTTGATTTTTCGAGCGCCAATGAGGGCCTGTTACGGCGCGAAAATCGCGCCTTTCAGCTGCCGCGTCTGTTTGAGCTCTTGCGGCAGAGTGTGGCCGCCAGCGCTCTGGAAAAGCAGCTGGAGCTCAAATTTATCATTGATCCCGCCGCTCCGGCTGTTGTCGAGGGCGATGAGCGCCATCTGGAAGAAGTGCTGCGCATACTTCTGGATAATGCGGTCAAGTACACCCGCAACGGCGTTGTGGAGTGCAGCGTGCAGTATGCGCACGATGACGGGCCGGACGATACCTGCCGTCTGCTTTTTGTGGTGGCCGACAGCGGCCCCGGCATGGACGCCGCCCTCAAGGAAAAACTTTTTGAGCCCTTTGCCCTTGGCGACGAATCTCTCACCCGTTCCAACAGCGGTCTTGGCCTTGGGCTGGCTCTGGCGCGGCAGCTGGTTGACCTGCTGGGGGGCGAGCTCTGCGTGGCAAGCTCGCTCGGCAAGGGCAGCCGTTTTTTCTTTGAAATTTCAGTTGTCCGGGTACAGCCTGTTTGCTCGCTGGAAACCTCGCCCGCTCAGGAAGCGCAGGAAGCGGTTGAAAGTATATTCATGCCTGCCGATATGCAGCAGCACACCGTGCTTGTGGTGGAAGACAACGATATAAACGCCCAAATTGCCAGCGAGCTTCTTTCTCAGGCAGGGCTAGCCGTGCGCATGGCCTCCAACGGTATGGCCGCAGTGGATGAAGTGCGCGCGGGCGGTGTGGATCTGGTGATCATGGATGTGCAGATGCCCGTGATGGACGGGCTCGAGGCCACCAGGCGCATCCGTGATCTGGGGTATTCCCCGGAAAGTCTGCCCATTCTGGCCATGACCGCGCATGCTGACGCCGCTTCGCGTATGGACGGCAAGAACGTGGGCATGAACGACTATCTCACCAAGCCAGTTGACCCCGCGGCTCTTTACGCCGCTCTGGAAAGGTGGCTGCCCGGCGGGCTTGAGCACAATCCTCTTGTGCAGAATGCCGAGCCCGAACAGGCCCTGGAGAGTGAAAACGGTACCCGCGAGTTCGACATGATGCGCGCTTCCGAGGCTGCCGTTGCCGAGCCGGAATGCCCGGCTGTGAACGTGGAGGCCGGTCTTGCCACCGTGGGCGGCAACCATGATCTGTACCGTGAACTTCTGTTGCGGTTTGTGGACCACTACGGAGACAGTGCCAGAGAGCTGCGCGGGCTGCTGGCCTGTGGCGACCTGCGCGGTGCGGCGCGGTTGGCGCATACAGTAAAGGGTGTAGCCGCCAACCTGGGTGTGGAGCGCGTGTGCCGCCTCACGCGGCGCATGGAAAGTACCCTGCCCATGACCCTGCCCAGCGAAAGCCTGATGGACGAATTTGAAGAAAGCATGAACGAGGTGCTGCTGCGCGTGCGCTGCCTTGAAGGCATGGGCAGCATGGCCACCGCTGGCACCATGCACCTGGATGAGGAGCATCGTGAGGCCCTGCTTGCCCTGCTGGCAGAGCTGCCGGAGCTTATGGAAACAGACTGGGGCAATGCGGAAAGTTCGCTGGAGCGTTTCATACCCTTTGTGGATGGAACCCCATACGCCGAAGACCTTTCTGCCATTCTTGCCTCGGTGAAGGACTTTGACAACGGTGCGCTTCAGGGTCAGTCTGCCGCCCTGCAACACCGCCTGCGGGGCGAGAATGCATGAAAGTAGTATTCTGCCTTGACGACAAGATTCAGTATCTGACCCTGCTCAAGGTGGCGGTGCGCTCCCTGCGCGCCGTGCAGGGGGAGCACGCGCCTTGTCTGTGCGTGTATGCGGGGCGCGATACAGCTCTGCTGGCCGAGCTGAAGGCGGAAAATATCCCTGTGGCGCGCTATACGCCGCAGCTTGATCCCAGCGGATTCACACCTCTGGGGCAGGCCTGCGCCGGGTGTTTTCTCAAACTTGAGCTTGCGCTGGTGCCAGAGCTTGCCCACGATGACCGTGTGCTTTACTGCGACACGGACGTACTTTTTTATCGGCCACTGGATGAGCTTTTTGCACAGCAGCTGCCGTATGTGGGCATGGCCAGAGAGTATACGGCACCGTTTTTTCACCAGCACCAGCAGCTTTCTTACAAATTTCGCGGCGCGCGCTACACGGTGCCCCTGCCATTTCCCATCTGGACATATTCCAGCGGCGTAGCTCTGTTCAACCTTGAAAAGTTGCGCAAGCGCGACTTTATTGGTCATTTTATGGCTTTTTGCCGCGAAAACGAGTCGCGCATCGGCAACCTTGACCAATCATTGATAAACTATTTTTTCGGCAAACGCATAACGCGGCTGGACGACTGCTGGAACTGTCCTCCCTACCGCGCGGAGTGCAGGGATGAGGCGCGCATCGTGCACTTTCACGGCCCAAAACCGTGGGAGCACAACAAAACAAACCTGAAAGACCTGCTTATTAACCATTACAGCTATATGCAGAATCTCTGGCTTGACTATCTGCGCTCTGACGAGCGCACACTTGTGGAATCGTGGTTCTAGGTGGGGCAGCCCGAATTTGCACTTGGGCATGAAGTATTTTGCATAGTAACCGATAAGTGAGAGAACCGGACCTGACGCGCAGCTTCTGCGGCAGGCCCGGACACCCAAAACAGGTGAAAAGCTGCCGCAACAGCGGCGGTGTACGGGCTGAAACGCCCTTTATACCATGGAGGCCATCCCATGACGGACACAATGGACGCGGTGCAGACATCAACGCTTGAGACGCATCAGGGCTCTGGCCAGGAACATGAGGGCGACCTGCTCCAGCTGGTAACCTTTCGCATTGGCGAAGAAGAGTTCGGGGTCGATATCCTTTCGGTTCAGGAAATCATCCGGCTCATGCAGATCACCATGGTTCCGCATGCCGCCGCCTTCATTGAGGGCGTTATCAACCTGCGCGGCAAGGTTATTCCGGTCATCAACATGCGCACGCGTTTTCATCTGCACCCGGTGGAGCACGACGGCAACACGCGCATTGTGGTAATGGAATTTAACCAGAAAATCGTGGGTTTTCTTGTAGACGGCGTCTCTGAAGTGCTGCGCATTCCCGCCTCTACGGTAGAGCCCGCACCGCCTGTTGTGTGCGGCATTGGCTCCGAGTACATTCGGGGCGTGGGCAAGCTTGAAGACCGCCTGCTCATTCTGCTTGACCTCGACACGTTATTGAGCGACATGAACGCCGATGCGGGTTAGCATGGCGGCCAGGCGCGCACCCCTGAATCTGTACGGACGGCGGGTTTTTTAAAGCCCCGGTGCCTGCGGTTTTTTTGAGTGACGACGCGCAGCCTGAAGCCAACGCCAGCCGGGCGGTCTGTAAACCCCGGTCATGCCGCCGCAGCAGGAGGCCTTATGTCCATGCGTCTTTCACGTTCCGTTGTGGGTGAAGCTGAAGCCCGCGCCGTTAGCCGCGTTATTACTGAAGACGGCTATCTTGGCATGGGCAACGAAGTGCGCCTTTTTGAAGAAGAAGTGGCGCAGTATCTTGGCGTCAAACCCAGTCAGGTTATTACAGTCAATACCGGCACCGCGGCCCTGCATCTGGCCGTGGACGCCGTTGCCGCACAGTGTCGCGTAGACGGCACACCCGAAGTTCTTGTTCCTTCTCTTACCTTTGTGGCGTCTTTTCAGGCCATTACAGCTGCTGGCTGTACGCCGGTAGCCTGCGATGTGCTGGCCGATACCGGCACCATTGATCTTGCCGATGCCGAGCGCCGTCTGACCCCCCGCACCATCGCCATCATGCCCGTGCACTATGCCAGCAACCCCTGGCAGCTCGACGCCATCTACAGCTTTGCTCGCGAAAAAGGCCTGCGCGTGGTTGAAGACGCCGCCCATGCCTTTGGCTGCAAAAGCCACGGCCGCAAGATCGGCAGCATGGGCGACATGGTCTGTTTCAGCTTTGACGGCATCAAAAATATTACCTGCGGCGAGGGCGGTTGCCTGATCGCCTTTGATGAAGAAGCCGGGCAGCTGGCTTCTGACGCCCGCCTGCTTTCTGTGGCCAACGACGCGCAAAAGCGTTTTACGGGTGCGCGTTCGTGGGATCCGGACGTAAAACGGCAGGGCTGGCGTTACCACATGAGTAATATCATGGCCGCCATTGGCCGGGTGCAGCTTTCGCGTCTTGAATCTGAATTCATACCGGCCCGCCGCCAGCTGACAGCCATTTATGAGCAACGGCTGGCCGGGGTTGATGGGCTGGTCGTGCTGCGCACAGATCCGCAGGATTTTGTGGTGCGCCACATCATGCCGGTGCGCGTGCTGGGCGGTCGCAAGGACGCGGTGAAGGAATTTCTGGCCGCTCGCGACATTCCCACGGGCGTGCATTACAAGCCCAACCATCTGCTGAGCTGCTTTGGCAGCGGTGCGCTGTCGCTGCCCGTGACCGAGCAGCTCTACAGCGAGCTTGTGACCTTGCCCCTGCACCCCGCCCTGAGCACTGAAGACGTGGAGAGCGTGTGCGACGCGTTGGTTGCCGCACTGAAGTAGGCACCGCCCCTGCGGGCGGAGGCAGCCGTGGCTAGCGGCTGGCAGGGTATACCCGGCTGCGCCGGAATTGCGGCACTGGTGCGCGGCATTCTCGCCAAGCGCTGGGTGCGTTTTGGCATTGTGGGCGGCGCTGCCTCGGTAAGCTATTTTTTACTGGGGCTGCTGTTTGTCAGCGTTTTGGGGCTGCCCACGCTGGTGGGCAATGCCCTGGCCTATGCGCTCAGTTTTATCGTGTCCTATCTCGGGCAATGCCTGTGGACCTTCCGCGCTGCGGAAGCGGGCGCAGGCATTGCCACCCACCGCGCCATGCTGCCGCGTTTTGCGGCAACCCAGGCAGTTGGCCTGTGCTGTAACTCTGCCATTGTGTGGCTGCTCATGCAGGCGGGTGTACCCTATGCCTGGGCCATGCCAATAGCCGTGCTGCTTGTACCTGTCATCGTCTATGCCCTGTGCAAGGTATGGGTTTTCAAAAAGCAGGCTTCCTTTGTGCAGTCCGGGGCAGAAAAGACTGGGCCATATCGGTCCGGACAAGATCAGCTCGGGCAAGATCAGTCTGAGTCTGGGCAGCCCCCTGTAGCATCATCCGCAGCCCAACATCCCGCACCCAACGAGGAAAAAGCATGAATGCCCCCGCTGTCTCGGTAATAATGAACTGTCTGAACAGCTCGCGCGACCTGCGCGAGGCCATGGACAGTCTCATGGCCCAGACCTTTACGGATTTTGAGGTTATTTTCTGGGATAACTGCTCGACCGACGAAAGCCCGGCCATAGCCCGGAGCTACGGCGAAAAGGTGCGCTATTTCAGGGGCGAGAGCATCGTGCCGCTGGGCGAGGGCCGCAATCTGGCTCTGGCGCAGGCGCGGGGCCGGTATCTGGCCTTTCTCGACTGCGACGACCTGTGGAAACCCGCAAAGCTTGAACGGCAGGTGGTCCTGTTTGAAGCCAACCCCCGCGTTGGCCTGGTATCTACCGATACGGAAATTTTTGATGGCAGGCGGGTGCTCAAACGCCTGTTTGCCGAAACCTCGCCAGAGCGTGGCATGGCATTTGCCGCGCTGATGCAGCGGCAGTGGATTTCCATGTCTTCGGCCATGGTTAGCCGCGAGGCGTTGACCAGTCTTTCGGCGGAAAAGATTGCTTCCGGCCAGGGCATCAACGGGGGCTGGTTTGACCAGAGCCTCAACGTGTGCGAGGAGGCCGACGTTTTTTATCGCATCGCCCACGATTGGGAACTGGACCATGTGGATGAGCCCCTGACCCTCTGGCGAGTGCACGGAGCCAACACGACCTTTAGAAAATTTGGCCAGTTTGCGGACGAGACGCTGCGGATTCTTGAAAAGCACCGGGCATTGTACCCTGGCTATGATCAGGAATATGCGGGGCTTGTGGAGCTGATGACCCGCAGGGCTGGTTTTCAGAAGGCCGTGGCCCTGTGGCGCGAGGGGCACAACAGCGCCGCCCGCGAGGCCATACGCCCGTGGCGAAACAGCGGCCTCAAGTACAGACTTTTCTGGTGGGCAAGTTATCTGCCGGGAGTTTTTTTTGACCTTGCAGCCCGCCTGTATTTCGCTCTACCCGCCAATTTGCGACGATAACGCTAAGTTTTGTGTCGTCAATATAGGAAAAACGTGTTGTTTTTTTGGCTAAAAGATTATATTCGCTCTCAATGGTCTTAGAGGGGGATAGGGTAGTATTTCAGGGTCGCACGGAAGGGACTCCGCACTGCCATACGCCCCCTAGTAACACATAACAGTTGAGGGTCTGTTATATGGCTTGGACACAAGTGTATGATCCGGTTGGCGGAGCTGTGGTTTCCGCCCTGCTGGCAGGTATCCCCCTGATCAGCCTTTTTTACATGCTGGCCGTGCGCCGTGCTAAGGGGCACTACGCTGCGGCTCTTGCCGTTGGTCTTTCTTTCGTTCTGGCTGTTGCCGTGTGGGGCATGCCCTTCGGCACTGCTCTGGGCGCGCTGAGCTACGGTGCCGCTTTCGGCCTCTTCCCCATCATCTGGATCGTCATCACGGCGGTCTGGGTGTACAACATGACCGTTGAATCGGGCGAATTTGAGTACATCAAAGAATCGCTTGCCCGTCTTACGGACGACCGCCGTCTTCAGGCCATCTTTATCGCCTTTGCCTTTGGTTCCTTCATTGAAGGTACCGCTGGCTTTGGTACGCCTGTGGCAATCACCGCCGCCATGCTGGTGGGCCTGGGCTTCCGCCCGCTGTACGCCGCCGGTATCTGTCTGATTGCCAACACCGCTCCTGTGGCCTTTGGCGCCATTGGTATCCCGATCATCGTCGGCGCCCAGGTTTCCGGTATTCCGGAAATGCACGTGAGCCAGATTGTGGGCCGTCAGCTGCCCTTCCTGTCCATCCTTGTTCCGCTGTGGCTCTGCGTGGTCATGTGCGGCTTCAAGCGCGCCATGGAAGTGCTGCCCGCCATCATCGTGGCTGGCGTGAGCTTTGCCGGTTCGCAGTTCCTGTTCTCCAACTACCACGGCGCTACGCTGCCCGATATCATGTCGGCCCTGATCACCATTATCGCTATGGTGCTCTTGCTGCGCGTGTGGAAGCCCAAGAGCGTTTGGCGCTTTGAAGGTGAAAAGGAAACCGCTCTGAGTGGCGCTGCCCCCGCTATGGGCGTAGTGCTGCGTGCGTGGCTGCCCTACATCGTGCTGGCCGTGATGGTGTTCCTGTGGGGCCTGCCCCAGTTCAAGAACATGCTGAACGCCGTGCCCGGTTCGGTGCTCAAGTTCTCCTGGCCCGCTCTTGACGGCATGGTGCACAAGGCTGCCCCCATTCTGGCCGCTGGCAAAGATCCCAACTACCCCGCAGTGTTTACGTTCAACTGGCTCTCCGCCGGTGGTACGGCCATTCTGCTGGCTGGCTTCTTCTCTGTGCCTTTCATGCCTGGTTACTCGTTCGGCAAGGCCGTCAGCTGCCTGTTCCGCACCATTCACCAGCTGCGTTTCCCCATCCTGACCATTGCCATGATCCTGGGTCTGGCCTACCTCATGAACTTCTCCGGCATGAGCTCCACCCTGGGTATCGCCTTCACCCTGACCGGTCCCCTGTTCCCGCTCTTCTCGCCCCTTCTGGGCTGGTTGGGCGTGTTCCTTACCGGTTCGGACACCTCTTCGAACGCCCTGTTCTGCGGCATGCAGCGCTCGACGGCCGAAGTGGTGGGCATGGATCCGGCCTTGGCCGTTTCCGCCAACTCTTCCGGTGGTGTTACCGGCAAGATGATTTCGCCCCAGTCCATCAGTGTGGCAACCGCTGCCACCAACCTGGTTGGTCATGAAGGCGACCTGTTCCGCTTTACGCTTGGGCACAGCTTGGCCATGACGGCCTTTATCTGCGTGCTCACCTACCTGCAGTCCAACGTGCTGCACTGGATGCTGCCGTAAAAGTGGTTTTCCTTCCGTAATGTGACGCCGCCCCGAAAGGGGCGGCGTGTTTTTGTGTAGGGGATGAATGCCCACTGCGCTTTGAGGGGGCTGCGACAGCAAGCGCTGCCAACCCCCGATGGCTGGGCCTTTTGGCCCATCTTGCCAGCCGCGCCCGCGTGCTTTATGGTGCGCTGCAATGCTTGGAGGACTCATGGATTCGCAGCAGGTTACTTTTTCTACGATCATCAAATCGCTGGGCCTTGTTTTCGGCGATATTGGCACAAGCCCTATCTACACGCTGGCTGTTATTTTTCTGCTCACAGAGCGCACAGAAGCCCATTTTATCGGCATTTTATCGCTGATTATCTGGACATTGCTGCTGCTTGTGACGGTGGGATATGCCTGGCTTGCCATGAGCCTGAGTAAGGGCGGCGAGGGTGGCACCATTGTGCTGCTTTCAATCCTGCGTCCTCTGCTCAAATCTACCAAGAAAATTGGCCTGGCCTCTGTGCTGGCCTTTGTGGGCGTTTCGCTGCTCATAGGCGACGGCGTCATCACGCCTGCCATTTCCATTCTCTCTGCTGTTGAAGGCCTGACTCTCGTGCCCGGGCTGGAGCAAACACCCAAGACTGTGATTGTGGGACTGGCCCTTGCCATTACGCTGGTGCTTTTTGCCGTACAGCGGCGAGGCAGCGGTGCGGTTTCTGTGGTTTTTGGCCCCATAATGGCCATATGGTTTTGCGTGCTGGCATTTTCCGGCTGCGTCTCCATCGCGCAGACGCCGCAGGTTCTCAAGGCCCTGAACCCCTGGTACGCCATCGATTTCATGATCCACAACGGTCTGGTAAGCTTTTTTGTGCTCTCAGAGGTCATTTTGTGCGCAACAGGTGGTGAAGCCCTGTACGCGGACATGGGGCACATGGGGCGCAAACCCATTATCGCGGCCTGGGGTATTGTTTTCATGGCACTGGTTGCCAGCTACATGGGCCAGACATCGTTTCTCATCCGCAATCCCGGTGCGGAAAACGTGCTGTTCGAAATGATCAACAGCCAGGCGCACTATCTTTACGTGCCCTTTCTTGTGCTCAGCCTGCTGGCCACGGTCATCGCCTCGCAAGCGCTCATCAGCGGCCTGTTTTCCATTATGTATCAAAGCATGGCCACCCACATCATGCCCCTGTTCAAGGTGGATTATACCTCCAAGGAACTGCACTCGCAGATATACATAAATTCTGTGAACTGGGGCCTGTTTATCGCTGTGGTGCTGGTGATCTGCGGCTTTGGCGAATCACACAAGCTGGCCGCCGCCTATGGTCTGGCGGTTACGGGAACCATGACCATAACCGGCGTGTTCATGGTATGGATTTTCCACCTGCAGGGGCGGCACCTGAATGCCGTGATTGCGGCGTTCATATGTGCGCTGGACTTCATCTACCTGCTCGCCAACTTTTATAAATTCCCCCACGGCGGGTATTGGTCCATTCTTATTTCGCTCATTCCGCTTTCCGTCATACTTATCTATACCCAGGGGCAAAAGGCGGCCTACCAGCGCATGCGGCCCATGGGCAAGGAGCAGTTTTTGAGAAAATTTGCAGAGGAGAAAGCCCATGGCCACACCATTCGCGGCACGGCAATCTTCTTTTTGCGTAGCCTCGACAAGGTTTCGCCCTACATTGTCAAAACCATGTTCAGCAATGGCATCATTTATGAGCAGAACATCATGCTGTGCATGTCGCGCACTTATGAACCCACGGGCGTGGTGTGGCGCTTCGCGGAAGATCCTGCCGATGGTATCCGCGTGTTTGAGGTCTCTGCCGGTTACATGGAAGTGGTCGATATCGACCAGATAATGGTAGAGGCGGGCATCAAGCCACGCGTTATTTTCTATGGTGTGGAAGACATCCTCACCAGTTCGCCCCTGTGGCGTATTTACGCCGTCATAAAAAAACTGGCGCCGTCGTTTGTGCAGTTTTACAAAATGCCGGTGCACGCAGTGCACGGGGTTATCAGCCGCATAGACATGTAGCAGGACGCCGCAAAAAGGAGGCAGGCTATGCGACAACGACACGCGATTTATGGCAGTGTGCTGCTTTGCCTGTGCCTTGCGTGTGCGCTGGGCGGTTGCGCCGCGCAGGAGCGGGCACCGCTTTCGTTTGATGACCAGCAGGCTTTGGCCGCCGACCGGCAGTGCCGCTCTGATGCAACGCAGATGAACAACGAATGGCGGGGCAACACCAGCTATTTCCCCTGGCGCGCTTACTACGACATGTGCATGAGGCGTTTTGAGATAAGCGACGAGCAGATGCGCAGACTGCACCTGCCTTAGCGTTACGCCTTTTTGTCAGGTGGTATGCGCCTGGTGCATGGGGTGTGGCTGCGCCTGTGCATCGCTGATGGTCTTTGGGACGGTTTATTTTGATTTTCCGGGCAAGGACCCGTCTGGGTTGTTAGATTGCTTCTACGGGCAACCTGGGACCAAATTGGGCGGGCTGAAAAAATCTTTCATGAAATGAAGAAGGGGTGACCATGACGGCCACCCCTTTTGCTATTTTGCTGTAAGAAAACGCTATTATTCGTCGCCCACCTTGAGGGCGGCCAAAAACGCTTCCTGCGGCAGTTCCACGTTACCCATGCGCTTCATGCGCTTTTTGCCTTCCTTCTGCTTTTCAAGCAGCTTTCGCTTGCGGGTGATGTCGCCGCCGTAACACTTGGCGGTCACGTCCTTGCGGAAGGCCGAAACGGTTTCACGGGCAATAATTTTTTGCCCGATGGCCGCCTGAATGGCTACCTGGAAAAGCTGGCGGGGAATGCTGCGCTTGAGTTTGAGTGCCAGCCCGCGCCCATAGGTGTAGGCACGGTCGCGGTGTACGATGACGGCCAGAGCGTCAACGGTTTCGCCGTTGAGCATGATGTCGAGGCGCACGAGGTCTGATTCGCGGTAATCCAGCGGATGGTAGTCCATGGAAGCATAGCCGCGCGTGGCAGACTTGAGGCGGTCGAAAAAGTCGTACACAATTTCTGCAAAGGGCAGTTCATAGGTCACAACCACGCGGTTGGTAGCCAGATAGTGCAGGTTTTTCTGCATGCCGCGCTTTTCTTCGCACAGCTTCATGACATTGCCCACATAATCGTTGGGTACGTGGATATCCATGTTCACGTAGGGCTCGTACAGCGCGCGAATCTTGGTGGGGTCGGGCAGGTGGCTCGGGTTGTCGATCTGCAGCGTTTTGCCGTCGTTGGTGTCCACCTTGTAGACCACAGAAGGAGCTGTGGCGATGAGGCTGACCTCAAATTCACGTTCAAGCCGCTCCTGGATGATTTCCATGTGCAACAGGCCCAAAAAGCCGCAACGGAAGCCGAAACCCAATGCCTGCGAGGTTTCGGGTTCAAACGAAAAAGCTGCGTCGTTGAGCTGAAGCTTTTCAAGGGCGGTCTTGAGGTTTTCGTACTCGTCGGACTCTGTGGGGTACAGGCCGCAGAAAACCATGGGCTTCACTTCCGTGAATCCGGGAACGGCTTCAGAGGCGGGGTTGTCGGCCAGGGTGATGGTGTCGCCCACGCGGGCGTCGCCCAGCTCCTTGATGGAGCCGCACATAAAACCCACCTCGCCAGCGTGCAGAGTGTTCACATCTGTGGCTTCGGGCGAGAACACACCGAGGCGCAGCACTTCGTATTCCTTGCCCGTGCTCATCAGGCGCACCATGTCGTTGCGCTTGATGGTACCGTCCATGATGCGGAAAAGAATCACCACGCCCTGATAGCTGTCGTACCAAGAGTCGAAAATGAGCGCTTTGAGCGGCGCGTTTACGTCGCCCTTTGGCGCGGGCAGGCGGTGCACGATGGCTTCAAGCACTGCGTCCACGCCCATGCCGGTTTTGGCAGAAACAGGCATGGCCTCAGAGCAGTCCAGCCCAATGCTTTCTTCAATTTCGGCCTTTACGCGGTCGACTTCGGCGCTGGGCAGGTCAATCTTGTTGAGCACCGGCACTATTTCGTGATCGTGGTCCAGAGCAAGGTAGACGTTGGCAAGAGTCTGGGCCTCAACGCCCTGGGTGGCGTCAACCACAAGCAGCGCGCCTTCACAGGCGGCCAGCGAGCGCGAAACTTCGTAGTTGAAGTCGACGTGTCCGGGGGTGTCGATGAGGTTCAGCTCGTATTCCTGCCCGTTCTGGGCCTTGTAGGGAATACGCACGGTCTGGGCCTTGATGGTGATGCCACGTTCCCGTTCCAGCTCCATTTTGTCCAGATACTGCTGGCGCGCCTCCCGCTTGCTGACAACCTGCGTCAGCTCAAGAATGCGGTCGGCCAGGGTGGATTTGCCGTGGTCGATGTGGGCGATAATGCAAAAATTGCGGATATTTTCCTGCTTGGGCATGGTCATGTCCTGGGAAACTGGATAGGTTGGCGGCGAATTTTCCGCGTTGAACCTCTATCAATACCCAAGATTCGTACGGAAGTCCATTTGCTGTTGCGAGAGATATCTGGTCAGGAAGATCTATGGACAGAGTACCTGTGGGAGTCTGAAATCAATAAAATTTTTTAAGCACAGGTGGTCTTGCGTTGGTGGGATATAGACGCTACGGCCAAATATCTGTGGCAGTAGTTGCCAATACTGATGCTGGTCAAAAAACGTGCAATAAGACGCCATATTCAAGCTGCGAACGCGGGCTAACAAAAGCAAAGCCGCAACAGCGCGGAAATGTTCCACGCGGCTGCGGCTCCACAAATCTGAAAATTGGTAGCTCAGCGAAGCTGGGCCAGCTGCAAGCGCACTATGGCGCGTTGCAGAGCAGCTTCAGCGCGGGTCATGTCCACCTTTTCGTCATGGCCGGCAATGCGCTTCTCAGCGCGTTCCTTGGCGGCCATGGCGCGCGCGGTGTCGATGCTGTCCGCCAGCTCTGCCGATTCGGCAAGCACGGTGAGCACATCGTTGTTCACATCGGCGAAACCGCCAGAAATGAAAACATGCTCATCCTTGCCACCGGTGCGGTAGCGCAGGCCACCGATCTTCAGGGCGGAAAGCAGGGAAACGTGCTTGGGCAGCACGCCGAATTCGCCCTCGATTCCAGGGCAGACGGCCATTTCCACTTCGCCGCTGACCACGGTTTTGTCCGGCGTAACCACTTCAAGTTGCAGCGTGCCCATAGGTACTCCTTCGCTCCTGATATACGCAGATGGCCGGGTTCGGGTCGCGCCGGCATGGCGCGACCCAGAACCTCAAAGCGTTGCGATTAACGCCTTACTTCTCTTCCTGCAGCTTGCGCTGTTCGTACTTGGCAACGGCCTGTTCAATGCCGCCCAGCATGTAGAAGTCACCTTCCGCCATGTGGTCGAATTCGCCGTCCAGAATGCCCTTGAAGCCCTTGATGGTATCTTCAAGCTTCACATACTGGCCAGGGGTGCCGGTGAAGGTTTCGGCCACGTGGAAGGGCTGCGAGAGGAAGCGCTGAATGCGGCGCGCACGCGCAACAGTCAGTTTGTCTTCGTCAGACAGTTCGTCCATGCCGAGGATGGCGATGATGTCCTGAAGTTCTTTGTACTTCTGAAGAACCATCTGCACACGACGGGCCACCATGTAGTGATCTTCGCCCACAACGTTGGGGTCGAGGATGCGCGAGGTGGAGTCGAGCGGGTCCACGGCGGGGTAAATGCCCAGTTCCGCGATCTGACGGGAAAGCACGAGTGTGCCGTCCAAGTGCGAGAACGTGGTGGCCGGGGCCGGGTCAGTCAAGTCGTCAGCAGGGACGTAAACGGCCTGCACCGACGTGATCGAACCGTTGTTGGTCGAGGTAATGCGTTCCTGCAAGGCACCAAGGTCAGTACCCAGGGTGGGCTGATAACCCACGGCCGAGGGCATGCGGCCAAGCAGAGCGGACACTTCGGAACCAGCCTGTGTAAAACGGAAGATGTTGTCGATGAAGAGCAGCACGTCCTGGTGTTCTTCGTCACGGAAGTATTCCGCGCAAGCAAGGGCCGTAAGGGCCACGCGAGCACGGGCTCCCGGAGGTTCGTTCATCTGACCGTAAACAAGCGTGGCGCGTTCCAGAACGCCGGCATCCTTGAGTTCGTGGTACAAGTCGTTGCCTTCACGGGTACGTTCACCGACGCCCGCGAAAACCGACGAACCGCCGTGCTGCTTGGCGATGTTGTTGATCATCTCCATCAGAATAACGGTCTTGCCCACGCCGGCGCCGCCGAAGAGGCCCATCTTGCCACCCTTGGGGAAGGGAACAAGAAGGTCAACGACCTTGATGCCGGTTTCAAGCAATTCCACCTTGGTGTTCAGGTCGGTAAAGGCCGGAGCAGGGCGGTGGATGGGATAGTGTTTTTCAGCGTTAACCGGGCCCAGTTCGTCAACGGGGCGACCGATGACGTTCAGGATACGGCCAACGGCGGCCTTGCCTACGGGAACCATGATGGGGTTCCCGGTGTCGATCGCGTCCATGCCGCGGACAAGGCCTTCAGTGGCGTCCATGGCGATGGTACGAACAACGTTGTCGCCCAGGTGCTGCGCAACCTCACAGATGAGGCTGGGAGCATCGCTATTGTTCGGGTTGGTTATCTCCAGGGCGGTGAAGATACTCGGCAGGTTGCCGTCGCTGAACTCTACGTCCACCACGGCGCCGATAACCTGAACGACTTTACCGATGTTTTTGCTCATGTTTGGCTCCTTAACCCTTCAGCGCTTCAGCGCCGCCGACGATGTCGATGAGGTCGCTGGTGATGGAAGCCTGCCGCGTCTTGTTATAGAGCCGCGTCAGCATGTTGATCATCTCGTTGCAGTTACGGGTGGCGTTGTCCATGGCGGCTGTACGAGCTGCATGCTCGCTGGCCGAGGTGTCCAACATGCCACGGTAAACCTGCACTTTGACGTAGCGGGGCAAGAGCTCCGCCAACAGCTTTTCTTCCTGCGGCTCGTACACGTATTCGCAACTGGGTGTGCCGGCCTCTGTGGCAACTTCTTCGGCTGACGGCGTTTGCAACGGCAGCAGACGAAGGGTGCGAGGGGGCTGGCTGGCCATGGATACGAACTCGCCGTAAATCAACCACACTTCGTCGAATGCGAAGGTTTCGTAGCCGTGGATGACTTCCTGTGCCACAGAGCTGGCCAAGGGGAAGTCAATGCTACCCATGCGGTCGCCATAGGCAGTGAAGATCTTGTGCCCGGCAGAACGAACGGCGTCGCGGCCCTTACGTCCCACACAGGCAAAACTGATCTCCATTCCAGCCCCGGCTTTTTCCTTCGCCAGCCGCAGAGCGGTGGCGATGATGTTGCCGTTAAAGCTGCCGCACAGGCCACGGTCTGATGTAACCAGCACAATGGCGCAGTGTTTCTTTTCCTCATGCTCTGTGAGCAGGGGGTGGGCGTTTCCTTCCACCTTGCTCGACAGTTCGGCGAGCACGTCGCGGTATTTGGCCGCGTACGGCCTGAAGCGCTCGATGCGGGCCTGGGCGCCGCGCAGTTTCGCCGAGGCCACCATGTTCATGGCCTTGGTGATCTGCTTGGTCTTACCGACCCCCACGATCTTCATTTTTACGTCTTTGAGTGAAGGCATGCTTATCTCCCGTATGGAGGGGGCCCCTAGGCCTTCCAGCCCTGCTTGAAGGCGGTAATGGCCTCGGTGAGCGCTTTTTCCACAGCCTCGTCAATGACTTTCTTTTCTTTGATGCCGGTCAGCACATCCTTACGCGTATCACGCATAAAGGTGAGCATTTCTTCTTCGAACTTGCGGATCTGTTCCACCGGTACGTCATCCATGTAACCACGGGTAGCGGCGTAGATCGAAGCCACCTGCTCATGCGAGGGCATGGGCTTGTACTGGGGCTGCTTGAGCAGTTCCACCAGACGAGCACCACGGTCAAGCTTGGCCTTGGTGGTTTTGTCCAGATCGGAACCGAACTGGGCGAAAGCCGCAAGTTCGCGATACTGGGCAAGGTCGAGACGCATGGTACCGGCGACCTGCTTCATGGCCTTGATCTGCGCTGCGCCACCCACGCGGGAAACCGAAAGGCCCACGTTAATGGCCGGACGCACACCGGCGTTGAAGAGGTTGGGTTCCAGGTACACCTGACCGTCGGTGATCGAGATCACGTTGGTGGGGATGTACGCGGAAACGTCGCCAGCCTGGGTTTCAATGATGGGCAGAGCCGTCAAAGAACCAGCGCCCAAGCTGTCGTTCACCTTCGCGGCGCGTTCAAGCAAACGCGAGTGGAGGTAGAACACGTCGCCGGGGAAAGCTTCACGTCCCGGGGGGCGACGGAGCAGCAGCGACATCTGGCGATAGGCCACAGCCTGCTTGGACAGGTCATCGTAAATGATGAGGGCGTGCTTGCCGTTGTTGCGGTAGAACTCGGCCATTGCGCAGCCGGTGTACGCCGCAATGTACTGCAAGGGCGCAGGATCGGATGCCGTGGCTGAAATGATGGTAGTGTATTCCATCGCGCCATGACGGCGCAAGGTGTCGGCCACCAGAGCCACGGACGACTTCTTCTGGCCGATGGCCACGTAGAAGCAGTGGATGTCCGTTTCTTTCTGCGCCAAAATGGCGTCAACACAAACAGCGGTCTTACCGGTCTGGCGGTCGCCAATGATAAGTTCGCGCTGTCCGCGGCCGATGGGCGTCATGGCGTCAATAGCCTTGAGGCCGGTAGGCATGGGCTCATGCACACTCTTACGTGCGATGATACCGGGGGCCTTGATTTCCACGGGGCGCACTTCAGTGGCCTCAATGGGTCCAAGACCGTCGATGGGCTCACCCAGAGGGTTGAGCACGCGGCCCATAACACCGTCGCCCACAGGCACGGAGAAGATCTTGCCGGTACGCTTGACCGGGTCGCCTTCCTTGATGCCCACGTCCGAACCGAGCAAAGCTACGCCGACGTTGTCTTCTTCGAGGTTGAGCACCATACCCATGATGCCGCCGGGGAATTCCAGCAGTTCCATGGACATGGCATTCTGCACCCCATAGACACGGGCGATACCGTCACCGACGTAAAGCACGGTGCCGGTTTCGCTCATTTCTACGCGCTGCTCGTAGTTTTGGATTTGATCCTCAATGATCTTGCTTATCTCTTCCGCTTTGATCTGCATGTGCTATTCACCCCTCTTGAATGTCTCCCGAAGGATTCCCAACTGCGCGCGCAGACTTGCGTCCAGCACCCGGTCACCCATTTTGAGCACCATACCCCCTAGTATGTCTTTGTCCACGGCAAAGGTCAGCTCAATATCAGTGCCCGCTTTCTTTTGCAGGGTGTCCTTGAGCTTAGACTGTTTGTCTGCGGAAAGTTGTACTGCGGTTATGCATTGGCCACGGACAATGCCCTTGGCCTCGTCCAGCAGTTTGCCGTACCACGCTGCGATTTCACCCAGAAAGGCAAGCCTTTCCTTGTCTGCCAGCAGAAAGCAGAAGTTGCGCATGGTAGTGTCGGCCTTAAGCTTGCCAAGCAGTTTGTCGAGTACCGCTTTTTTTTCTTCCACGCCGATAACAGGGCTTTTAAGGGTAACGTCAAGCCCAGGCGCGGTGGCAAGCAGCTTGCCAAGAGCGGCAAGGCATTCGCCGTGCGAGCTCAGGGCTGCTTCCCCTTCCTTTTTGCCAAGCGCAAAGATTGCGTTGGCATACCTGCGTGCAACCACGGTGTCGATCAATGGAGCACCACCTTGTTAAGGGAGTTGGCGATAAGCTTGTCGTGCTCGGCTGCGTTGAGCTTGGAACCCAAGGCCTTCTCGGCAGCGTTCACGATTTCATCGGCAATGGAGGCGCGCACTTCGGCGAAGATGGCGCGGCCTTCATTTTCCGCCGTAAGGCGCGCTTGCTCCACAATTTGAGCGGCCTGGCGGTGAGCCTCTTCCACAATGCCCTGCTTAAGGGCTTCGGCCTGCTGGCGGCTTTCGGCCAAGATGGCCTCGCGTTCAGCATTAAGGTTGGCAATGCGGGTCTCTACCGAGGCCAGCTGCTCCTTGGCCGTCTTGCGACGTCCGTCAAGATCGTCCAGGGCATTCTTGATGCCTTCGCGGCGGTTCTTAAAGAAACGCTTGGCCAAGCCGCCGACGAAGTACCAGAGGATGCCGGCAAAAATCACGAAGTTGAGCACGCGCCAGCCGAAGTCGCCCCAACGCGGCGCTGCATGTCCCTCAGAAGCCATGGCTCCCGCAGGAATGACCACCAGCGCGGCAAAGGCAATAACGAGCGGCAGGATAAAACCCGCGTGTTTCCATCTGCTCAAAGCCCACCCCCTCTGTTCGATAATATGCCGATTCGAAAACAGTTCCCAATGATGCCCGCAACGCGCGGCGTTGCGGAACGGCCCGCAAAAGGCCTGAGTCAGCGCCGCTTGCTAGCCCTTGATAAGGCGGTCGGCCAGGCGGGAAGAAAATTCGCCCACCTGCTTACGCAGTGCTTCAAGGGTTTCCGCAGCCTGTGCCTGTAGCGAGGCGCGGGTTTCAGCCAGAATGTTGCGGGCGCTCTGCTGTGCTTCGCCCACCAGCTTCTGCTGTTCTGCCGCGCCAGCAGCGCGGCCTTCCTCACGGTTGCTACCTGCGTCCTGACGGGCGCGGGCCAGTTCGGCCTCATAGTTGGTGAGCCGTTCGGCAGCCTGATACTCGAAAGAGCCAGCTTCCTCGGCCATATCATCCATGACGCCGTTGCGCTTTTTAATGATTTCGCGGATGGGGCGAATCAGGAGGATGTTGAGCACATAAATAGCGATAAAGAAATTCGCCAGCTGAAAGAGCAGGGTGACATTTAAGTCCAGCATGCCGCATCCTCCATATGAATTGCGGATTGAAGGAGTTGAAAATACATAAAGCCCTTGCAACATAGCCCCTTGCCCCTGTTATGTCAAAGGGTATTGGTGACAAATTTCGCAAACTCCGCAATTTTTTTTTCACAAGGGCTGTTCGAGCGATCAGGATTGGCGGAAAATGGCAACTATAAGGGCAGAGTGCGTGTGCTGTAACAGGAATGCGTTGCAAGTGCGTCAAAATTGGCTGTTTGCACAACCAAATAAAGAGGCAAAAAAGCCGCTGTGGTGCATAAAGCATGCATTTATGCAGTACGCTACAATGTCATTGCAGTATCGCAGTGCAAAGAGCTGCATGCAATGGAAGTTTGCCTTGGGAAGAAAGACACAAATAAATGCTATAGGCGATTTAACAGGTCAGATTTATGCAAAGTGACTGCTAAACAATAAGAAACTGGCCCGGCTGGTGTCCAGTCTGGGTCAGCCACTGACTTGCCTCTTCGGCTGCACCGTGGGCTGTAAGCGCATTAAGAATGCAACACTGCCCAGGGGGAGGCAAGGCAGAGCGGCCCATAACAGCTACCCCTCCGACCCGGTTGCCGATTTTGTGCGGGTCAATATCAATGTACGCGGCGGGTACAGGGCCATGCTGCCACAACGGCGCGAGCCTTTGACGGGCAACGCGACCCCCGCCAACGATCCAGACAAGGGGATGAAAAGGGTTGTTTTGTTCAAGCCAGCGGGCAAGCCAAAAGGCCCGCAACCTGTCGCAGGCCTCACGTGCGTATCTGCGGTCTGCACGTGTGGCGCGGGTTGGCGCATCATTCCACACCAGCATCTGCTCTGGCTGCTTGTCCATTACAGCGCCATGGTGCAGCCATCGCAACCAGATTTCCCAGTCTTCGGCAAAGTCGCCATCGCGGTACGCGCCCCACTGGTTCACGCATCCCCTGCGGAACATGACCGAAGGATGACACACGGGTGTGTCGCGAAAGCGCGCGCGACTGATCTGCTCGTGGGTGAGCAGGCTGTTCTGCCAGTCCACAAAGTGTGCAAATCCGTGCGCAAGTTCGCGATCACCACCAAAAGTCACGCAGGTTGCAGAAAGATCAATGTGCTCATTGTCCAGTAGGTGAGCTGTCTGGCAGGCCAGCCGCTGGGGGTGTGCTGTGTCGTCAGCGTCCATGCGGGCCACAAGTGCGCCCCTTGCAGCGGCAAGCCCACTGTTCAGCGCAGGCACGATGCCCCTGTGCGGTGCGTAGACTGGGCGGAGCCTGTTGCCCAGCAGGTGGGTGGAGCGCCAGTGTTCCAGCAGGGTGCGTGTGTCGTCGGTGGAGCCGTCGTCCACAACCACAACCTCAAAATCTGGCACAGGGCCGAGCGAAGAGGGGCACTGGTCAAGCAGGCTTTGCAGGGCAGCGCCAAGAGTGCGCGCCGCATTCCACGCGGGCAGCACCACTGAAACCAGCGGCTGGGGATCAGATGTCGGGGAAAAATTCACGTATGCAACCAGTCAGGAGCAAGCCGGGCCATGAGAAAGAGCACGATGACGCTGCCACCAAGGCAAAACCAGGCTGGAAGTTGCCTATGCGCCATGGGCCTTCCAGAGGTCTGAAATATGGCGGCAAATGGATGAAAGGGGGCGCGAGGCATCCACAATATGATGAGCGGTGGCCTCGTAAAGCGGGCGACGTTCGTTGAGCACGTCATTTACTTCCTCAATGAGGTCCTTGCCAGTCAGCGAGGGACGCTGGCTGTTGAGAGGGTTGCGCCCCAGGCGTTCCGCAAGTACTTCCACCGGTGCGTCGAGAAATACAACCATACCGCGCTGGCGCATGAGCGTGCGGTTTGCCTCTGCCAGCACCATGCCGCCGCCGGTGGAAACAACGCAGCCCCGGGTGTGGGCGTCCGACACTTCGCGCAATGCTGCGCTCTCGCGCTGGCGGAAGCCCGGCCAGCCTTCGGTTTCCACTATCTGGTCAACGCTACGGCCAGCACTTTCCAGCAGGTGCTGGTCAGTATCGGCAAAGGGCAGGCCCAGCTTTTTGGCAAGGGCCTTGCCGACAGTGGTCTTGCCCGAAGCCCGCGCGCCAACGAGGTAAATAATGCCCATCGTGTCCCCCTAAAGAATTCTGACGCCGTCCTCTTCCACCAGTACCGTGTATTCCCAGCGTATGCCGCCCCACTGGGGATAGTACAGGCCAGGTTCAACGGTCACTACCATGCCAGGCTCAAGTATGCCATCGGCGCGGGGCGAAAGGCTGGGGGCTTCGTGGGTTTCAAGACCAACACCGTGCCCGAGGCCGTGGGTAAATGCATTGGCTACGCCAGATTTTTCAAAGACAGCGTGCGCCAGTGCATAGGCATCGCGCAGGGCCATGCCCGGTCGCATGCCCTCAATGGCTGCGGTCTGAGCCTGGCGGGTCAGGTCAAGCGCGCGGCGAAATTCATCGGTAGGGGCGTTGCCAACCCAGAAGGTTCGGGTCTGGTCAGAGCAGTAGTTGTCCACCCTGCAGCCCACGTCCACAAGCACGGGGCAGTTGGCGGTAATAGTGTCTTCACCGGGAATGGCGTGGGGCAAGGCTGCATTTCTGCCAACGGCCACTATGTTGGCAAAGGCCAGTTCCGAAGCGCCGTTCTCGCGAAAGAAGCGCTCGATGCACCAGCTTATGTCGGCCTCTGTGCGGCCCGGTTTCAGCTGGCTTTCAACCCACCTCATAAGCTTGTGGTTGAGCGCAAAGGACTTTTCCAGCGCGGCGATTTCGCAGGGCTCCTTGATGCGGCGCTGGCGTTCCACCATGCCGTCGGCCGCTTCACAGTGCAGGCCTGGACCAGCGGCCGCGAGGCTGCGGGCAAAGGCCATGCTTATGCCCTGATATTCCAGGCCGATGCGGCTGCCACAAAGGCGCAGCAGGCCATACAGGTCCTGGGCAGCTCCCCCGCCGTAGATGAAGATACGTTCCCTGTCCCAGATGCGGGCTGCGGCATCGAGGTAGCGGGCATCTGTGGCCAGCCAGTCGCGGCCATCAGCGGTGATTACAAGCCTGCCTGCACTCTCGTTAAACTGGGGGTCGTGCAGCTCGAATCCAGAGAGGTAAAACCTGTTGGCGGCCTGGTTGATCATCAGGGCATCAAGCCCGCGCTGGCGCATGGCGCGACGCAGCGTTTCACGGCGTGAAGCGAATATTTCTGTCATAAAAAACTCCTGCTGGCAGCATACCCGGCACAAGGCCCGCTGAAAAGTTGAAATTTAGGGGTGTTGAAGAGGATGGAACAGGTGCGGGAACGCACCTCACATAATGGACAATTGATACAAAAATTGTATATATTAGCTGGCAGGCGATGGAGCTACCGGTCAGTTGACCTAGAACGCAACTAGGACTATATTTATAGACATGTCACAATCTACTTCTTGCGAACTCGACGTCCTTGATCTGGTTCCTTTTGGGCAGACGGGCAACGAAAGTCGCTTTTTTGCACTGCGCCTCTCCCGCCCCGACTGGACTCGGTGGCGGCCTGGTCAGTTTGTTATGATACGCCCCCGAAACTTCGGGTTGGATATACCCTGGGCCCGTCCGCTTGGCATCTGCCACATGACGTCCAGGCACATGATCTGCTTTTTTCAGGTGCGCGGCAAAGGTACACGCCGTATGTCCGAGCTGCGCCCGGGCGACAAGGTTCGCGTGTGGGGTCCGCTGGGCAACGGCTTTGCCATAGAGCCCGACACTCCAACCCTGCTGCTGGCTGGCGGCATGGGTATAGTACCCTTTGTGGGCTATGTGAGCGAGCACCCCAAGCCCTGGAACATTTCCATGCTTTTTGGCCACCGCGAGCACATCAGCTGCTACCCGGTGGACAGCATCAACGAGCATGTGCCGCTCGACAGCCTGCGCGAGGCCGAATCGGGCGATCTGGATGACTTTATCTTTACCATTCAGGAACGCATGAGCGAATACGCCGAGCAAAAGGGCCTGGTGCTTGCCTGCGGGCCCACGCCTTTCATGCGTACCGTGCAAAAGTTTGCCGCCGAGCTTGGCGTGCGCTGCCAGCTTTCGCTCGAAAACCGCATGGCCTGCGGTGTGGGCGCTTGCCTGGGCTGCGTGACCAAAACTACCGAAGCATGGCCCGTTGAAGAAAAACGCGAGGGTCTTGTGCAGGTGTGCAACCACGGCCCTGTGTTCTGGTCGGATCAGGTGGAGCTTTAGCCTTACCTGTTCTTTTTTCGATTTCAGAAGCGACGATTAACGCCAGTACGCTACTTGCGCCATGGTAACACGCGCCGCACCGCAAATGGTGGGCGCGTTTCAGCATGCGCGGCATGGGCCCTCTGGCAAAGCCACGCATAAAAAGCCGGTTGCCGGCAATCTGGAGAATGCGGCATGGATCTTTCCGTCACGCTCAAGGGGCAGACCCACGATCTGACCCTCAAGAACCCTGTGCTCACGGCTTCAGGTACTTTCGGCTACGGGCTTGAATTTGCCACTTACGGCGATCTTTCCGCGCTTGGCGGCATGGTGGTCAAGGGGCTCTCGCTGTTGCCGCGTCAGGGCAACGCAACCCCGCGCATTGTGGAAACCACGGCGGGCATGCTCAATGCCGTGGGCCTGCAAAACGACGGTGTGGAAAATTTTTGCAACACCAAGCTGCCTCGCCTGCCTTGGCAGGAAACCGCCGTTATAGCCAATATTTACGCAGGTTCTATTGATGAATTTGCCGAGCTGGCCGCCCGCCTGAACGAAGAAGAAGGCGTGGCCGCGCTTGAGGTCAATGTTTCGTGCCCCAACGTGAAGGAAGGGGGTGTGCTGTTCGGGCAGGACCCTGTTCTGGCGGCGCAGGTTACTGCGGCCGTGCGCCGTGCGGCGCCGGGCAAGCACGTGATGATTAAGCTTTCGCCCAACGTGACCGACATCGCTCTCATGGCCCGCAGCGTGGAAGACGCGGGCGCGGACAGCGTTTCGTGCATCAACACGCTGCTCGGCATGTCTGTTGATCTGCACAGCCGCAAGCCTTCGCTGGCCAACGTGGTGGGCGGGCTTTCCGGTCCGGCCATCAAACCCGTGGCCCTGCGCTGCGTGTGGCAGGTGGCCAGGGCCGTGAAGATTCCCGTTGTCGGCATTGGCGGCATTGTGACGGCCGAAGACGCACTGGAATTTCTGCTGGTGGGCGCAAGCGCGGTGCAGGTGGGTACGGGCAACTTTATGCGACCCGACTGTGCCTTTGCCCTGGCAGAGGAACTTTCCGCTGCCTGCGAAAGGCTGGGCATCGAAGACCTTGACGCCTTCCGCGGCAGCCTGAATCTGGATTAGCCATGTCGCTTACCGTTATCCCCGCCCGCTCAAAGCAGGAATTTGCCCAGTTCATGGATTTGCCGTGGAGCATCTATGAGCACAGCCCCTTGTGGACCCCCGGCCTCAAAAGTCAGGATGCGGAGCTGCTTACGCCCGGTAAACATCCCTTCTGGGAAAGCGCCCGGCGCGAACTGTTTCTGGTTTTGCGCGATGGGCAGCCCGTGGGCCGCATAGCTGCCATCGTGGACGAAAAATACAATGCCTACGCCAATGAAAAATGCGGGGCATTTGGCTTTTTTGAATGCGTCAACGACCGGGAGGCCGCCCACGCCCTGCTTGATGCCGCGCGCGACTGGCTGGCCGCACAGGGCATGAGCTTTATGCGCGGGCCGCTGAACCCTTCGGCCAACTACACCTGCGGTCTGCTGGTGGACGGTTTTGAGCTGGCCCCCACCATCATGATGCCCTGGAACCCTCCCTATTATGCCGAGTTGCTTGAGGGCTGGCATATGCGCAAGGAGCAGGATCTTTTTGCCTATCTGATGGAGCGTTCGCACTTTTCGCCGCCAGAATGGCTCAATGAGGAAGTGACCCGCCTCAAGGCCGAGGGCCGCTTTACCTGCCGCACGTCCAGCAAGGCGACGCTTGCCGAAGACATCCGCATCATGCTGGACCTGTACAAGGTTTCGTGGGCCAAAAACTGGGGATTTTCTCCCCTTTCAGACGGCGAGGCCGAGCAACACGTCAAAGAGCTTAAAGGTGTTCTGGATCCGGAATTTTTTGTGTTGTTCTTCCACAACGACGAGCCTGCGGCGGGTATGGTTGCCCTGCCTGACCTGGCACCGCTGTTGCGGCGGATCAAGGGCAAACTGGGCATATCCACCCTGTGGCACTGGTGGCAGTCGCGCGCGGAAATTCGCGGCGGTTACCGTACGATCCTCTTTGGCATTCGCGAAGAATTCCGGCTCATGGGGCTGCCCCTGCTGCTGCTCGACTATATGATGGAAAAAGCCCGTCAGAAGCCCGATTTTCAGTGGGTCGAAGGTTCGTGGGTGCTTGAAGATAACGTGGCGGTCAACGAACTGCTGGAAGATTTTTCGGGTCGGCTTAACAAGCGTTACCGCATCTATCGCCGGGAGATTCAGCCATGACCGTGACGGCAGGCAACAGTATGGCCCCGCATCTGGCGGGAAAAAAAGTGCTGCTTACGGGCGGCACTGGTTTTGTGGGCCGTCATCTGCTGCCGCAGCTGCTGGCGACGGGTGCCGAGGTTACCTGCCTCACGCGCGCGGTTTCGCGCACCGGACATCTGCCGCAGGGCGTTGCCACGGCACAGGCCGACCTTACCACGGGCGCTGGGCTGGAGCAGGCCCTGCAGGGCAAGGATGTGGTCATCCACATGGCGGCCCTGCTGTTTGGCCTTGGCTGGCAGGACTACCTGCGCGCCAACGCCCTTGCCGCCCGCAGTCTTGGCAGTGCGCTTTCCCGTCTGTCTGCCGAGGGCGGGCTGGGGGATGATTTCCGTTTTGTGCTGGTTTCAAGCCTTGCGGCTACAGGGCCCAGCGGGGTTGCACCGGGGGTGAACGACGCCACCCCAGCCGCGCCGGTTTCTGCCTACGGCTGGTCAAAGATGCTTACAGAACAGGTGCTTGGCCGCGCCCTTGGGCAGAGTCTTGTAACTCTGCGCCCGCCCATTATCTACGGCTCGGGCGACAAGGGCCTGCTGCCCGTTTTCAAGGGTGTGCAGAAGGCCGCCATCGCAGTGAGCCCCGGTGCCGGGCGCGAGTTTTACGTCAGCGCCCTGCACGCCACCGACATGGCGCAGGCCGTCTTGTGCGCCTGCAGGCCCGAAGCCCGTGGGGTTTACCATCTGAGCGACGGTGAGGCCTACACCATGTCGGGCTTTTGCCAGGGTATGGGTGCGGCCATGGATAAAGTGCTGGGAAGAGCAGCACGCAAGGTGCGTATCATACGTATGCCCTTGCCGGTGATGGCTTGTACTGCCGGGATTTCCACGGCCTTTGCCGTGGTGGGCGATGCTGTGGTCAACCGCCTTTTGGGGCATGGCCTGCGGCGCGCCCCGGCATGGAATCTTGATAAATACCGCGAGGCCCGTCAGGCGGGGTGGCTGTGCGACAACAGCCGCATCTGCGCCGAGCTGGGCTTTGCACCACGCGTGAACCTTGAGGCGGGCATGACCGAAGCCATCGAGGGCTACCGCCGAGAGGGCTGGTTGTGAAGATAACGATACAGGAACTTTCCAAGGCGTTTGGCGGCAGGGATATTCTCAGCAATTTTTCGCTGGAAGTGGATTCCGGCGTGCGCCTGTGCGTTTGTGGTCCCAACGGAACAGGCAAATCCACCCTGTTGCGTCTGCTTGCCGGTGTTGAAAGCGCCGATGGCGGCAGGGTGATCTTGCCCAAGGGGTGCCGCCTTGGCTTTGTGGAGCAGGAGCTTTCAGAATCGGCTCTGGAAACCCCGCTGCTGACCTATGTGCTCGACGTGCTGCACGACTGGAGCGATTTTTGGTCAGAGTGGGAAGAAGCCGCCGCAGCGAAGGACGAAGGGCGCCTGACCTCCCTCATGCACCGTCAGGGTGAGCTTGAGGCGCTTTATGGCTACAACCCGGAGCACCGGGCCAAGGCCGTGCTCTCTGGTCTCGGCTTTGCCGAAAGCAAGTGGGGCCGCACCCTGCGCGAACTTTCCGGCGGCTGGCGCGAACGTGCCAAGCTGGCCCGCGTACTCACCGCCGGTGCCGACGTGCTGCTGCTCGACGAACCCACCAACCACCTTGATGTGGAAGCCGTGGAATGGCTCGAAGCTTTTCTCATGGACTTCAAGGGTGCGCTGGTCTTTGTGGCCCACGACCGTATCTTTATGGACAAGGTGGGTACGCACGTTCTGTACCTCGGCCTGTCCAAACCCGTATTCCGCAAGGCAACCTACACGCAGTTTCTGGCGCTGCAGGAAGAATACAATGCCCAGCGCGAGCGCGAGGCCCGTGCCCTCAAGGAAGACCTTGACCGCAAGATGGCTTTTGTGGAGCGTTTTCGCGCCAAGGCCACCAAGGCCAGACAGGCCGGTTCGCGCCAGAAGATGGCCAAGAAGCTGGAAAAAGAGCTGGAAGACTACAGGCCAGAACCCAAGCGCAAGGAGCTGAATTTCAGCTGGCCCGAGGCCCCGCACTGCGAAAAGGTGGTGCTGTCCGCCGCTGATCTGGATTTTCGTTTTGAAGACGGCAAGACCATGTGGCCGCCGCTCACCTTTGCCCTGTACAGGGGCCAGCGGGTTGCCCTGGTGGGGCACAATGGCTGCGGCAAGTCCACGCTGCTCAAGCTGCTGGCTGGTACGCTCGAGCGGCGGGGCGGCAACATGGTCACGGCTCCGCAGATGCGCATGGGCTACTACACACAGCACCAGATGGACACCCTGCGCGGCGATACCACCGTGCTCGCCGAGCTGCGCCGTCTTTCTGACCCGCGCACCACGGAAGAAGAGCTCATGAGCGTGCTCGGCCTCTTTATGCTGGGGCAGGAGTATTTTGACAGGCAGGTGAGCGCTCTTTCGGGCGGTGAAAAAAGCCGCCTTGTGCTTGGTACGCTGTTTTTGAAGCGCTGCAACTTTTTGCTGCTTGACGAACCCACCAACCACCTTGACCTTGAAAGCCGCGAAGCCCTGGTAAGCGCACTGCAAAAGTTCAACGGAACCCTACTCATGGTTGCCCATGACCGCTGGCTGCTCTCGCAGGTGGGGGCAGAGGCTTGGGAACTCAACGAAAAAGGCCTGACGGTCTTTCCTGATTTTGCATCTTACGATGAAAACCGACGCGCCCGGCAGAGCGCTACTGGCGGCGACGAGCTTGCGCCTTCCATCTTTGGCGGGCAGGCTGGTACACGGGGCAAGCAGGAAGAAGCGCCGCTGGCGCAGCCTCTCTCTCGTGATGAGCAGAAGCGCATCAAGCGTGAGCAGGCCGACAAGCGCAACGCCCTGCACAAGGAACTGAAGCCCCTGCTGGGCAGGTACGAGGCGCTTGAAACCGAGTTTGCCGCGGTGCTCGAAGAGCAGGGCACCGTGGAAGCCCAGCTGGCCGACCCCGATGTTTATGCCGACCATGCGCGTTCAAGCGATCTGCTCAAGACCTTTGAAGCCTGCAAGCAGCGCAGTGAGGCCATACTGGAAGAAATGACCGTTCTTGAAGACAACATGGCGGCCACGCGGGCAAAGTGGAATGTGGATCAGGACTAGCCCTGGCCCCATGCGGAGGAATTAATGCAGCATATAGAAGTAGCAGCCGGCATCATCTGGCGTGGCAAGAGGTTTCTGGCCAGCCAGCGGCTGAGTGACAAACCTCTGGAAGGGTACTGGGAATTTCCCGGCGGCAAGCTTGAAGCATGCGAAAGCCCGCTGGATGCCCTGAAGCGCGAGCTGGCCGAAGAGCTGGGCATCGGGGTGCGGCAGGCCGTGTTCTGGAAAAGTCTTGACCACGAATATGAAGAGCGCGGTTTTGGCGTGCGCATCTACTTTTTTCATGTGACCGAGTTTGCGGGCGAACCCTGCGGTGCGGAAGGGCAGAACCTGCGCTGGGTAGAACCGCAGGAGGCTTTTGCCCTGGGTTTTTTGCCTGCCGATGCCGTGGTGCTCGAAGAGCTGGTGTCACGTCAACCCAGCATCGGCTGACGAAGCTGCACTGCAAATTTTGTTTTTTTATGCAAGCCCGCCCAGCGCGGGCTTTTTTGCGACCTCTGCCCAATAAATGGCCTGCCAATATGTGGAAATATTTTGGGTAAAAGGGTAACTTGAAAACAGTAATCATTGAATCCGCCAATGCGGCAGTGCTTTTTCCAGATATTTCGGGAGAGGGTATGCGAATGTTGCCAGCGGAATGGCAAGCCGGGAGCACCGGGCCTTGCCGCATCATCTCTGTTTCTCCACACACATCGGGTGGGCATCCCTTGCTTCGCCTTATGCCTGAGGGCGGTGTTGCGTGCGCCCAATGCCCGGCAGGTTCCCTATGCGCATAAAGCATCTTTCCATTATTGTTTGCGCGGCCATTGTGGGCCTGTTCATAATGATTTCATACATTACGTCTGAAATTGTCGTTGTGCGCGGGGTAGAAACCATTGAAGGCAATGCCTCAAGCGAAAAAATGCGGCAGTTGCGCAACCACATTAATGCCCAACAGGTGCAGATAGGTCATATCGCTGTGGACTGGGCCTGTTGGGACGATGCTTACCGGTTCATGCAGTATATGGATCCCGAGTTTGTCAAAACAAATTTGCAGCAACAAATGCTTGTGAAGCTCAACCTGTCTTCCATTGCCTATTACGACAGGGAGGGGGTGCACGCGGCCTTTGTAGAAGACGCAACGGAAAACTGGGCACCGGGCCAATCGGGCGAAGCGCAAAGACTTTTTGCATTGCTGACCCGCAAGCTTATGAGCAGCGCCGATGAAGGCATGAAAGGCATACTGATGATCGGCGGCGTGCCGCATATAATGGCAGCCCAGAAAATACGCGATACTGCCATGCTGCTGCCGCCCAACGGCGTGGTCTTTATGACGCGCGCCATGGACGCGGAATTTATAAGGGATGCTGAGCACGACACCCTTCTGCACTTTTCCATACTGCCGGTGGATGTGTTCAACACTGTGCCCACAGCGGCGGATGACGTAACAGGATTTAAAACTGTGCGCGAAGACGGTGCGGTCAATTCGTACTCTGTAGTACGTGATGTGTTTGACTGTTCTGCCTTTTGTCTGCGCCTTGTCACGGACAGGGAGATAGCGCAGCTCGGCAAGCGCATGTTCATGCAGAATTTCATTCTCATTGTCATTACCGGCATGAGCATGCTGGTGGCCTTTCTGTATTTTACGGAAAAGCAGATACTACGGCGCATACTATCCATGCAGCGTCAGGCGCAGCACATAGAAAAAAGCAGCACGACACTGAAAAAAATAGAGATTGGAGGCGACGACGAGATCTTTGATCTTTCTCTCAAGATCAACAGTATGATCGATGCCCTGCAATCAAACGAAAAGTTTTTGCAGCAAACGCTCGATACCCTGCAGGCTGGTGTTATCACCATAGAGCCCGGTAGCCTGAAAATTCGCAGCATCAACGCCTTTGCCCAGAAATTTATCGGCCTGCCCACGGAAGAAATTGTGGGCAAGGCCTGCCACGAATTTGTCTGCCCCAGGGGGGTAGACCTGTGCCCCATGGTCAACGGGCACTCCAGGGCCGAATTGCTGGCTGGCAAACTGGTGGCTACCGACGGCACGCAGAAAACTATTGTTAAGTCTGTACGCGCCATTCAGATGAACGGTGAGGAAATTTATCTGGAATCGTTCGTGGATATCACTGATCTTGAGACAACCCGTCAGGAGCTGCAACGGTCGGAAGAACGCTACAAGACCCTGTTCATGAACACGGGCACAGCCACGGCGGTTATCAGCAGTACGGGGCTGATCTTTTTGACCAATACGGAGTTTTCCAATCTGGTGGGCCTGCCTTCTGATGAAATTGAGGGCAAGCTGTTCATAAGCAGGTTCCTGAGCAAAAGCCTGTTTGCCCCGCAGCAGCTCTTTGCAGCAGATGCCAGCCATACCCGCGAAAAGTTTGAAACAGAGCTCATCACGCACGGCGGCAAAACCGCAAACGTGCTCGTGACGCTGGCCAGGATACCGGGCAGCGGGCTCTCTGTTATTTCGCTGCTGGATATTTCTGAACGTTCGGCCATGGAAAAGGAACTGGCCTACAGAGCCAACCACGACGTGCTCACCGGGCTGGCCAACAAGTCGCTGACCGAAGAAAAACTGCTGGATGCCCTGCGCGAGGCCAGCATCACCGGCGGTATGGTGGGGGTTCTGCTTATAGATCTTGACCGGTTCAAACAGGTCAACGACAGCTTTGGGCATTCGCTGGGCGACAAGCTGTTGCGCCAGGCCGCAGAGCGGCTGACCTATCTTGCGCGGCAGGATGACTGCGTGGCCCGAACCGGGGGCGATGAATTTGTAATTGTTGCAGGCAGGGTGCACAGCAAAAACCAGATTGAAGCGCTGGCAAAGAACGTGCTGTGCTCACTTAACCGCTGCTTTTATGTGGATGATTATTCCATATACCTCAGCGCCAGCATTGGCATTGCCTGTTACCCGGACAACGGCGGCACCATGGAGGCGCTCCTGCAAAGCGCAGATCTTGCCATGTACAGGGCCAAGGCCAAGGGCAAGAACACCTATGACTTCTTTACCGAAGATCTGACCGTGGCCGCCAATGACCGTATGGCCCTCGAAACCGAAATGTTCAGAGCCATGGACAGCGCCGCATTTGATGTCTACTACCAGCCCAAGATCAGCATTGCCGAAAAATCACTGGCAGGCTGCGAGGCCCTGGTGCGCTGGAAACGCCCCGACGGCAGCTGGGTGTCGCCAGCTGTCTTTATTCCTCTGGCAGAAGAAACCGGGCTCGTGCGGCGGCTCGACATGTACGTGCTGCGCCGTGCGTGCAGGCAGCATCGAGAATGGAAGGATCAGGGGTTGGGCAATGTGCGGGTGGCGGTCAATATGTCTGGTCGCAGCATCATTGCCGAATCATTTGTGGATGATGTGCTGGACGTGCTGGGGCGCGAGGATGTGCGGCCGGAGCATATTGGCATCGAAATAACCGAGACTGCCTTCATGTCCAACATGGCCGAGGCCTCGCGGGCTATCGCCGCCTTGAGCGAGCAGGGCATAAAGATCTATCTGGACGATTTTGGTACGGGCTATTCATCGCTCTACTATCTGCACACCCTGCCCATTGCCAGCCTCAAGATCGACAAGTCCTTCATTGACGGCATCAATGCGCCCGCCAACGCTTCCAACGAGTTGGTCAGAACCGTGCTTACCCTGGCCAATGGTCTGGGCATGGCCACAGTGGCCGAGGGCGTGGAAACACGGGAGCAGGCCGAATTCCTGGCTGAAAACGGCTGCAAGATCATTCAGGGCTATCTGTTTTCACCAGCCATCAGCGGCAACAACTTTGCGCGATATATTAAGGAATCTACCGAGCGCATTGCAGCGGCGCTGTCTTAGCTCTGCGGTTTGTAAAGCAGAAGAAATCCCCGTGAGGTCTGCTCACGGGGATTTCTGTTTGCGCAATTTGTCCTGGGCAGGGCTTGCTAGCGCGCGCCCTTGGGAAAGAGCACTACGCCTACGGTTTTAAAGACAATGTTGATGTCCAGCAGGATGGACATGTTCTTGATGTAGTACAGGTCATATTCCAGCTTGCGGCGCGCGTCTTCTTCGGAGGCGCCGTAAGGGTAGCATACCTGCGCCCATCCCGTGAGCCCCGGCTTAACAGTGTGGCGCAGGGTATAGTAGGGTATGCTTTCCTTGAGCTGGCGCACAAAGGCCATGCGCTCGGGCCGGGGGCCGATAAAACTCATGTCCCCTTTAAGGATGTTCCATATCTGGGGCAGTTCGTCTATGCGTACCTTGCGGATAAACTTGCCAAACTTGGTCACACGGGCGTCCTGGGCGCTGGCCCACACGGCTCCGTTCTTTTCCGCATCGGCGCGCATGGAGCGGAATTTGTAGACCGTAAATTCCTTTTCAAAAAGGCCCACGCGGTCCTGTTTGTAAATGACCGGGCCGGGAGACTCCAGCCGCACAATAATGGCCGTGATCAGCATGATGGGCGCAGCGGGTATGAGCAGCAGCAGCGAAATCAGCACGTCAAGCGCGCGCTTGAGACGGCGCAGCGAGCCGCGGGTATTGAGCGAAAAGCCCTCGGTCTGCAGCAGCCATTCGTCGTTGATCTGCGAGAGCGGCAGGCGCTGCACCACATGTTCGTAAAAGCTGCGGATGTCTACAACCATGCTGCCGCGCAGCTTTGCTTCAAGCAGGTCGCGGGCTATGTCGTCGTCAATGGGCGCGTCGGGCAGCAGCAGAATCATGGTGGCCTGCTTTTCCTTGGCAATATCCAGCGCCATAAAGGGCGCGCCAAGGCACGGTCCAGCGTCGGGGCCCTGATCGCGTTCGCCCACATAGCCAAGAATCTCGGCCTTGGGCAGGCCTTCGGCCAGCAGCTGGCGTACCTTGCCCGCGCGGTCTACACCCACCAGCAGTATGCGCAGGGGGTGGGTGAGTTTTTCGGCGTTGAGGTGGTATATCCAGCGCCAGCCCAGTGAAAAGCAGAGCGACATCATGAAAAGCATGGCCACGGTCTCGCGGTCAAAGCGCCAGTGCTGAAAAGCGTAGGACGCGGTGGCCGAAGAAATGATGCCCAGAAGGCAGGCCACAAGCACACGGCCTACGGTTTCCTTGAAATCCTCGTTGCCCACGCTGTAGGCATCAAGAATGTAGAAAAAGAGCATGTAGAAAAAGATCGTAAAGAGCGTGGCGCCCGTGTAGTCGTGAAAAATGCTCAGATCCGGCTCTACCGTCAAAAAACCGGTAATGCTGAGGGCCAGCAGAATGCAGACCAGGTCAAGCGTCTGCAAGAGGGCCATGCGGTAAGTGCTTATCATAGTGTGTCCTCAATGGCGGGAACGTGCATGTCTTCAAGAATGCGCGCAGCCACTTTTTCGGCGTCAAATTCACTCAGGGCCAGTTCTCGCCCTGCCTGTCCCATGCGGGCAATGTCCTGCGGGCAGGTGATAAAGGCTTCCATGGCGCTGGCAAGCGCCTGCGGATCGCGTATGGGCACAAGATAGCCGTTGACGCCGGGGCGCACAACCTCGCGGCAGCCCGGCGCGTCTGTTACCACGGCAGGGCGGCCCATGCTCATGCCTTCCATGATGGAGGTGGGCGTTCCTTCGCGCCACGAGGGCAGCACAAGTACATGGGCTGCTGCCACATAGGGGCGCACGTCGCGGGTTTCGCCAAGGTATTCGATGCTGCCCTGTTGCTGCCAGCTCTGCACCTGCTCGAGGCTCACGCTGCCAAGGCCTTTTTCTGGCGGGCCAAGCACCTGAAAACGCGCATCGGGGTAGCGGCCCTTGAGCATGTGCGCCGCCTCGGCGTATTCCGGCAGGCCTTTTGCCTCAAGCAGTCGCGCCACCAGCAGAAAAACCGGCGGACCGGTCAGGGTGCCCTGATCGGTGTAGTCGGCAAAAGGGCTGGGAGCGAAACGTTTGGTATCCACACCCGTTCCCCGCGCGGTGAGCACGCGGGCGCTGGAACCAAGAATGCCCGACTGGCGGAAAACCGTTATGTCGTCCTGATTCTGAAAAAACACGCCTTCTGCTCCAGAGAGTGCCGCGCGGTAAAGCAGGCGGCCCAGGCGGTTGACTAATTTTTTGAAGAACGAGTCTGCCTCAAAGGCGTAGCCAAGGCCCGTGATGGTAGCGTAAATATGAGGTACGCGAGCAGCCCGGGCGGCCATGCAGCCATAGATGACAGGCTTGATGGTAGAGGCAAAAAGCAGATCGGGCTTTTCATCCCTGAAAAGTTTGAAAAGCTCCAGCGTGGTGCGCAGGTCGCTCAGGGGGTTAAGGCCCTTTCTGTCCAGCGAATAGTGGCGCACACGTGCGCCCTGGGCAGCCAGCGCCGCCTCGGCGTCGGTGTCTCCCGGCGGGGCGCAGCAAACCACATCATGCCCCGCACGGCGCATGTGGCGGATGAGCACGCTCCAGAAATTGCTCATGGCTTTTGCCTGGTTGCCCAGAACAATGATCTTCATGCTTGGCGCTCTCCCTTGTTCCGCGCTTGCCCTGAGGGCTAGTGTCGCATGGGCAAGCCTATAGCATTACAACCGTGTTATGAAAAGGGGCCACAGTTCTCGGGTATGCGAGTTGTGGAACCGGGGCTGGCTTTACAGTCGCACGGCTACAGGGTAAAAGCTTGGTGGGCATGCCCCCTGCCGTATGGCACAGGCGCAGGCCGAAAATCTGAAAACAGGACGCAACACATGAGCGCGTATTCCGAACTTACCAAATCCATGACCGCCGAACCTTCGCGTTGGCTTATCACTGGCGTGGCGGGCTTTATTGGCTCCAACCTGCTGGAACAGCTGCTCAAGCTTGGGCAGACCGTTGTCGGGCTGGACAACTTTATGACCGGCTACCAGAAGAATCTGGACATGGTGCGCGACATCGTTGGCCCCGAGGCGTGGAGCCGTTTTACCTTCATTGAAGGCGATATTCGCGATATCGAAACCTGCCACGCCGCCTGCAAGGGTGTGCAGCACGTTCTGCACGAGGCCGCCCTTGGTTCCGTGCCGCGTTCTATTGACGATCCCCTGCTGTCCAACAGCTGCAATATCACCGGTTACCTGCACATGCTGGTGGCCGCGCGCGACGCGGGTGTAAAAAGTTTTGTGTACGCCGCTTCTTCCTCCACCTACGGTGATTCGCCCGAATTGCCCAAGGTGGAAGACAAGATCGGCAGCCCGCTCTCGCCCTATGCCGTCACCAAGTATGTGGACGAACTGTACGCCGACGTGTTCCACCGCTGCTACGGCTTTTCCAGCGTGGGGCTGCGGTACTTCAACGTGTTTGGCCAGCGTCAGGACCCCTACGGGGCCTATGCTGCCGTTATTCCCCAGTGGTTTGCCAGCCTCATCAAGCAGGAAACCGTATTCGTGAACGGCGATGGCGAAACCAGCCGCGACTTCTGCTACATCGACAACGTTGTGCAGGCCAACCTGCTGGCCAGTTTTGCCCAGGGCGACGCCAGCAACAAGATTTACAACGTGGCCTTTGGCCAGCGCACCACCCTTAATGAGCTGTTTGGCCTCATCAAGGAAGAAGTGGCCCGCCACAAGCCTGAAGTGATGGGTGCCGAGTGCGTTCACCGCGATTACCGCGCTGGCGACGTGCGCCACTCGCTTGCCGACATCTCTCGCGCCCAAACCCTGCTGGGTTACAACCCGCAGTTTGACGTGCGTCAGGGCTTGCGCCTTGCGGGCGACTGGTACGCTGCCAACCTGTAACAGCAAGCCCCGCTCTGAAAATGTGAAAACCCCGCGCGAGCGGGGTTTTTTGCTTTTTGAGCGCAGAGCTGTGTCAGGGGCAGAGGGCAGACCCTCGGCGGGCAGTCAGGCGCTGCAGCTATTTGTCTCCCACCACAAAGGCCCCGGGATACATGCCCCGGAACACGTCAAGCTGACGCTGCGCGCCAAACGAATCCGGCCACGGCCCCACCTGCACGTTCCACATGTTGTTGCTGCCATATACAAGCCTTCCCTTGTTGCCGCTCTGGGAAAGAATGCTGATGAGGTTGTCGGCATTTATGCGGTCGGCAAAGGCCCCCACCTGCACGTAAAATTCTCCCGTAAGATCCCCGTCGTCCTGCATGCGCTCCACCCCGCCAAGGCTTTGCACACGCACGCGGGCCGTGCCCGGCCCCACCACATTGAGGCGGGTGGCCGCCGCGCGCGAAAGGTCGATGACTCGGTCATCCACAAAGGGGCCACGATCGTTGATGCGCACGATGATGGAACGCCCGTTGCCCAGATGCGTGACGCGCACCTGGGTTCCCAGCGGCAATATCTTGTGGGCCGCCGTCATGGCGTACTGGTTGTAAGTTTCACCGTTGGCTGTGGTCTTGCCGTGAAAACCGGGGCCGTACCATGAGGCCGTGCCTTCTTCCACAAAACCTCTGGCAGACTTGAGGGGATAGTAGGTTTTGCCGCGCACCGTGTAGGGACGGCTGCCCGGCACGCCGCCTTTGTGCCAGGAGCGCGAACCACAGCCGCTCAGCAGAACACAGCAAAGCAGGGCAATGAGAAAAGGCAGATACGGTCTGACCGTCATGCACACCCACGGCCCTGACCAGCCAGAAAGGGCAGGCAGGGTAAGGAGTTTTTCTTGCCGCAGGCGGCGCAGATGCCAGACCCCCCGCATTCCGAGGCTGCTTCCCTGTCCAGCTCGCGCAGCAGGGTCAGGCCTTCCAGCCCCAGGCTGCCACCCTGATGGGCCTTGGCAAGCAGGGCGCGGGCGGGTTCGCGACGGCCAGCATGCAGAAAGTCTCTGGCAGCCATGAGGTAAAGGCGTTCGCGGTCGTTGCCGTAGAGTGAGGCCAGCAGGTGGTCGTAAGACTGACCAAAGATACGGCGGGCAAAGTCTTCTTCGCTGGCAAGCCAGCGGGCCAGATGGGCATTGTGGCGTTCTACAGCCAGATAGCTGGCAAGCAGGCGCAGGCCATGGGCGAGAACGTGCATGATGCGCGAAAGTTCGCGAGAGGAGCTTTCGGACGTCTGACCGCCGAGGCCTCGCAGGGGATTGTACATGTCTGCTGTAACGGCAGGAATACGCGAAATCTGGATAAGCCTGTTGGCGTAGTGCTGGCCCTGAAAGGCGTCTTCCTTCAGTTTGGCGCATTCGTGAAAGGCGTAGCCGATGCACCAGTCGATGAGGCCTTCCAGCGCTTTTTGTGCACCGGCTCCGCCGGGCAGAACATTGTCTGCATGGCGGCGCAGGGCCTTGATCTGTTCCTGCTCTGCCGCGTTGCCGCTTTCGGTGGGAATATCCCCCTGTGGGGGCAGTTCCAGAGAGGGCATGCCGCCGGGGGCCACGGCCTCTATGCCGGGGCTGTTGCGGAAGAGATGGTGTGCCGTGTCTTTGAGCCGCCAGAATACCCCCTTGCGCATTGCCTCACCAAGAAGGTCGCGCAGGGCGGTATATGAAACGGCTCCATCCACATCAAAACGGTGGCGCTGGTCGGCCAACAGGCTGTAGACGGTGCAATAGTCGCGCACCAGATCGCGTACGAGAAAGTCGCGGTTGGCCAACAGCCAGCGTCCGTTCACGCTTCGTTCTCCTGCAGCAGGGCACGCGCCACGGCGATGTCGTAAAGCAGCATGGGGTCGGCCTCGGGGTTGCGTTCCTGCTGGTACATGCGGGCAGCGCTGCGCACCACGGCCATGCTCAGCCAGGGGTGGCGTTCCCACACTTCTGGGTGGTCGGCACGCCAGAGGCGAAATTCAACTTCTCCGTCAGGCCCACGTCGCACATACACGCGTGACTGGGCATTACCCGCCTGCGGGTGATAGTACAATCCAAGCTGGTCTTTCATTATAAGGATAGCCTTTGCGAATCTGCGGCCCTGAATGGCCGTGTGTTGGTGCGGTGCGCCCGCACAATACTATACCAGTATACGCGCAACAGGATGCTTTGCCAAGGGTGGTTGCAAGAGTTGTGAAAAAAAGTGCAATATTTAAGAAAAAAGTTGCTTTTTGCCCCAAAAAAGTGCCCCTCCACAAGGCCTAAAGTAATGATTTTGGCATGCTGTGTTCTAGTGCTTTGTGTCGCAAAGCCTTGATCGACGGGTATTCTCGCGCCTTTTGTGTATATCATGCCGCCCCGGTTGTCATTATGTTGAAAATGGGCTAAGCAGTGTTTTGACCGCGTTGCGGCCTGACGGTCGGAGGCCCATGCACGTCCGTTATCCGCGATCCCCTGGGGCGTCCCGATTTTACGGGGCGGGCGTATGCCGATTTAGTCGGTATGCGTGTGCAGGCGGGTAGTTTTACCACCTGCATGGGCAGCGATTTCGCGCCCATTCCCCGGATTGCCGCACCGGATCGCCGCAGTTGACCGGCACGTCACGCGAGCGCGTGATACAAACAAACCATGTGGAGGTATGGCAATGGCGAAACATGCAACCCCCTTGTTGGACCAGCTTGAAAGCGGCCCTTGGCCGAGCTTTGTGTCCGACATCAAACAGGAGGCGGCCTATCGGGCCCAGAACCCCAAGGGTCTTGATTATCAGATCCCTGTGGACTGCCCTGAAGACCTTCTGGGTGTGCTTGAGCTTTCCTACAACGAAATGGAAACACACTGGAAGCACGGCGGCATCGTCGGCGTGTTCGGTTACGGCGGCGGCGTTATCGGCCGTTACTGCGACCAGCCCGAAATGTTCCCCGGCGTGGCTCACTTCCACACCATGCGTGTGGCACAGCCTTCCGGTAAGTATTACCACAGCAAGTTCCTGCGCGACCTGTGCGACATTTGGGATCTGCGTGGTTCCGGTCTGACCAACATGCACGGTTCCACCGGTGACATCGTGCTGCTCGGTACCCAGACTGCCCAGCTGGAAGAAATCTTCCACGAACTGACCCACAACATGAACGTTGACTTGGGTGGTTCGGGCTCCAACCTGCGTACCCCTGAATCTTGCCTTGGCCAGTCGCGCTGCGAATATGCCTGCTACAACACGCAGGACATGTGCTACCAGCTGACCATGGACTATCAGGACGAACTGCACCGCCCCGCCTTCCCCTACAAGTTCAAGTTCAAGTTCGACGGTTGCCCCAACGGCTGCGTGTGCGCCATGGCGCGCTCTGACTTTGCCGTTGTCGGTACCTGGAAGGACGACATCAAGATCGACCAGGACGCCGTGAAGGGCTACGTGGGCGGCGAATTCGCCCCCAACGCTGGCGCTCACTCCGGTCGTGACTGGGGCAAGTTCGACATCCAGAAGGAAGTCGTTGACCTGTGCCCCTCCAAGTGCATGAAGTGGGACGGCTCCAAGCTTTCCATCAAGACCGCCGACTGCGTGCGCTGCATGCACTGCATCAACACCATGCCCCGCGCTCTGCACATCGGTGACGAACGCGGCGCGAGCATCCTCGTGGGCGCCAAGGCTCCCGTGGTGGACGGCGCCCAGATGGGTTCGCTGCTCGTGCCTTTCGTCTCCTGTGAAGCCCCTTACGATGACGTGAAAGAAGTCATCGAAAAGATTTGGGACTGGTGGATGGAAGAAGGCAAGAACCGCGAGCGCGTGGGTGAAACCATGAAGCGCCTGTCGTTCCAGAAGCTGCTGGAAGTCACCGACACTCCCGCCGCTGCCTACCATGTGAAGGAACCGCGTTCCAACCCGTACATCTTCTTCAAGGAAGAAGAAGTGCCCGGCGGCTGGACCCGCGACCTCGCTGCTTACCGCAAACGCCATCAACGCTAGTCAAAGGGGGAGAAGAACATGGCTTTTATTTCTTCCGGGTACAATCCCGCAAAACCGATGGAAGGCCGCATTACTGACATCGGACCCCATAAGTATAATGAATACTTCCCGCCGGTGATCAAGAACAACTTCGGCAAGTGGCTCTATCACGAAATTCTGGAGCCCGGCGTGCTCGTGCACGTGGCCGAAAGCGGCGACAAGTGCTTTACCGTTCGCGTGGGTGGTACCCGTACCATGTCCATCACTCACATCCGTGAGCTGTGTGACATCGCCGACAAGCACTGTGGCGGCTACCTGCGCTGGACCACCCGTAACAACATTGAATTCATGGTGGACAGCGAAGCCGGCATGAAGGCCCTTCGCGACGACCTGAACAGCCGCAAGTTTAACGGTGGCTCGTTCAAGTTCCCCGTGGGCGGCACCGGCGCTGGCATCAGCAACATGGTGCACACCCAGGGTTGGGTGCACTGCCACACCCCCGCGACCGACGCCTCTGGCCCGGTTAAGGCCGTGATGGACGCCGTGTTTGAAGACTTCAAGTCCATGCGTCTGCCCGCCCCCGTGCGCATCGCGCTTGCCTGCTGCATCAACATGTGCGGCGCCGTGCACTGCTCGGACATCGGCCTTGTGGGTATCCACCGCAAGCCCCCGATGGTCGACCACGAATGGGCTGACCAGCTGTGCGAAATTCCTTTGGCCGTGTCTGCTTGCCCCACCGCCGCTGTGCGTCCCACCAAGGTGGAATACAACGGCAACAAGGTGAACTCCATCGCCATCAAGGAAG